>NZ_CP015910.2:2720723-3041447 GCF_001676785.2 Brachyspira hyodysenteriae ATCC 27164 | reverse complement strand
ACTTATCAACATATCAACAGATTAATAATAATAAAAAATTTATTTAAAAATTTAAATATATATATTTATTATATAATACAAATTTAAAATATCCTTCAAAATTTGAATTTAATATAATTAAAACATAATGAATTCAATTATTTTAACAATGTTAATAACTTGTTGATAATGTTGATAAATTTGTATAAATAATACTGTATAAATTTCAATATAAAATTTTATATATGAATTTTAATTATGAATTCAAATTTTGAATTCATATTATATAGTTAGCATTTTTAATAATTGTATGTTATAATAAATACAAAAATATTATGTTTATTTTGGATAGAATTATGAAACAAAACTTTTATATCAATGGAAAATTAAAAGATTTAATTTCAAATATAATTTATGATGTTCAAAATTATAATAGTATAATATCAAAATATATAGATCTTGAAAGGTGTGCTAATAATTACTGCAGCGAATCAAGAGCAACAATAGTAAGACAATCTTTTTTAATAAATAGAACTATGGAAGCTTTAAGCGACTTTAATGATATAAATTCTGATTCTTTTCAGCTTAATATGAATTTTGAAAATATATCTCTTGTTATAAATGAAGCTTTGGATAGTGTATTTGATTTATTTAAATCCAAAAAAATAAAAATAACATTGAATGATAAAATATTGACAGAATGTGTAATTTTAATGGATAGAGATAAAATAAAAAGAAGTATTCTTAATATATTTTCTTTTATTTATAGTATAATAAAGATAAATACATCAATGAATATATCATACAGCTTAATAAATTATGATGATGATAAAGAATTTTTGTTAATGAATGGGGTTGATAATATAAGTGAAAAAGATGAAAAAAAACTCGATTTAAATAAGGAATGCATAGATATATCTATAACTTTTGAATGCGATAATATACCTGATGATATAAAGAGAATGCTTTTTAAAACCCCTTTAATATCTTATGATAATTTCAATTTTAATAATATGTATTTATATACATCGTATAGGATAATAAAAGAACATTACGGCAATATATGGCTTGAATCTTCTAAAAATGAACAAAGGATTAATATAATATTTCCAGCTAAGAATAAGTTATGAATTATGTATTAGGATATATTCTTTTAATTGCCTATTTATTTGGTTTTATAATAGGTTTTTCCACAATACTTTTTTCTATTATTTATTATATAATAGAAAGAGTTGCATGGCTTAAATATTATATAGTATTTTTATTTACTTTTGCTTTTCTTCTATTAATAAGAGCTATCAAACTTCTAAGTTTTTTGACAATTCCATATTTTATGTCTAATAATATTTTCAATACTTTGTACTTCTTTAGTTTTTCTGTGGCAATGTCATTAATGCTTTATTTTATACCTGCATTTTTATATAGATTTTTAAATATAAATTGGAATTTTAAACAGAATATTGTATATATTAGTTTATCAATAATTCATTTTATTTTGAGTATATTGGGAATATTGATAACATTTGATATTTACATTATAAGCAGCATAATTTTTTATATATCTATAATAGTTATTTTTGTAATAGGGGCTATAAATTATAAGAGTATAAAAGATAAGACAATGAAATTAATAGTAAAGATATTAGGTCTTATAACTATAATAATATATCCAGTTCTTATGTATCAGCTTATTCTTTATAGAATGGAAGTTGCTGATATAGGTTCTATGGATATAACATTGCTCTTGTTTTATATATGGTGGAATTTAGTGATGCTTGGTTATTTATCTTGGTATTTTATTAATATAGTTAATAATAAAATGTCAAATACAAGCAATATGAAAAATAATATGATAGATAACTCTAAAATAGAAAATGAATCCGGCAAAGAAATAGATATAAATCTCACTAGAAGGGAAAAAGAAATATTATCTTATCTTTTAGATGGTAAAACTAATAAGGAAGTTTCATTAATACTTAGCATATCTCTTAATACGGTAAATAATCATGTGGCTAATATATATGAGAAATCAGGAGTCAAGAATAGGGTAGAATTAGTAAATAAATTTTCCAAGAATTAGACTATCAGTAAAACTTCGATTTTGATTATGTATATAATTACTTGCTTATGATAACTCATTTTTTTAAAAATAGTAAGTTTTATCCTTACTATTTTTAAGATTAGAATTTTCAATAACTAAATTTATAATAGAATCCTATTATTCTAAAGGCATAGAATCTATTATAGAATTAGCCAAAGAGTTTAATACCTCTTCTCTTAAGGCACCATCTTGCATATATAATTCTAATCTTTTTTTAGCTTCTGCAATTTTCTCTTCTCTTACATCTGGAGCTTCTTTGATAATATTAACTAGTTTTTCGTTTTGCAAAGCTAATCTTGATTCATTAGAAATTTCTATTCTATCTGAACCCATTTTAGAAACTTTTTCATTGTACTTAATGTTAGATTTTTGTTGTATATTTGATGTGCCGCCTATTTTATCAATTGTCATAGTATGACTCCTTACATAAATTATTTTCGGCATTAGCCTCGCATACTTTAGATTTTCTATTATCAATTATAATACAAAATTCACCTTTAGTTAGTATACTACCATCTATAAAAAAATCAAGGATATTTTTGGCCTCAGATCTTATTATCTGTTCGAACTGTTTAGTGATTTCTCTTCCGATAACAATATCCGTTTTTTCTCCGAATATGTTAACAATATCTTCTATACATTCTTTTACTCTGTATACGGATTCATATATTACTATTATTGTTTTTTGATTATTATATAATTCTTTTAATTGATTTCTTCTTTTTCCTGATTTATTAGAAAGGAAACCCACAAATAAAGTATTGCCTGAAATTCCGGAAACTGAAAGCAAAGAAGTAAAAGCAGATATTCCTCCGACAGGTACTATCTTTATATTTTTTTCTATAGCCAATTTTATGATGCTTACTCCAGGATCACTTATACAAGGAGTACCTGCATCGCTTACTATAGCAGCTGAATTTCCATTTAATATTTCATTTATATATTCATTGATTCTATATTCAGATGAATGGCTATGATAAGAAAATAATTTATTTTTTATATTATAGAAATTAAGAAGCTTCAATGCTACTCTTGTATCTTCTGCCAATATAAAATCTACGTTTCTAAGAATTTTCAAAGCTCTTATAGTTATATCTTCCATATTTCCTATAGGAGTAGCAACCACGTATATAACACCTTTTTCAACAGTATTTTTATTATTATCAGTGCCGGTTATTTCTTCTATAAACTCATCATCTGTTTTGATATCATTATCAATGATTTCTTTATTATTCTTTTTAATAGTTATTCTCCAAGATTTATTTATTTTTATTATATATTAAAGTTTTTATTAATACAATAATACTGCATCAAAAATGTTTCACATGAAACATTTTTGCGCACGGTTAATAGGTAAATAATATATTGAATATGTTTGTATTTATTTGCTTTAAATTTAAATATATTAATCGTGCGTATAATTTGGGGCGAGAGGGCGGGCTTAATGAAATTTATTTAATTGACAATTCTTTACCTGAAAGTTTAGTATATTATATTAATAAATAATATTTTATTAAAAATGTTTCATGTGAAACATTTTTATATATAAATCATTATATAAATTTGAAAATATGATTTTATTTTAAAGCTTTTTATGTGTTTTAAAACTTGTAAAATATATTAATTAATTATAGAATAAAAGTCATGAACATAAAAGAAAAAATTTCAAATATAAAAAGAAAATTAATAAAAAGAAAAGATATACTATTTTCCATTATAGTGTCTTTTATACTTCATATATTTTTATTCAGCCTTATAAATACATCTATAATGCAGGAAGTTTTTGCATATGAGAAAGCTAGAAAAGAAGCTGAGGAAAGATATAAAAAAGATGATTATATGTTCTTGGTAGAAACTCCTGAAGTAGAAGAGGAAGAGAGCAAAGAAGATACTCCTTTTGCTTCTGATAAGACATTGAGATCAAAAGGGCAGACAGATGTTAAGCCTTCAAAAGTCTTTTCTGATACTTCTGTATTCTCATTTTTAGGAGACGGAGCAAACAGTCCAATAATAGAAAGAAGACCAACTGAAAATATAAAGCCTAATAATAATCAAAATCAGCAGAGACAAAAAAAAGAATTAGGAAATGAAATATCCAGAGATAATGTAGAAACTTATAAACCTAAAAATCCAGGAATAAAAGGTGATACTAAAATACCTGCATCATTTGAAGAGGGTGCCGACAGAGCAGTTGTGTTTTCCAGCGAAACAGGAAGCATGCAGCTTGGCACTAAGGCTCAGGAATATTTTTGGTATTTCTATGCTTTAGTAGGATCTATAAGAGATTCTTGGTATCTTACTATTCCTAACCAGGCACATTATTTGGGACTTATAAGAACCGATGAAGTTGAGGTTTTAATTTCTATAGATGAGGAAGGAAATATAGAGTTTGAAAAATTTTTGAAAACTTCTATAAATGGACAGACTAGTTTAGATAATTCATGTTCTAAGGCTATTGAATATGCTAAAAAATTAAAACCGCCTCCTCAGGGTTTATGGAATGATTATGCTGAGAATGGTAAAATATATATACCATTTAAATTTATTTATCAGAATTTTAGCAGAGATTAATAAATATTAGTTTAATAAAATTTTATAGTTTAGGAGATTATTATGAGTTTTATTGATAAAGAAAGAATATTTCTAGAAAATACTAGTTCATCAAAAGAGGAATTATTTGATTTTTTATCTGAGAAAATAAGTGAATTAGATCCTAGTTATGATGCAGAAAATATAAAAGAAGGTTTATATGATAGGGAAAAAGACGGCAATACTGTGATAGCTGATATGGTAGCTATGCCGCATGCCAGAATGGAGTCTATAAAAGAAATTAAAGTTACTATCGTATCTCTTCTAAAACCTATAGAATATAGTCCTGATGAAAGTATAGATTTAGCTTATTCTATAGTAGCACCTATAGATGCTAATGATGAATTTATAGATGTATTAACATTAATTGCTATGGTTGTTCAAGATGAAGAATTACAAAATATTATAAGAAATTCTAAAGTCGGCGATGAAGAGAAAATCTTTTCTATGATAGAAGATATATTAAAATTATATGGCGGAATTTAATATTATATTTGATAGTGTTAATTTTCTATAAAAAAATATATTAATTAATAATTTTTTATTATTAATGATTCAGAGTATATAATAATTCCTTAATATATTAAATTGAACATAAGTAAAAAAAAATTTACTACTATTGATTTTAATTTATATTATTCATATAATGTGAAATAATAAATTTTAGTGTTAGAGTATATTGAATGCGTTCGAAAAGAATTGATAATATAAAAACTTTTATTTATAATAATAAAATAGTAACTTTGGATCAGATATGTGATGAATTTGAAATTTCTAAAAGCACTATAAGAAGAGATATACAGGACTTATTATTATCTGATAAAAGATTCAAAAAAATATACGGAGGTATAAAATTTGAATCTGAAGATAATCCTGTGCCTTTCAATGAAAGAAAAATAACAAATATAGAAAATAAAATATTAATAGCAAAGAAAGCAGCAGAATTAGTTGAAGATAATGATATAATATTTATAGATTTCGGAACAACAGTTTTAAATATAGTGGATTACTTAAAACATATAAATAATCTCACAGTAATTACAAATAATTTAGAAGTAATATACAAAACTATAAATTATGAAAACATGAACGTCATTTCTTTATCAGGAGTTCTTGATAGAAAAAATTTATCATTATTAGGAGCTTCTAGTGCCAATATACTCAAAACATTTAATATATCAAAATGTTTCATGTCTACAACAGGCTTATCAGTTACTAATGGAGTTACAGATTTATCAGCATTGGAATCAGAAATAAAATCTATGGCAGTTATAAAAAGTAAGATGGTTGTGCTGCTTGCTGATAAAAGTAAATTCAATTGCATCTCACTTCAAACATATTGCAATCTTAATGAAATTCATAAACTAATAACAGATGAACTTCCTCCAGATGATATAACTTCATATCTTAAAGAAAATAATATAGATATTCTCCTTACAAAATCATATTAATTTATTATCATTTCCGGTATTTAATATATAAACCTTGGGATTTTTTTAAATTTTTTGATAATATTTTGATAATATTTTGATTAAGTTATTGACAATTTATAATAATTTTTATATACTTGTATATATAAATTAATTAATTTGAGGTTATATTTATGGATTTTATTTCTGAATCTACTATATTTTTGAGTAAGTCTTGCTCAAATAAAGATGAATTATTTGATTTTTTATCTTGTATTTCTAAAGATTTAGGCATATCTAATAATGCTGAAGATGTAAAAAAAGGATTATTTGATAGGGAAAAAGACGGCAATACCATTATAGGCGATATGATAGCAATGCCTCATGCTAGATCAGAAGCTATAAACAAGCTTAAGGTTATATTAGTACAGTTAGAAAAACCTATTGAATATAACAAAGGTGAGAATATAGATTTAGCATATTCTATACTAGCTCCTTTAAAAGCAAATAATGAGTTTATAGATATATTAAGCTCTGTTGCATCCATTGTTCAAGATGATGATCTGCAAACATTTATAAGAAATTCAAAGAGTGGGGATGAATCCAAGATTATATTGAAAATGGAAGAAGTATTAAAAAATAATGCATAATATTTATTGAATATAAATAAAAATAAAAACAAGGAGAAATTTTATTATGAAAATCGTAGCAATTACATCTTGTCCCACAGGCGTTGCTCATACATATATGGCAGCCAATGCTTTAAAAAAATATGCAGCATCAAACAATGTTGAAATTAAAGTTGAAACGCAAGGATCTGACGGTATAGGAAATGCATTAACTGCTGATGACATAAAAAATGCAGATTATGTTTTATTTGCTGCTGATAAACCTGTTGAAAATAAAGATAGATTCATTGGTAAAAAAATAATTGAAGTTCCCGTAACTGAGGCTGTGAAAAATTCTGATAATCTTATAAAAAATATAATATCTGGAAATATTAAATCATATACATTAGAAGCATCTGGAGACGAGGATTTAGATGATCTTCTTCAAACTTCTTCAAGAAAAGGAATATATAAACACTTAATGGCAGGATTTTCAAATATGCTTCCATTTATTATTGCTGGAGGTATATGTATTGGTATTTCATTTGCATTTGGAATAACTGCTTCAAATCCTGAATCACCTGATTATAATCCTATAGCAGGATTCTTTGATACAATAGGTGGAGGAAAAGTTGGAGCTTTCAGTTTAATCATTGCTATATTATCTGCTTATATTGCTAATAGTGTTGGAGGTAAATCTGCATTCATGCCTGGTATGGTTGCTGGTTTATTAGCAAACTATTATAAAACAGGTTTCTTGGGCGGTATATTAGCAGGCTTTGTAGCAGGATATGTAGCAATACTATTGAAAAAAGTATTAAAGAATATACCAAAATCTATTTCTAGTTTGAAAGGTGCATTATTATATCCTTTATTCGGATTGATTTTAACTTGTTTAATATTATGGCCTGTATTTATGCCTATAGCTAAATTGATGGATTTAATGGTTCAAGGCTTAAACGGAATAGGTGCTTCTCACAAAGGAATTATAGGATTAATAGTAGCAGGAATGATGGCTACTGATATGGGAGGACCTATAAATAAAACAGCTGGTTTATTTGCAAATGCTGCTTTTGCTTCAGGAAATGCTGATTTCATGAGTGCTATGATGGCAGGGGGAATGGTTCCGCCTTTGGGAATAGCTTTATGTACAACATTATTTGCTAAATACTTTACTGAAACAGAAAGAAAAGCTGGTAAAACTTGTTATTTCTTAGGTGCTTGCTTTATAACAGAAGGTGTAATTCCTTTTGCTGTATCAGACCCTGTAAGAGTAATAGTTTCATCTGTAATAGGTGCTATGGTTTCAGGATTCTTAACTCAGTATTTTAATATAGTAATGATGGCTTCACATGGCGGTATATTTGTAATACCTATAACAAATAAACCTCTATTATATACTGGAATAATAATTTTAGGTTCTGTTATAACTGCTTTGGTATTAGGTTTTTGGAAAAAGTTTTCTGCTAAAAAAAATTAATATAAATTATTAGAGATCGGAGGAATATAAAAATGTCTATTGTAACTTTAAAAGATGCTTTAAATAGAGCTAAAGACGGTAAATATGGAATTGGAGCTTTTAATGTAAGTTCTTTTACTTTCTTAGAAACAATTATTAAAGCTGCTGAAGATAAGAAAAGTCCTGTTATAACTCAAATAGCTGAAGGACATGTAGTTGATATGCCTAATTTTGAATCTTTTTGTAAGGCAGCAGTTGATATGGCTTCTAAGGCTTCTGTTCCTGTAGTATTGCATTTGGATCATGGCTTAACATTAAATACTGTTGTGAGATGCATACAGAATGGTTTTTCTTCTATAATGATTGATGCTTCTGCTTATCCTTATGAAGAAAATATTAGAAGAACTAAAGAGATAGTTAATATATGTCATAGTGTAAGAATATCTGTTGAAGGTGAATTAGGAACTATTGGCGGATCTGAAGCAAATATAGTAAAAGAAGAAGATGCATTTACAAATCCTGATGAAGCTTTAGACTTTGTTAAAAAGACAGAAATTGATGCTTTAGCTATATCTATAGGTAATGTTCATGGAAACTATAAAGGAGAGCCAAAATTAGATTTTGAAAGATTAGAAACTATATCAAAATTAACTAATTTACCTTTAGTTTTACATGGCGGATCTGGTATATATGATGATGATTTCAGAAAAGCTGTAAGTCTTGGAATATGTAAGATCAATTTCTATACAGGAAATTGTAAATCTGCAGGTAAAGCTGTAATGGATTTTGTTAAAGAAGATCCTGAGAAAAATGGTACTGATTTAATGAAATTAATTAAAGGCATAAGAAATAATGTTTATGAAACAGTTTGCCATAATATGGATGTGTTTGGAAGTTCAAACAAAGCTTGGTAATAATTAACATATATCTTATCTTTATGAGGTACAAGTAAAAAACTACTTGTACCTTTATTTATTTACTAACTTAATATAAAGAACCAATATGTATCTATAATATACTAAATTATAAAAAATATATATTTTTTATAATAATATAATTGACAAGTTTTATATAAATGTTATAATAAAGAACAATAAAAAGATATTTTAGGAGATTAAATATGTCAAGGTTCACAATCCCTAGAGATTTATACTATGGCGATAATGCTATGGAAGAATTGAAAAATTTGAAAGGTTATAAAAAAGCTATAATAGTTACAGGCGGATCTTCCATGAAAAGAGGAGGCTTCCTTGATAAATGCGAAAAGATATTAAAAGATACTGGTTTAGAAGTTAAGATTTTTGACGGTGTTGAACCAGATCCTTCTATAGAAACAGTTTATAGAGGTGCTGAGGCTATGAGAGAATTCAATCCTGATGTAATAGTGGCATTGGGAGGAGGTTCTGCTTTAGATGCGGCTAAGGCTATGTGGGTGTTTTATGAATATCCTGAGAAGAAATTTGATGATATTAAAACTCCTTTCACTATGCCTAAACTTAGAAAGAAAGCAATATTTGCAGCAATTCCTTCTACAAGCGGTACAGCTTCAGAGGTTACTGCTTTCTCAGTTATAACTGATTATTCTACTAATATTAAATATCCATTAGCAGATTTTGAAATTACTCCGGACATTGCTATATTAGATTATTCTATTCCTATGACAATGCCTGAAACAGTTTCTGCTGATACTGGTATGGATGCACTTACTCACTCTATAGAGGCTTATGTTGCAGGACTTAGAACTGATATTACTGATGCTTTAGCTATGAAAGCTATTGATATGATTGTTCATAATATAGAAAAAGCAGTTAAGGGAGATAAAGAGGGTAGGGCAAAACTTCATGTTGCTCAATGTTTAGCCGGTATGTCTTTCTCAAATGCTTTACTTGGTATAGTACATAGTTTGGCTCATAAAACAGGTGCTGAATTCCATATTACTCATGGAAGATGCAATGCTATACTTCTTCCTTATGTTATACAATACAATTCAAAAGTTTGTGCCGATAGATTTGCTGATATAGCTAGAATGCTTAAACTTTCTGGAAATACTGATGCAGAGCTTACAGCTTCTTTAGTAAACAAAGTTAAAGAATTAAATAGTAAATTAGGAATCAAACAAACTTATAAAGATAACGGCGTAACTGAAGATCACTTCAAACAAAAATGTGATGATATAGCTAAGAATGCCGTTGCTGACCCTTGTACAGGCTCTAACCCAAGAGAGACTGACGTTTCTAATATGAAAAAGGTATTAGAAGCAGCTTACTATGGAAATGATGTCAACTTTTAATTAATATATTCTAATCATAGTTTTTCCCCAAGTATTATTTATTAATGCTTGGGGTTTTTTATTATTTTTATTAATTATTTAAATTAAAAAATAAAGGGCTTCACTTTTAATCAAGTGCAAGCCCTTATTATATTTATTATTAATCAATTTTTATACAATTAATTTTTATTATCCCATTGAGTGATGGCATCATCAGTTTTTAATTCTTCTATTATGTTTTTATCGAATGTAGGTTCTTTATGTTCTTTTAATTGACTTACATAATGTTTAGTAAGCAAGTATACAGGCTTATTAAGTATTACCATAACTATAATGTTTAATAAAGCCATAAAGCCCATAAACATATCGCCTGCTCCCCATATAGTTTTGAACTCAGCCAATGAACCTGCAAAAACCATTGCTATAGTCATAAGTCCTACTATTATATAGGCTACAAAATTATCTTTTACAGCAGCAGCACCAGTTTTTATATAGAAGAAATTTCCTAATATAGAACTGTAAGAGAAGAACAATATACATACTGTAATAAATATAGAACCGAAACTTCCCAAATGTGATTCCATAGCATATTGGAATAAATTAATACCTTCCATATTTTTAACTTCATTCATAGCTTCAGGAGATAATAGAAGTATGAATCCGGAAATAGAACATATCAATATAGTATCAGTAAATACTGAGAACATCTGTATTAAACCCTGTTTACAAGGATGAGAAGTATGAGCAGCTGCAGCAGCATGAGGAGCACCTCCCATACCAGCTTCATTTGAGAATAAACCTCTTTTTAATCCGTTTGAAATTGTGATTCCTATAGCACCTCCAAAAACTGCACTAGGTTTAAATGCCTGAATGAATATATTTTGAAATGCCAAAGGTACTGAAGGCAAATTAGTAAAGAATATAAAAAGTCCTATCAATATATAAGGTATTGCCATAACAGGTACTATAAATACACAAGCATGAGTTATAGTCTCTCTTCTTTTACTGAATAATATTATTCCTGTGATTACTGTTAAAATTATGGCTGTGATATAAACAGATACATTGTATTTTGATAGGGCACTTGATATTGTGTTGGCCTGAACTCCATTAAAAGTTGTATATGTAAATATCATACACAAAGCAAATAATATTGCTAGTATTGGTTTTTTTAATCTGCTTTTTATATAGAAAGAAGCTCCTCCGATAAACTTTCCTTGAGAATCTTTTTCTTTATAAAGCTGTGCTAATGTACTTTCTGAAAAAGCTAAACTTCCGCCTAAAATAGCCATTATCCACATCCAGAATAAAGCACCAGGTCCGCCTGCAGAAACCGCAGTCATAACTCCGGTAATATTTCCTGTACCAACTCTTGAAGCCGTACTTATACAAAAACTCACAAATCCTGAAACTCCGTCTCCTTTTTCATGTTTTGAGAATAGAAGTTTTAAGGCATGTATTGAATGTGAAATTTGTATTCCTTTTAATCTTATAGTAAAGAAAACAGAAATAACAAGGAATACTGCCAATAATAAATAACCGTACATTACATTATTAGTATTTGTTATTATACTATTAATAATTTTCATTTTTTATTCCTTTTTGGTTTTTGCGATTATACAATAAATATATTTTTTTGTATATACGATTTATTAAAATATTATATGATAAATTACATACTCAAGTCTTTTAATTTTTTTGTTATTTCATTTCTTTTTTTTATATATTTATCATATAGTACAGGATTGGGCTGTTCATTATTAATTATATAAAGATTATAATTAACAGCTTCAAGAAGTTTAGTATAATAGATTTGACAATTATACTTATCCCCTAAATTTTCGTATATACCTGCTAATTCTTCCAAAGATTCATCATCATTCTTATTTATATTAACAATTTTTTTTAAATATTCTATCACTAAATTTCCATTCTTATTCATATCTCTTTTAAGTAAATATACTGCATCTTTTATTAAGCTTATATCTTTATCATAAATTTCTATTGATTTATTATAGCATTTTGAAGCATTATCATAATCATTGTTTAATATATAAGCATTGGCAAGTTTTTTATAATATATGTAATTATAATTTTTGGCATTTATAGCTTTGATATAATTTTCTATACTTATTTCTATATCCTCATTTTCTACATTAGTTTTATATTTGCTGTAATATAAATCTCCAATAGCAGATAAATAATAATGATTATTTTTATCCAAATATTTCTTCATATTATTTACTATTATATTCATATCATTGATGGAATTTTTATTTCCTTTTTCTGTAAGATATTCTAAATAATCCATATTGAAATATATATTATCTTTATAGAAATTAAAGAACATTTCATAATTTTTTTTCTTATCTTCATCATACTTTTCATTGCTGTTTACTATTTGAGTGTAATACCCTATAAGTGGAATATATTCATCTTCTTTTATTAGGTTATGGTTATTATTTTGTTGAGAATAAGAATATATATCTTCCAGCACTTTATTAATAGATTCAAAGAATTTTTCTTCTTTTGAATAAATATTTTTTTCTTTCCATTCATTAGGTTTTTCTCTGTCAAATATCACATAATTAAGAACGAATCCATTTTTATATTTTAATAAATTATATGTGATAGATATATCTGCATTATTATTTAAAGTGAGTTCTTTTATTTTTGATTTTATTCCTTTATAATTATTTTTTCTATATGGCATATAAGGTATTATACGAAAGTCAGAATTGATGAATAAATTTTTTATTATAAGGTCTTTAAATGCATATGATGCATAGTTATTGTAGTATTCTGTTTCAAATATGATTATTTTTTTCTGAGCAAAAGATATGCTGCTTATAGTTATGGCTGTAAAAAATATAATAAATATTTTTTTTATCATAGTTAAATACTATACAATATAAATATTAAAAAATCTATACTTGTATTTTATTTTACAGCATTATATTATTATAAAACAATAAGAAAATTTGATTAGGAGTTTATATGTCTAATATTTTAGATGGAAGAGAATTAGCGAAAGAGATAAAAGAAAGGATAAAGAAAGAAACAGAAATTCTTGAAAAAAAGCCAAGAATAGATTTTCTATACTTTGAGGATGATAAATCTACAGAGGTTTATTTTACAAGGGCAAAAAAGCAGGCTGAAAGTGTAGGAATGATAGGCTCTTTGCATAATCTTCCTGTAAACACAACGGAAAAAGATTTTTTGACATTAATAGAATATTTAAATGAAGAATCAGAAACAAGCGGAATAATGATTCAGATGCCTCTTCCTAAACATATAAGCAAGAAAAAAGTTTATGAAACCATTTCTATAGAAAAAGATGCTGATGCAATATCACATGTTAATTTGGGAAGGATATTCATAGGGGACAGTAATTTAGCTCCATGTACTGCTAAAAGTGCTATGGCTTTAATAGAGAAATCAGGCATTAATATAGAAGGTGCTAATGCTGTTGTTATAGGCAGAAGTGAGATAGTTGGCAAACCTTTAGCTCATTTACTTTTACAGAAGTCAGCTACTGTAACAATAGCACATTCAAAGACTAAGAATTTAAAAGAGCTTTGTAAGAATGCTGATATATTATGTGTATCTATAGGAAAAGCAGAATTCATTACAGGCGAATATATAAAGGAAGGAGCTGTAGTTATAGATGTTGGTATAAATGTACTAGAGGACGGTTCTTTAAAAGGGGATGTTAATTTTGAAGAGGCTTCAAAGTTAGCTTCTTATATTACTCCTGTACCTAATGGGGTTGGAAGTGTTACTGTTTCTATGCTTTTAGATAATGTGCTTTATCTGCATAAGAACATCATAAACAAAAAATAATTCAATACAAAAATATAAAATTACAAAACACTATATTAAAAATTAAGGGCTTTTCTATGGATATTATTTTTGCATTATTATCATCAATATTTGCATCTCTTACTGCTATACTTATAAAGATAGGTTTAGCTGGAATTAATTCAAATTTAGCAACTGCCATAAGGACTATTATAATATTAATAATGTCTTGGGTTATAGTTTTTTATACAAATTCTGTGAACTCTATAAACACAATAGAAACTATAAAAAATCTCAATACAAAGACTATTATATTTATAGTATTATCAGGTATAGCAACAGGTTTATCATGGCTTTTTTATTTCAAGGCTTTACAGATTGGAAATGTTAATAGGGTAGTAGTTATAGATAAACTTTCTATAGTTTTTACCATAATATTAGCGGCAATATTTTTAAAAGAGTCTTTGAATATAAAAATTATTATAGGTGTGCTTTTTATAGTGGCAGGTACATTGATAATAAGTTTTCAGTCATGAAAAAATTCTGCAGTATAAATAAAACTTGGGCGGGCGTTAGCATTTAAATATTAGCTTATAAAAAATAATAGGTAGAAATTTCTAAATTGTACTTTATAGGAAAAAGGGCGGGGTATGTAATTAAGTTTTAAAGTTTTATTTTCACTCCCCACCCTTTATATTTATAGTTTAAATCTGAATTCAAACTTTTAATTTTTTTTATGGCTCAATTAGAATTTTTAGAATCCCACCCAAGTTTTTTTAAATTTAATATTTATACACCGCCGCTGAGATATGCTTAAAATATACGCTGTTTTTTCAATTATAATTTAAATAATAAATAATAGTCTTTTAAACGGCGTTATAAAGATTATAAATTTAAATTACGCTTGGGCGGGTGTTAACATTTCTGTATTCGTTTATAAAAAATAATAGGTATAAATTTCTAAGAAGTATTTTATAGAAAATTGGGCGGGGAATTATGAAGAATGCTTGAAAAAAATATAAGTTATACTAAAATAATAATATAAATTTATATTATGGAGAGAGTGGGGTTAATGAAAAAATTTAATAATATATTAATAATATTTTTTTTAAGCATCTTTATTTTTTCTAATTATTTATATTCTAAAGACGGTAAAGTTTATGTTATAAAGAAGCAGGAATTTCAAGAGATAGATAGATGGTATGCTGGATATATAAAAAATTCAATAGATGAAGCAAATGATAAAAAAGCGGATTTGATTATATTAGAATTAGATACGCCTGGAGGACTTCTTTCATCAGCATTATCTATAAAAAATTATATTATGGAAAGCAATGTTCCTGTAGTAGTTTATATTAATAAGAATGCATTATCTGCTGGAGCTTTAATATCATTGAGTGCCAAAGAAATTTACATGTCTGACGGTAGTGTTATAGGTGCGGCTACTCCGATTTATTTAAATGGAAACGAACCTAAAAAAGCAGGTGAAAAAGAAGTTAGTGCAATGCGTGCAGCCATGAGGGCATCTGCTGAAACTACGAAAAAGAATGCTAAAGCAGCCGAAGCTATGGTTGATGAAACTATAATTTTAACTAAAAAAAGTGACGGTATAGATTTAGATGATAAGACTTTACTTACATTGAGTGCAGATGAGGCAGTATCTATAAATATTGCAGATAAAAAAGCTAATTCTATAAATGAAATATTAGAATTAAAAAATATTGAAAATGCGGAAATAATAAATATAGAAGAAGATGTATATGATTCAGTATTGAAATTTCTTCTTAATCCTTTTGTTTTAAGTATATTAATGTCTATAGGAATAGCAGGAATATATCTTGAGATAAAGACTCCAGGTTTTGGTGTTGGAGGAGTAACTGCAATAATAGCTTTTGCTGTATTTTTCTTTGTTCAGTTTTTTTCAGGAAGCAGTACTTTTTTGGCTCCTGCAATATTTTTGCTTGGTATTATTCTTCTTTGCGTTGAGATATTTCTTATACCTGGTTTCGGAATTACAGGTATACTTGGAATAATAGGTATTGTGGCAGGTATATTTATTTCTTTTGGAATACATAATATTGCTGTGGCATCTTTTGTTATATTTATATCTTTAATAATAGATATAATACTTGTAATATTGATTGCAAGATTTATGAGCAAATCAAAAGATTTTAAAGATAAAATTACACTTGATAGTGATACTTCAGGATATCATTCAAGTGTTTCATATGATGATTTAATTGGCAAAGAGGGTATTGCTGAAACTTTTTTTAGACCTTCAGGATACATAGTAATAGATGGACAAAAATATGATGCTGTAAGCGAAGGTGAATTTATAGATAAGGGCAGCAGTTTAAAAGTTATTCTTGTAGAAGGTAATAGGATTGTTGTAAAGAAATCTAGTTAAATATAATATTATTAAGCTGGAATTTAAATTTCCAGCTTATATACTAATATAAAACATAGAATTATCCTTATAAAAACATTTTATCCGTAAATGTTTACATAATACAAAAATAATATAAAAAATATATTTTATGCTAATGAACTAAAAGCTCTTACAGAAGATATATCTATTCTAAGCTGTAAAACATATCTTTTTCCATCACGTCCTATAGCATAAGTGTATCTGCTTGAAAGAGGAGATATACCGCTTCCTTGCTGGCTTATCTTTTGTATATTAGTAGGGTTCTGAGCTGCAGTATTTTCTTTAGGAACAGGCATTTGAACTTGTGCTGCTTGCTGTACATTATTATTATTTATTCTATTGATAGTCATACTAATAACTCCTTTACTTAGTAATTAACTGCTAATATTAACGGTAATATAAAAAAATCCTTAAGTATTTTATTTGATGCTTTATAAGTTATTATTTTATTATTTAAATACAGCGACAATTTTTGTCATCTATATATGTTATAATTAAAAATTTTTTAATTTATTTACATATCCCTCCCTTTATTCTTATAAAAATAACTATGAAATTTTTACCTTATTTTTCTTAAATACAAATATAGAAATATTAAAACCCACCCAAGCTTTTTTTAAATTTGTAACTTATGAAACGCACGGTAAACCAATCGAAGAATTTTAATCAATTAATAATACAAATTTCATTATATTGAAAAATCTGCTCACCGTGCGGTATGAGGATATAAAACCTAATTAAATTTTGGGCGGGCTTGCTTTTATAAACTGATATTAAATATTAATTAGTCTATGAATGTAATGAACATGCCAATATAAAAGGGCGGGTATGTAGTGAGGTTTTTTAAAATTAAAAAATTATATTGATAAATTTTGAATTTTTTATAAAAAAAACTTGCAATAGCAGATTTTTTATGTATACTATTAAAATGTAATGAAATTACATTATTTACGTATAATATTTTAATTAATGTAATATAATTACAAAAATATTTTAGGAGTATGTTTTATGCAAGAATTATCTTCTGTAGTAATTCTAATACTATGTATATACACAGTAATAGGCGTATTAGATCAAATTTCTATACAAATAGGCGTATATACACCATTATTTGCTGCTGCTTTTACAGGTTTTTTGTTGGGAGATTTAAAATCAGGATTATTTATAGGCGCTACTTTGCAATTAGCCACATTAGGAGTAGCTACTTATGGAGGAGCCACAGTTCCTGATTATTTATCCGGAGCAATAATAGGTACTTCTTATGCGATAATTTCACAAAGGGGTGCTGAATACGGAATAGCTATAGCCGTTCCTATAGGACTTTTATTAACACAGCTTGATATTTTAGGAAGAATGACTAACTTGATATTCCAGCACAAAGCAGATAGATATGCAGAGGAAGGTAATTACAGAGGAGTAGAGATGTGCAATGTACTAGGTATTTTTCCATGGGTATTATCAAGGGTAATACCTGTATTTATAGGATTGTTTTTCGGAGAAACAGTAATACAGACTATAAATAATTTCATACCTGATTGGTTTATGAACGGATTAAAGGCTGCCGGAGCTTTACTTCCTGCAATGGGTATTGCAATACTTATGAGATATTTACCATTAAAAAAATATTTCTATTATTTCATAATAGGTTTTGTAGCTATAGCATTCAGCGGCGGAAACATGACTGTACTAGCTGTAGCTTTATTAGGATTTGCTTTTGCTTCTCTTAATTATTATAGAACAATGGATAAAACAGTTGTAAAAGAGACAGCAGGTAATTCAGCTTCTGATGATGATGAAATAGAAATAGACGGATAATAATTCATTTTAATAAAATAGGAGTTAATAAATGGAAAATAATAAATTAACTAAAAGCGATATTAATAAAGTATATGTTAGAAATTTATTCGGATTTCAATGGGGATGGAATTATGAGAAAATGCAGGGATTAGGATATGCTTGGGTAATAATGCCTGCCTTAAAAAGAATATATAAAAATAATCCTGAAGGAATGAAAAAAGCTTTAAAAATGCAGTTAGGATATTTCAATACCACTCCTGCAATGTCTCACCTTATAATAGGGGCAGATATGGCTTTGGAAGAGAGTTTAGGTGAAAAATCTGAAGAGGCTGTATCTAGTTTGAAAACAGGTTTAATGGGACCTTTTGCCGGCGTAGGCGATACTTTATTTCTTGCTATATATAGAGCTATAGTATTTTCTATTGCTTCTTATGTGGCATTAGACGGAAATGCTATAGGATTAATAGTACCAGTATTTGCATGTTTAGCTGTACTTTTTCTAAGATATAAATTTACTTATCTTGGATACAATCAAAGTAAAAAATTGGCAGTAGGATTTGCCAATTCTATAGCACCTATAACAGAAGGAGCTGCTATTTTGGGATTAACAGTTGTAGGCGGATTAATAGCATCTGTTATAACTTATAAACTTAATCTTACATTCAATTTAGGTGAGGTTTCTTTGGATATACAGTCAATGCTTGATAAGATAATGCCTTCATTAATACCGCTTCTTGTAGTATTATTCTCTTATTGGCTATTGGGTAAGAAGAAATTTAATTCTACTCATTTGATCGTAGTAATAATAGCAATAGGAATGGTATTGGGTAATTCTCAAGGAATGCTTGATTTTGTTATTGGTTTATTTAGTAAATAATTTTTAAAATATATAAAAAGGAGATAATAATATGAGTATAGTAAATGCTAGAGTAGATGAAAGATTAATACATGGACAAGTTGCTATGGTATGGACAAATACTGTAGGAGCTACAAGAATAGCTGTAGTTAATGATCAGGCTGTTAAAGATGAAACTATAATAGCCGCTTTAAAAATATCAAAACCTGCAGGAGTAAAATTATCAATATTATCAAAAGCTAAAGCTGCAGAAAAGTTTAAAGAAGGCGTATATGATGAAGATAAAATATTTTTAATAACTAAAAATATAGAAGATATGAATAAGATAATCAAAGACGGCGTACCTATAGAAACTGTTAATATTGGTAATGTAGCTAAAAAAGAAGGCTCTGTGCAAATAAAGAAATCTGTAAACCTTACAGATGAAGATATAGCATTAATAAAAGATATGATAGCCGATGGTATAAAAGTAACTGCTCAAATGCTTCCAAATGAATCCGATCAATCTATAGAAGCATATTTAAAATAAGAGTGGTAAAAATGAATGCATATTTAATAATAAGAGATAAATACGAAGATTTTAGTAAAGCATACAAGAAAATATCTAATTATATTTTGTCAAACCCAAAAGAGGTTATTAAATTAACTGCATTAGATATTTCAAAAAACTGCGGAGTATCATCTGCTTCTGTGGTTAGATTTGCTAAGGATCTTGGGTTTAAGGGATTAGATGAACTTAAAATATCTATAGCAAGTAAAAATGGTGAGGATGATAATAAATATAATATCAATACCATAATATCAGCTGATGATAATGTAGAAGAACTATGCAATAAGATTATGCTTTTAATAAAATCCTCTAATGAAGACTTTTTCTATCAATTAGATAAAGAGGCTTTGGAGAAGGCTTTTAAACTAATAAGAAATGCAAGAAATATATATATGCTTGGTATAGGAGCTTCTTCTATATCAGCTTATGATTTATTTCATAAACTTAAGAGAGCAAATTTCAATGCTTTCTTTTATGAAGATGCACATTTAAATGCTGAGTTTTTTAATTATCTTACAGAGGAAGATGTAGTTATAGCCTTTTCATATAGCGGCAGAACTAATGAAGTTATTTATCCTGTGAAAATAGCTTCTTCAAAAAAAGCATCTATAATAGCTGTAACAAGAAAGAAAACAAATAATCTTTCTAAGATGGCTGATGTTTTGATCACTGTTCCTAATAATGAAGAGCTTACCAGAATGGGTGCTATTACTTCAAAATATTCATCTCTTATTGTGAGCGATCTTTTATACTTCGGAGCTATACAGAAAGACTTTGAAAATATAAAAGAGAATCTCATAAATACAAGCATTCTAACTAGAGAATTAAAATTAGATGATGAAGAATAAGTATACATGGAGTTATAAAATATGGAAAATTTAGATAATCTTGTAACAGAATCTGTAAATGAAAATTCTAAGAATATAGATGCTTTAAGTACTATAGAAATGGTTAAGATAATAAATTCTGAAGATGTTAAAGTTGCTGAGGCAGTAGGCAAAGAAAGTGAAAATATTGCAAAAGCTATAGATGAAATAGCAAAAAGATATGTAAAAGGCGGCAGATTAATATATATAGGTGCCGGTTCATCTGGAAGAATGGGTACTTTAGATGCAGTAGAGCTTACTCCGACATACAATGTTTCACCTGAAAGAGCTTTCGGACTCATAGCAGGCGGAAAAGAAGCTATGTACAGAGCTGTTGAAGGCGCAGAAGATTCAAGAGAATTAGGAAGAGAAGATTTAGTAAATTGCAAACTTTCTAATTTAGACTGCGTTGTAGGAATAGCTGCAAGCGGAAGAACTCCTTATGTATTAGGAGGATTAGATTATGCGAAAGAAGTAGGGGCATTAACTGTGATGATATCATCAAATAGAAATGAAAATGTTGAGAAATCTGCTGATATAGTTATTACTCCTATAGTAGGGGCTGAAGTAATATCTGGTTCTACTAGAATGAAATCTGGAACAGCTGCTAAGATGGTTGTAAACAGTATTTCAACAGGTGTGATGATAAAATCAGGAATGGTGTACGGAAACTATATGGTTAATGTGCTTCCTACAAATAAAAAGTTGGAAACTAGAGCTGTAAGAATGATATCTTCAATAACAGGGCTTGACATAGAAAAGTCATCTAAATTATTTGAAGAATCCGGAAAATCTGTTGCTGTATCAATAATAATGAATAAGGCTTCTATAGATAAAGATAAAGCTCAGAAACTTTTGAAAGAATCTAATAACATGGTGAGAATAGCTATAGAAAAAGCTAAAAGTGCCTAAAAAATTATAATTTATACTTAAAGGGATTACTGTGGATAAATTTGACACTATATCATCTATGTTGAATAAAGCGGTAGAAAATAATATCGTATATAATGCTTCATATAGTTTTATAAAAGACAATTATATTAAAAATAATTATATAGGTGTTTACGGAACTAATAATTTAAATAAAGTTGATAGTAATAGTATTTATGATTTAGCTTCGCTTACAAAAGTTGTAGGTACTGCCTCAATGATGCTTAAATTATTGGATTTAGGTAAAATCAATTTATATGATAAAGCTGTTAAATTCTGCAGTAATTTCAAAGATGAAAATATTACTATAGAAGAGCTTCTGCTTCATAATTCAGGACTTAAAGCAGATTTAGAAGATAAAACCAATATAGATAGAAATAAAATATTTAATAACACTATTATAAATAAAGAAAACTATCATAAAACAATATACTCTGATATAGGCTTTATTATACTTGGATTTATAATAGAAAATATTACAAATCTCAATTTAGATAAAGCATTTAAAGATTATATTTTTAATTCTGCTGATATGAATAATACTTCATATTATCCTTCAAATAAATATTACTGCATACCAACTGAGATTACAGATAAAAGAGGAATAATATGCGGAGAAGTTCATGACTCCAAAGCTTATGCTTTAGGAGAGATAGGAAGTGCAGGATTATTTTCTACGCTTGAAGATTTAAATATTTTTGTTTGTTCTATATTAAAAGACGATGAAAAAATTTTATCTCATAGTTCAATAAAAAAATTAATAGATATTAATTTTGGAGATAGAACTTTAGGCTGGGATAAAAGATATGGAAAATATACTTTATATCATACAGGTTTTACAGGAACTTCTATATTAATAAATTTAAATTCTAAAGAGGCTATGATAGTTCTTACAAACAGAATTCACCCCAATAGAAATAATAATACCTATTTAGAATTGAGAGAAGAAATTAATAAAATATTTATGGAGGAATAAATGAAACCTAGTTTAATACTTATGAGCCATGGTAATTTTGCTCATGAAATAATGGAATCTGCTAAAATGATATTAGGAGAAGTTTCAGGATATCGTACAGTATGCATGTCAGCTGATGACGGATTTGAAGGAACTTCCAAAAAATTACAAAGCTGCTTAGATGAAATGAATGATGTGAAAGATATTATAATATTAGCAGATTTATATGGCGGAACTCCTTTTAATATAGGAAATATATTTTCAAAAAAAGAGAAAAATAAATTTAATATTAGACTTATAGCAGGAATGAATTTTTCTATGTTATTAGAATATTTTTCATCTGATAAAGAAGATATTAATGAATTGGTTAATGATATAATGAGTACAGGTAAAGATGCTATATTAGAGCCTTCTTTAGATGAAGAAGATGATGATATCGATTTAGATTAATTAAATTATTATGATATAAAAAACAAAATAAAAAAGCATGAGATAATAAAAATCTCATGCTTTTCTTTTTATAATTCAAATATTATTCAATTAATATTTATATTATTTCCAAGTAGGAAGATAAGAACCTAAGAAATTTTCATTATAAACTTTTTCTACTATTTCAGATTGATAAGTTTCTACAACTTTTTTGTATAATTCATTATCTTTATCTTTAGTTCTTGCAGCTATTAAATTAACAAAAGATTTTCCGCTGTAAATAGAAGGATCATCTTTGAATATATAATCAGAACCAGGATTCAAACCGAAGTCTATAGCATAGTTTCCATTGATAACAGCACAAGCAACATCAGGAAGAACACCGTAAATAGCACCCGCATCCATTTCAACTATTTCAATGTTTAAAGGATTTTCTATTATATCGCTTACGCTAGGAGTATCTCCTGCTTCAGGTTTTACTTTAATGATTCCTGCAGCCTGAAGAACTTTTAAAGCTCTTCCTCCATTAGAAGGGTCATTAGGTATAGCTATTTTATCGCCGTTTTTTAATTCTTTTACATCAGTAATATTAGTAGAATAAATATTCATAGCAGATATATAAGTATCAGCAATAGCAGTTAAGTCATATCCTTTATTTGATACTTCATCATTAAAGTATGCATAATGCTGAAAAGCATTCAAGTCAATTTCTCCGTCATTCAAAGCCTGATTAGGTATAGTATAATCAGAGAAAGATACTAGCTCTACTTTAATTCCTTCTTCAGCTAATTTAGCTACTATAGGATCCCAAATTTGATAATCAGACTCTCCAGCAAAACCAACTTTAACTATCTTTTGATCACCAGAAGAAGTATTTCCGCATGATAATATCATTAATGATAATATGGCTGATGATACCAATAATAAAAATTTTTTCATTTTCGCTCCTTTATAAAATTTTAATGAAATTAATTTATTTAGATTATATTATTTTTTGAATAATTTCAATAAAAACTATTAATAATTGATGATAATTCCCTCTAATTTTCCTGATTCTACAACCTCTTTTATTCTTTTTTTATAAGCTTCAGCTATAGTTTTATAAAGACTGTTATCCTCATCTTCTAATCTTGCAGCTATTAGATTAATATACATATCAGAATCATATTTGCTAGGATCATCATAATATAAAATATTTGAATCTTTAAAATCAAAATTAAGATTGAGATTAACGAAAGCAGCATCAACAAAAGATACTACAGAATAAACATCGTCTGCTTCTACATCTACAAACTCTAATTTTAAATAATTTTCTCTTATATCATTTGTAGTAAAATTATAATTGATATTATCCTTTTTAGTTAATTTTAATAATCCTATAGATTCTAATATTTTTAAAGCTCTGGATAAATTTACTTCATCTTTTGGAATTGCTATTTTAGAATTAAGCTGCAATTGAGATAGATTGGTTAAATTTTTTGAATACATATTCATAGAAGCTATAAATGTTTTATCTATAATGCTCAAATAATAATCATTTTTATTTGTGGCATTAACAAAGTAAGCGTAATTCTGAAAATGATTTAAATCTATATGTCCACTATTTAAAGCTTTATTTATTATAGAATAATCTGAAAATTGTATTAATTCCAAAATAATATTTTTTTCTTTCATTTCATTGGATACATATTCCCATATACTCATATCAAGCTCTCCTATGTATCCTATTTTTACTACTTCATCTTTTTTGCAATTACATGAAATAATAAATGATAATAAAAATAAAATAAATAATAGTTTTTTCATATATATTTCCTATACTAATATTAGTCAACTGCTATGAGACCGTCTAATATATTTTTTTCTATATTTTTTCTTATTTTTTGTCTGTAGCTTTCTGCTATAAATTTATAAAGATTACAATTTTTGTCTTTCTCTCTGCATACAATCAGATTTGCATATGACATCATACCCATATGTGAATATTGCGTTATATCATCATAAAAAATAATTTTATAATTTATATAATCTGAAATGAAACCGTAATTTATAACTGCGGCATCAACTTTATCCATATTGTAGTAAATTATACTAGCATCCATAGGTATAATCTGAATATTTAAATTATTTTCTATGACATTAGATATATTATAAAAATGGTTATCAAATCTTTCAAGTTTTATTATATTTGCCACCTCTAATATTTGCAATGCCCTTGATAGATTGACTTCATCATCAGGAATAGCTATTTTAGCATTCGATGATATTTGATTTATATTAGTTATAAATTTTGAGTATATATTCATAGGAGCCACAAAAGTTTTTCCTAAAATATGAAGATTATAATTATATTTGTTAGTTTCATTTACAAAATATAAATAGTTTTGAAAAGAATTCAAATCTATATCTCCGTCATCTAATGCCTTATTTAAAATTTCATAATCTTCAAAATATACCAGATCCAATTTGGCATTTTCAATTTGTAATTCTTCGTCTATTTTTTGCCATATATCATAATCAAATTCTCCTATATGACCTACCTTAATAATATCAATATTAGAATCATTACAAGAAAGAATATTAATCAATAAAAAAAATATTAATAAAGATTTCATAGTTTCCCCCCATTAAAACTATAAAATTAAATTACCAAACAGCTATATACACACCCTTAAATTTTTTATTATATATATTTTTAATCTCATCAGATTGATATGCTTCTATTATTTTTTTATATATCTCATTATCTTTGTCTTTTGTTCTAGCAGCTATAATATTTATATAGTTCTTATCATTGTAGTTGCTTGGACTATCTTTAAATATTGAATCTTTATAAGGATCAAGTCCGAAGTTTAAAGCAAAATTACAATTAATTACAGCGCATGCAATATCCGGAAGCAGAGTATATATACTTCCAGCATCAACTTCAATGATATTTAGATTTAGTTTATTTTCTTCTATATCATTTATGCTAGGGTTAAGTTTATATTTATCTTTTAATTTTATTAGTCCTGCTGCTTCTAATACTTTTAAAGCTCTTCCTCTGTTAGAATCATCATCGGGTATGGCAATTCTATCATATTGTTTAATTTGATTAATATTTGTTATATTATCAGAGTATATATTCATAGCAGCAAGACATGTATCCGCTATTGCAGTTAACTCATATCCTTTTGTTTCTAATTCATTATTAAAAAAAGCATAATGCTGAAAATTATTTAAATCAATTTCTCCATCATTCAAAGCTTTATTAGGAGAAGAATAATTTATATAAGATACAAGTTCTATTTCTATATTATCATTAGAAACTTTTTTCATAACTTCTTCCCAAATAATTTTATCAGATTCTCCTATATATCCTACTTTTACAATATGAACATTTTCATTTGCATTAGAGCATGAAATAGAAAATATACAAGTAAAAAATAAAATTATTTTTTTCATAGCATTATTATTTTTATATCACATATTCAAAGATAATTCATAATTCTTTTTCATAACATTGCATGATTCATCAAATAATTTTTTCTCATCATCATTCATTTTTATTTCTATTATCTCTTCAACCCCGTTTCTTCCAAGTACAGCAGGAACAGAAGCATAAACATCATTTTGTCCGTATTCTCCATCTAAATATACTGAAACAGGAAGAACTCTATGTTCATCGCAAAGTACAGCGCGTGCCACTTCAGCCAAAGCGGTACCTATTCCAAACTCTGTAGAGCCTTTACCTTCTAAAACATCCCATCCGCCTCTTCTTCCTTTGTTAGCTAATTCTTTTAAATCGAGTTTTGAATACTTTTCTTTTTCTTTCATAAGTTCAAATAAAGGCTTTCCTGCTATAGTAACAGCTGACCAAGGAACCATTTGACTTTCTCCATGCTCACCCAAAGCATAGGCATGTATTGACTTTTGATCAACATTAATCGCTTCAGATATAGCCCTTCTTAATCTGGCAGAATCTAATGTGGTGCTTGTAGATATTATTCTTTTTGGATCATAATTCAATTTGTTTTGTATATAATGTGTAATAACATCAGCAGGATTAGAAATATTTATTATGATTCCTGAAAACTTTGTATTTTTTATTTTAATTGTTATATCTTTCATAACTTCTATAGTAGCACCCAAAGTATCCATTCTAGTTTGATTCATATTAGGCAATGGACCTGCACATACCACCATTATATCAGCATCATCTATATCTTTATAAGTTCCTGCTTTTACTTCAACTCTATGTGGCAGATAAACTGTGGCATCGAATATATCTAAAGCCTGAGCTAATGCCTTTTTCTCATCTATATCTATATAAATAATTTCTTCAACTAAACCTTGAGCTGCTAAAGCATATCCGGCATGAGATCCTACATGTCCTGCTCCTATTAATACAGCTTTTCTTCTTTTTAATAAAGTTTCCATAAATAATTCCTCTTAATCATAATTTTTTAATGCGTAGATTTTTTTACTATAAAATTTCCTACAGCCTGTATAATACCTACGAGTATTACAAGAAGTATTACAGACACATATATAATATCTAATTTATTTCTATAATATCCTGATTGTATAGCATAAGTACCAAGTCCGCCTGCACCTACAGCTCCTGCCATAGCAGTAAGTCCTATTAAACTAATTATTGTTATAGTAGTACCTCTTGCTATAGGGGCAATACTTTCTTTTAAATATACTCTGAAAATAATTGCTATAGGAGATGATCCCATAGACTGAGCCGCTTCTACTAGTCCTGGATTAACTTCTGATAATGCACTTTCTATTTGTCTTGCAAAGAAAGGTACTGTACCAAATATTAAAGGTATAATAGCTCCTTTTACTCCTATTGCAGTACCCATTATAAATCTTGTAAGAGGCACTAACATAGCAAGAAGTATTATAAATGGTATAGCTCTGAAAAAGTTAATTATTTTACTTAGCACTTCATATACCAATATATTTTCCATTATACCGAATCTTTTAGTAACTATTAAAAGCACTCCTAAAAATCCGCCTATAAAAAATGATATTATACCTGAATATAAAAGCATTACAAAAGTTTGTATTATACTTTGATAAAGTCTAGGTAAATCAGCCATAACATTAGGCATTAAATTATTCAGTAAATCTTGCATCTTTTATCACCTCTGCATCAACATTTTGTTCATGAAGAAATTCCACAGCTTTTGTTATGCCATGTTTTTCTTTTTCATGTAGTATAACAACAAGTCCTCCCAAAAGGCTTTCATCTATAAGCTCAACATTTCCAAATATTATATTAACATCAACATTAAACTTCCTTGAAATATGAGATATTAAAGCCTCTCCAACGCTGTCTTTTTTATATTTTAATCTTAATATGCATTCGCCTGCTTTTAATTCAGTTATATTATGTTTTTCTTCTATAAGTGTATATATCTTAGATACATTTGAAGTAGTATCTATAAAGTCCTGAGTGATTTGATTTTTAGGGTGAGAGAATACTTCAAATATATTTCCTTCTTCTATGAGATTACCATTGCTCATAACGGCAACTCTATGACATAGTTCTTTTACAACGCTCATTTCATGAGTTATTACCACTATAGTTATTCCAAGTTCTTCATTTAATTTTTTTAATAATTTTAATATAGAAGATGTTGTCTGAGGATCTAATGCACTCGTAGCTTCATCGCATAAAAGTATCTGCGGATCATTAGCTAAAGCTCTTGCAATTGCCACTCTTTGTTTTTGTCCGCCGCTTAATTGAGAAGGATAAACATAAGCCTTTTCTTTTATATCTACAAGATCAAGCAGAGACATTACTTTTTTTTCAATTTCTTCTTTTGAAAGTCCTCGGTATCTTAAAGGGTATGCAACATTTTTAAATACTGTTCTTGAACCGAATAAATTAAATTGCTGAAATATCATACCCATTTTTTTTCTTTTTTCTCTAAGCTCTTTGGGCTTTAGAGATGTTAATTCCACTCCGTCTACATAAACTTTTCCTGATGTAGGTCTTTCTAATAAGTTTATGCATCTTACTAAAGTTGATTTTCCGGCACCTGAAAAACCTATTATACCGTATATTTCACCTTTGTTTATTTTTAAAGATACATTATTAACTGCATTTAATTGTTTATTTTTTGCAGTTTTAAATACCTTACTGACATTTTCTAAAACTATCATCTATTATCCTGAAAATTAGATTGTTGGATTTATTGAAAGATAAAACTCATTTCATAAATTATATATTTTTAAATATATCTGTCAATACTAATAAAATGTTTAATTAAAAAATACTTATTAATAAATAATTATTGAATTTGCATTAATTAAATTGTCAATATAATAAAAGCTTGGGCGGGTGTTAATATTTATGTATTCGCTATAAAGAAAATTAATATAAATATTTAATAGGAAATTATAAAGTATAAAGGGCGGGGGATGTAAATAAATTTTTAAACTTAATTACATCTATTCCCGCACTTTGAAAATTATAAAGATAAAGTTATTATCCTTGCTGTATACTCATCTTATTTAATTTATTGCTTAATCTATGTAAGTAATAAGTAATGAATATAAAAACTCCCATTACAGCAACATGATCCATAAAGAAAAATACTGCAGCTTCTTCAGCTTTAGGAACTTTGGCAATTACAAACATATTAATATAAAAACCTCTTTTTATAAAAGAAACTATTCCATATACAGATATTATCAAAGCTATCAATATATATATTTGTTTTTTTATATTTATAATTTTTTTACTCATATTTATAAATATTCCCCAATGCATTCCTAAATGTACAGACATCAATATAAATCCCCAATAGCTGCAAACTATATGCATCTTTTTATTAAATACTTTGATATTAGTTAGATTTAAAAATTCTACTAAATCTCTATTAAATAATATTCCGCTTACAACTAATCCAAGCATACATATAAAAAGCATTGCATTTATAAATGTATTAAGAGATCTATTGAAATTATATTTTCCTTTAGGCAGATTTTTATACCAATTAATATTCATTACATTATGAAGTATAAAAAATGTAAAAATCAAAAATCCTAAATATTCATGTATAGTTCGTCCTGTAAAATGATATCCCATCAAAACGAAATAAAGAACAGTCATTATTATATCTATAACTATTTTAATTCTGCTTCTCATCTATAATTTTCCCCCTATTACAAAATTAGTCAATCTCAAAATAATATAGCATGCTATTTACTTTATTAGACGAATTATTTAGTTAAAAGTTTCCTATAATTTATTTTTTTGTAAAAAAATTTATATGTTTTATTATTTTAGTACAGTTTACAATCCCCGCCCTTTTATATTTTTTGCTTACTTAAAATTATGATTTAAATTATTTATATTGCTGAATTAGAATTTACAGCCCCCGCCCAAGTTCTATTTAAATTTTTAGCGTTTAATTAACGCATGTTAAATCGAATTTTATTTTTCAGTAAAACTTGAATTATAACTTATTATTACTTATTGGATTTATTCTGCATGCGTTTTAAAATTGCAAAAAAGAAGTCCGTAGAAATTTAATTTTGAATTTCTATGGACTTTTGAGTAAATATGATTTTAAAAACTTAGTATATAAATAAAAATGAAAATTATTTGCTTGGTTTGAAAAAGTTTAATCTTAAAGCATTAGTAACAACAGAAACAGAACTTAAACTCATAGCAAGAGCAGCAAATATAGGATTCAAAAGTAAATCCTTACCCATAATAGCAGTTAAAAAACCTCCTATAGAAGAAGCTATTAAAGGCTCTCTAAATACATGCAAAACTCCTGCCGCAATAGGTATGCCTATAACATTGTAGCAAAAAGCCCAGAATAAATTTTGTTTTATATCTCTCATAGTTACCTTGCTTAATTCTATTGCAGTTACAACATCATTTGTATTTGATTTTACTAATACTATGTCAGCACTTTCTATAGCAACATCAGTACCGCTTCCAATAGCTATTCCAACATTCGCTTGGGTTAGGGCAGGGGCATCATTTATACCGTCGCCTACCATAGCAACAGTTAAGCCTTGATCCTGAAGTTTTTTTACTTCATTAGATTTTTCTTCTGGAAGTACTTCTGCAAATACAATATCAATGCCAGCTTCTTTTGCAACTGAATTTGCTGTGTTTTTGTTATCTCCTGTAATCATTGCAGTTTTTATTCCTAGCTTGTGAAGTCTGTTTATTGCCTCAATGCTTTCTTTTTTTAATTTGTCAGCAACTGCGATTATTCCTAAAAGTTTATTGTCATAGGAAACATACATAGGAGTTTTACCTTCTTTTGAAAGTTTATCCATATATGAATTATAATTTTCTGTATTGATATTTTCTTTATTCATTAGTTTGTCATTACCCATTAAAACTTTTTTGTTATCAATGAATACTTCTATTCCGAAACCAGCTATGGCTTCGAAATTTTCTATATTAAGAAGTTTTATATTTTTTTCTTTTGCTTCTCTTACTATCGCCTCGCCTAAAGGGTGTTCGCTTCCATTTTCAGCACTTGCAGCTATTAAAAGAAGTTTGTCTTTATAATCAGAAATAATATCTGTAACATAAGGCTTACCCTCTGTAAGAGTACCTGTTTTATCAAACATTACAGCATTTATTTTTTCTGAAACTTCTAATGCTTCAGCATTTTTAAAAAGTATTCCAAGCTCAGCACCTTTTCCTGTACCAACCATTATTGCAGTAGGTGTTGCAAGTCCTAAAGCACAAGGACAAGCTATAACTAGAACTGATACAAATACTGTTAAAGAGAATACGAAATTATGAAGAGCTATAAACCAAATTATACCGGATATCAAAGCTATAGTTATTACTGCAGGTACAAAGTATGAAGAAACAACATCTGCAATATGTGCTATTGGAGCCTTTGAACCCTGAGCATCTTCTACAAGTTTTATAATCTGTGCTAATGCAGTATCGGCTCCTACTTTTTGAGCTTTGAATTTGAAACTTCCTGTTTTATTTATAGAAGCTCCAACTACTTTATCTCCGACACTCTTTTCAACAGGGATGCTCTCACCTGTAAGCATTGATTCATCAACACTGCTGTATCCTTCTATAATTACTCCATCAACAGGAATTTTTTCACCCGGGCGAACTAATACTATATCATCAACTTTTACATCTGCAATTTTTATCTCTTTTTCTTCTCCGTCTTTTATTATAGTGGCAGTTTTAGGCTGAAGTCCCATAAGTTTTTTTATTGCCTCACCTGTTTTTCCTTTGCTTCTAGCCTCTAAATATTTTCCAAACTGTACTAATGTTATTATAACTGCAGCTGACTCATAATAAAGATTTTCCCCATGAGGATTAAGCCCCATAAATGCTAAAACAGTAGAATAAATACTATAAGTAAATGCGGCAGTTGTTCCTATTGCCACAAGTGAGTCCATATTAGGAGAACCTCTAAAAAGTGCAGGAAAACCTAATGTATAAAATTTATATCCTGATATCATAACAGGTACGCATAAAAATATTGCAACTATAGAAAAAACTTGAGGATTAATATGATGCACCAAAAAACTAGGTATTGGAAATTTAATAAAACTTACCATAGGCGCCATTGATATATAAAATAAAGGTATAGAAAATATTGCTGATACTATAAGTCTTATTTTCTGATCTTTTATCTCTCTTGCCTTTACAACCGCAGGATCTTCCTCTTTACCTAAAACCTGATATCCCGCCTTAACTACAACATTCACTATATCATCATACTTAAGTTTTTTATCATCATAATTGAATACAGCCTTTTCTGTAGCTATATTAACATTGGCATCTTCTATGCCTTCTGTTTTTTTCAATGCTCTTTCTACAGCCCTAGAACATGCGGCACAATGCATGCCTCCTATTTTTAAAGTCATTTTCATATATAAACCCCTATATAAAACATATTTCATTTTACTATTTTTTATAAAATGTTACAATAGTCTAACAATATAATTATAATAAATTTCTAATAAAATTCAAGTAGGGTATATGGGTATATTGTTTTTTATTAAAAAAAAGAGGTATAATTAAATACCTCTTTAAATCAAATGTTTAAAAACATCTATTGTAATTTATAATAATATTTTTCCATATCACCATGTATTGTGAGATTAAAATCTGTTATATAACCTCCAGAAACTGTCATTGATAATATATATGTTCCATTTGAATTTTTTAAAGTTCCTTCATATTTACCATTAGATTTTTTTACATTATGAAAGGCAACTCCTCTAGGTATACGCATTAAAATATCATTACTATCTTCATAGATATCTATATATATATCCATTTTTTCTCCTGATCTGCCAACTGTATCTAAATTTTCTACTATATAAGTAACATTTAATTTATACTTAACAGGTTCACCACCTTCTATAATAATATCATCTTTAATATTATTATTTGATTTATTTACTGTTCCTGATGTATTTCCTAGATTATTAGAAGATGAAACCGGATTAGCAGGATTATTATTTGCACATGATACAGCAAATAGAATTACCATTACTATTAACAATATTTTTGTCTTCATTTTTTATTTTCCTTTATTTTCTATGTATATTAAATATAACATTTTTATGAAAAAGTGAAAATTTATTTCTTATTTTTATAAATGCAGTAAATAAAAATATATTTACATAATATATTAAAAACTTATATAGTTTATAAAATTTATTAGATTAATATAATATTAATATGATAAATATTTACTAAAATGTAAAAAAACTGTAATAATAGTAAAATAATTATAAAAATATAAAAAATAAAAAATTAAATTATTTACCAAAATAAAAGTTTATAGTACAAATAATACATATTATTTAAAATAATAAAGGAGCCTACATTAAAATAATGCGGGCTTCATAATATTCTATAATTTATATAATAGAAAATATTTTTAACTATTATATTTTAATACATTCTATTTTTATAGATGTATATAAAAAATAGGCTCTATAATAAATATAAAGCCTATTTTAATTAATTTTCTATTATAATTAATTTCTAATAATTTTATCTAATTTATCAGCTGTAACGTAATATTTGTAATTATCACCGTTAAAATATATTATAACCTGAAAGTCTGTTATAGAATCCTTTCCAAATCTCATTGTTAATGTATAATTGCCTTTATCATCACTTGAATAATATGTATTTTTATTATTATCTAACTTAATATTATCAAAATTAAAAAGACCTCCAGCATGTACTCTAGCTATTTTATCTTCTTCATAAATATCTACATATACCTGTATATCTTCAGGACCTTCAGCATGAATTCCATCTAACCACTTAATATTTAATTGTCCTTTTCCGCCGTATTCTACAATACCATCTAATGAATCAATAGATACTTTATCACCATAATTATTTATTTTTCCATTTTCACCATTATTATATCCGATTATAGAATTGCTTTTATTATTATTTTGTATAGGGTTTGATGGGTTATTTTTAGCACATGATACAGCAAATAAAATTAATATTACTGTTAATAATATTTTTATCTTCATTTTTTTATTTCCTTTATTTTCTATGTATATTAAATATAATATTTTTATGAAAAAGTGAAAATTTATTTTAAAAAATTACAAAAATTTTTACATTACTATAGATGTAATTATTTATACTATAATGATTTTCTTTTTAAATAATTGTCGAAATATTCTATAGTATTTTTTAAACCGTCTTCCAATTTATATTCAGGATGCCAATTAAGTTTTTCTTTAGCTAAAGTGATATTAGGCTGTCTTTTTATAGGATCATCTTTAGGAAGATCTTTATAAACAATTTCTGACTTTGAATTTGTCATTTCTATAATCTTTTGAGCAAATTCTAAAACTGTCATTTCTGCTGTATTTCCCAAATTTACAGGTCCTATAAAGTTTTCAGAGTTCATCATTTTTACTGCTCCTTCTATTAAATCATCACAATAACAGAAACTTCTTGTTTGGCTTCCATCTCCATAAACTGTTATCGGCATATTTTTTAGAGCCTGTATAATAAAGTTTGAAACCACTCTTCCATCAAATTCATTCATTCTAGGGCCATAAGTATTAAATATTCTAATAATCTTTATATCTGTGTTATATTCTCTGTGATAGTCCATCATTAAAGTTTCGGCACTTCTTTTTCCCTCATCGTAGCAGCTTCTTATACCATTTGGATTAACATGTCCCCAATAGCTTTCTCTTTGAGGATGTTCTAAAGGATCTCCATAAACTTCGCTAGTTGATGCCTGAAGTATTCTAGCATTGCAGTTTCTTGCTAAATTAAGCATATTGAGTATACCGAAAACGCTTGTTTTAAAAGTATGTATAGGATTTCTTTGATAATGTATAGGCGAAGCAGGGCAGGCAAAATTATAAATTTCATCGCATTCTATATGTATTGGTTCTGTTATGTCATGTCTTATGCTTTCAAAATTTTTATTATCTAATAAATGCTTAATGTTTTCTTTGCTTCCTGTAAAAAAATTATCTATAGATATTACATAATTTCCTTCATTTAATAATCTTTCGCATAAATGAGAACCTAGAAAACCGGCTCCTCCTGTTACAATGATCCTTTTCATAAAAGTATTCCTTTTAATATATTAATTATGCAGATTATATTATAGTAAATAATAAAATATTTCAATTAAAAAGTTATAATCAATTTTCATCATCATCTTTTTTATAAACTTTTTCACAATAAGGAGCATTATAGCAATTTTCGCAATTTGTACTGTTTGATATATAAACTAATTCTCCTTCTAAAATTTTATTAAACACTTCATCGAAATAGTCATTTAAATTATATTCGCTGTCAATATATCCGCATATAGACAAGAGCCTGTCTCTGTCATTATACATCTGATTTATTTCCTGAGATTCGTTTATTACATCTTTTTCTTTATATACTGTAAATACTACTTCACAATATTTTATTTTTTCTGATATATTTTTTTTAATGTATTCATTAAGTATATATTTTAAATATAAAATTGGCTGCAAATATATTCTTATAGTTTCTCTTATAATATCTTTTTGAGTTTCACCTTTAGCTTCTTCTATTTTATAGCTTGATTTATAATCTACTATTCTAATTCCATTTATATTTTTATGTTCTTTGTCAGAATAACTAAAATCGATCCTATCTGCTATACCTTTTATTTTTATAGATAAATCTTTATTTTGATAAATTATAAAATCTTCTTTATAATTACTTCCTATATATTTCTCAAAGGATGTTGGTATATAAAAACATCCTTCATCTTCTTCTTTTATTTTATTAGTTATTATTTCTTTTTTTATGAAAGATGACATGACATTCAATGCTTCTTCTTTTATAACATTGAAATCGAATTTATATTCTAATACATATTTTTCTTCTAAATCTTTAGATGAATACATATTTATTAAATCATTTATATGGTTTTCTACGACTTGATTTGCTATATTGCAGTAATTATTAAATTCGCTTTCTATTAAATGGCAGCCTTCATCAGAATATTTATTTTTTACTTCTTTATAAAAATCTTGGAAGAATTTATGATATGCTCTTCCTCTGTCCATATAATTTATGCCCTGTATTTTTGATTCAACAGATTCTTTTGAATATAGTTTTGAATAGAAAAATTTAGCTGGGCATTCCATTATAGCCTGCAAAGTTGTAACGGATACTTTTTCTTTTAAAATATTTAAAAAGAAATTTTTTATATCTTCATTATTATTAAAATCATGATGCATATTTTTATTCTGTTTATGATAAACTGTATCTATAATATTTTCTGCATTATCAATTTTATATGCTATAGTATTATATAAAAATAAGCTCATGAGATTTTCTTTATCTGTATGAATATTATCTTCTCTTTGTATATATTCTTTTCTGTATATGAGTCCGTTTTTCTCTAAACTTTCAAATTTGAAATCTTCATTATACAATTCTCTGTATAGATTTTCTATATAATAGAATGGAATTTCTAAATTTCCTTTTTCATCTTTGAATCTGAATGAGAAATAAATATTACTATCCTCATAGCAGCATGATAATATATTTAAAAATAATGCATAATGAATATCTGATAAATAACTCTGAGTATTAAAGATTATTTTTTTATTTTTTCTATTTATTTCTTCTCTTAGTTTTGCACTTATAAAAAATGCATTAGGTCTTCTGTTTATAAAATCATTATTCAGCCCAAGTATAAATATATGTTTTAATTTTAATCCTCTTGCATCATATAAATTACTCACTGTAAGAGATATATCCCTATCATTATCTTCTCCAATAGACTTATCTCTTAAAATTGTATTTAAAGCAGCATGAAAATCGAAGTGGCTTATTTCCTGATTCTGTATGTTTTCTAATTTTTCTGTATATGCTATTTCTAGTATAAGATTAATAAATAAAGCTAATGCCTCATTATCTCTGTAGAAATATTCATTTTTATTATTATCAATATTATCTGTATCTTTTATATTTTCTGTATTTTCTATATTTAGGAATTTTAAAATATTTATATATGCAAGTCCTATTTCTTTATAGCTCTTTTTGGATACAAGTATATTCAATAAATCCAATAAATCTGATATTGATTTTGAGGCATCATTATTTTGAAACTTTTTAGAAATTCTATTTTTAAAATCTTTGAAAGACATTTTTGAAAATATTTCTATAGAATTATAATCTTCATAAGAGTAAATCAAATCTCTTATATTATAAGGATTAATTCCTTCTAATTTTATATATGAAGAAGATAATATTTTTATTAAAGCATCAACATCTATTTCTCCATTATATTTATCCAATATTAAAAATATAGAAGTTAGTACAGGTATTATAGGTACTCTCCAGATAAAGTTGGCTCTTCTTTCATTAAATTTTATTTGGCATTCTTTTAATCTATTTGAAACAATATCGCTGTATAATTGAATATCAGAAAATATTATTCCTATATCATAAGGATTAACTCCGCTGTCTATAAGTTTAATTATTTCATCAATTACTGTATCAGTTTCCTGTTTAGCACCGAATCCAGATATAAACTTTATTTTATCTTTATATTTTTTTATATCTTTATTTTCTCCAATCAAAGCTTTTGCAAAGTTGGAGTTTTGACTGACTTCAAAATTATCAATGCCTTGGAAGAATGATTTATAATTATTAAAATGCTTATCCATACTATAAGGCATTATAATTTTTATATTTTTATTATAATGTTTTTTTAGAGATTCAAGAAATATTAAATGCAAAGGAGGGATTTTTTCAAAATTATAAATTTTTATAGATTCATAAGTATTTAAAAATTCTAATTCATTGTTTTCTATTGATTTTATAAAAAGTTCAAATATATCAAATTCATCTAATAGATTATTTTCTTTATTGTATTCTTTATATAGATTTATTATTGTATTTATATCTTTTAAATTATCATATTCATCTAATCTAAATCCATAAAATTTAGCTAATGTTATTTCTTCTATGAGTTTATATAAAGTATATGCTAATTCATAAGTTGTATTTTGTTTTGATATTAATGCCTCTTTATTTTTTTCTTTATATTGAAATAATATATTGTGAATATTGATTATAGCTATTGATTCATCTATATCCTGAACATTATTTTCTATTCTATAATTCTCAAAAAATCTTTCTTTACTGCTTTTATAATACTGATGAAGTGTTTGATAATTAGTTATATCCAAAGTATATTTTTTAAAATTATTTTTCAGATAATTATTTTTTGCTTTATAATTTGGAAATAAAAATAATTCTTGCATATATGATATCTCTTTTTTTATTTAATTATACTAGAATGAATATATTTTGTCAAAATGAGTTTGTGAATTTGTTATTTGAATTTCCTTAACCGCACGGTGAACTGATTTTAATTTATTATTTAAACTATTATTTTTAGTTAGTATATATTTTAAATATTATTCTGCGTGCGTTATATGCATTCTAAATTTAAAATAAGCTTGGGCGGGTAGCAAAAAATTCTAATTAGATAATAAGAAAATAAAAAATAAAATTTCAGATTTAAATAATAAGCCTAGAGGGTGGGTAAATGTAATGAAGTTAAAAAATAAAGGCTTGAATCTAATTAAAGACTCAAGCCTATATATTAATTACTTTAAAGAGATACAAAATGATAAAAGTTATGCCATTATTAATTGTCCGTTATTTTTTATTCTAATTTCTAAAGAGTTAGTTAATCTTACTCTGTAGAATTCTATTCTTTTATTGATTTCAAATATATAAGCATTATTGTATTTTTTCATTATGTTTTTAATTTTGCTAGCTATAGTTTTTGGAAGTATATTTTCAGATAATTTGTCATCGCTGCTTATATAATTCCAAGAACCGTTTTTGTCAAAGTTGATATAAATACCGTTGCTTAATTTTATTTCATATTCATCTTTAATTTTGTCTATATAAACGATTTTAGAATTTCTATAGTTAGCAGCTAAAAAAGTTCTAATATTTTGAGGTAATTGGCTAGGTGTAATTTTAATAAAAAGGTTTAATGAATTAGTCATATTGTATCTCCTTACAGTGTATATTGTAAAATCTCTTTACATTTATAATTATAGCAGAATGTAAAAATTAAGCAATATTTATTTACAAATAATTTACAATAAATTTACAAAACTCAAGTAAAATCATAGCATAATAATACATATTATACATAAATAGACTATACTACAAGAATAAATGTAAAATATATTTACAAATACTTTAAAATTTGCTGTAAATATGATATTTTATATGAAAATTAGAAGGAAATTGGAAATTTTTACTAAAATAAATACCAATACAGAAATGTTAACACACGCCAAAGATTTTATTAGGTTTATAGCTCAATTCTCACTTGATTAATGCTTGATAATAAAAATCAAATGTAATATAATACTCTTTACTTTTTTGGGAAAATATTATGAATCAGAACGATAAGAAAATAGATATATTTGAAAATTATCCGGTATATAAAGCATTAATAACATTGGCGCTTCCAACCATATTAGGAATGCTTGTTAACGTATTCTATAATATGGTAGATACTTTTTTTGTAGGACAAACTAATGATCCTAATCAGGTAGCTGCCGTTTCTTTGACTATGCCTATTTATTTGGTTCTTATGTCCTTTGGTTCTATATACGGAATAGGCGGAGCTTCTTATATATCAAGAAGTTTAGGTGCTAGAAATTATGATAAGGCAAAGCAGGTTTCATCTTTTGCTTTTTTTGCAAGCGTAATTACAGGATTTGTTTGCATGATAGTTTTTTTGGTATTCTTAAATAATATACTAAAATTATCAGGAGCAAGCCAAAACACATATAAATTTGCCAAAGACTATTTACTTATAGTGGCATTCGGGGCAATATTTGTAGTTTGTCAAATGTCATTGGGGCAAATAGTACGTTCCGAAGGTTCTTCAAAAGAAGCTATGATAGGTATGATGCTTGGTACTATAATCAATATTATATTAGATCCAATAATGATATTATATATGAATATGGGGGTGGCAGGTGCTGCTCTTGCTACTATTATAGGAAATGCTTCTTCTACATTATATTATATTTGGCATATAGCTAAAAAAAGCACTTTCCTTTCAATAAGATTCAAAGATTTTGCATTATCAAAAGATATATTAAATAATGTATTTTCAATAGGCTTCCCTGTGTTTATGAATAATGTATTAATAAGCATAGCAAATATTTTAATAAATAACTTTGCCTCAAGATATAATGATAATGTAGTAGCAGGACTTGGGGTTTCGCAAAGAATATTCATGCTTGTTCTTTTGGTATTCATAGGGTTAGGGCAGGGAGTACAACCTTTTATAGGATATAATTATGCCTCCAAAAACTATAAAAGAATGAATGCTTCAATAAAACTTTCATGCCTATTTAGTTTTGTATCAGGAATAATATTTTTAATTTTTGCTTTTATATTCTCAAAAGAGCTTATAGCAATATTTATAAAAAATGATGAGGTTATAGAATACGGTTCTAAATTTTTAATAGCGGCATATTCAGTAGCTCCTATTATAGGATTTCAATTCGTATTCATATCAACATTTCAGGCATTAGGAAAAGCATTGCCTTCTTTGATATTATCTGTATGCAGACAGGGAATAGCATTCGTACCTGCAATATATTTCGGTACAAAATTTTTTGGAATTAATGGGATAATATGGTCACAGCCTATAGCAGATGTTGTTTCTATACTATTGTCAGCAATAATGTATATCTATATTTATAGAACAACAAAGAAGAAAAATATGATGGAAAATGAGATTAATTCATAATTGATTTTACCGCACGCAGAGTAAAATTTAAAATATAAATTAATTATGAATCATAATTTAAACAACATACAAAGATGCATTCACCGTGCGTTAAATAAATTTTTAAATATAATAAATACTAGGGCGGGTGCTATAATTACAAATTAAAGCTATAAATCTAAAAAATTATAATTACAAATTAACACATATAATAATAAAGGGCGGGCAAGTGTAATTAAGTTTTAAAACTTATTTTCACTCCCCACCCTCAAGGCTTATAATTTTTATATGCAATATAAACTTTTATTTTTTTATTATCTCATTAGATTTTTTAGAATCCCACCCAAGTGTTTTTTTTATTTATGACTTTATGCACCGCACGCTAAAATAAATTTCTAATATATATGTATTCTGAATTATAATTTAAATAGCAAATAAAAACCTATTCACCGTGCGTTAATAAAATTTAAAATATATAAAAAATTTAAAGTCTTACTTCGATCTTATTTTTATGAAGATACTCTTTTAATTCTTTAATATTTATTTCTTTAAAGTGGAATATTGAAGCAGCAAGCCCAGCATCAACACCCTTAACTTGAAATACATCTTTGAAATGCTCCATGTTTCCTGCACCTCCTGAAGCGATTAAAGGTATAGAAACATTGTTAGCTATTTCTTTAAGCAATTCTATATCAAAACCGTTTTTTACTCCGTCTGTATCAATACTATTTATTACAAGCTCTCCTGCTCCGTTCTTCTCTCCTTTTACAGCCCATTCAATAGCATCGATTCCAGTATCTTCTCTTCCGCCTTTAGAAAATACAGAATATTTTCCATTAACTCTTTTTATATCTATAGAAAGCACAACACATTGATTTCCATATTTTTCGGCAGCTTCTCTTATTAAATCAGGATTCTTTATAGCTCCGGAATTTACACTTACTTTATCAGCTCCGGATTTTAAAACCATGTCAAAATCTTTTATAGTATTTATTCCGCCGCCGACTGTAAGAGGTATAAATATTTCATTGGCTACTTTCTCAAGTACATTTACAAATAATTTTCTTCCCTCATAAGAAGCCGTTATATCATAAAATACAAGCTCATCAGCTAAAGAATTATTATAATATTTAGCAAGCTCAACAGGATCATCAACGTCTTTTAATCCTTCAAAATTAGTACCCTTTACAACCCTTCCGTCTCTTACATCTAAACATGGAATTATTCTCTTTGTTATCATATAAAAACACCTAATTTAATTTATAAAATTATATAGCAAAAAATATATTTCGTAAAGCATAAAGAAAATTATTTATATATTTAGTTTGAAAATTACATTATTGAAAAAACAGAAAAATAAAATATACTTAATAGAATTATTTTTATATAACGGATTTTATTTATGAATAATGATGTAGTTTCTAATCCTCTATACTATGAGAAACCATATAAACTTCTTTTTAAATATGCCACTCCAAGTATTATATCAATGCTTGTAGGTTCTTTATATAATATAGTAGATCAAATATTTATAGGTCAGGGAATAGGTATTAATGGAAACGCCGCCACTAATGTTGCTTTTCCTCTTACTATAATTTGTATGTCTATAGCATTGTTTCATGGATTTGGAAGTGCCTCAATGTACAGCATATTATTAGGACAAGGTAATAATAAAAGAGCTGCTACTTTTATAGGAAATGCTGTAGTATCTGCTTTGGCATTGGGTTTTATATTTACACTGATAGTAAAACTGTTTAATAAAAATTTTATGGTTATGTTCGGCTCTACAAAAGAGGTTTTGCCTTATGCAATAGAATATACAAATATAACAGCGTTCGGATTTATACCATTTATATTTTCTACAATGATGAGCCATATAATAAGAGCAGACGGAAGCCCTAAATATTCTATGATGTCAGTTCTTACAGGTGCCATTGTCAATACTATATTAGACCCTGTTTTAATATTTAAATTTGATATGGGTATATCAGGTGCGGCACTTGCAACAATAATAGGACAGTTCATTTCATTTGCTATAGTTTTCAGATATTTATTCAGATTCAAACATATAACTTTTGAAAAAGATAATTTTAAAGTTGATCCTAAAAACATATTGAAAATATTTTCTTTAGGTTCATCATCAGGTTTTAATCAATTAGCAATGATGGCAGTTCAAATTACCATGAATAATGTACTTAGCTATTATGGTACTAATTCGATATACGGAGGAAATATTCCTTTGGCTGTAGCAGGTATTATTTCAAAAGTCAATATGCTTGTAATGGCTTTTATAATAGGTACATCTCAAGGCAGTCAGCCTATAATAGGATTTAATTATGGGGCTCAGAATTATGACAGAGTTATAAAAACATATAAGCTTACTATAACAATAACAACAATCATGGCTTTTATAGCTTTTCTTTTATTTCAATTATTCCCAAGACAGATTGTAGGAATATTTGGGGACGGAAGCGAATTGTATTTTCATTTTGCTGAAGAATACATGAGAATATATATGGCATTAATGGTAATAAATGGTATTCAGCCTGTAACTGGTACATTCTTTACTTCTTTAGGAAAAGCATTCAAAGGTGCATTTATATCTATGACAAGACAGATTATATTTTTGCTTCCTCTTATAATAATACTTCCTAGAATATTAGGTATAGACGGAGTAATGTATGCAGGACCTGTTGCTGACGGAGCTGCTTTAATAGTTACTGTTATATTGGTAAGCAGAGAAATAAAAAAATTAAAAATACTTGAAAAGAATAAAAGTAATTGAAAAAAGTTGCAAATGTAAGAAAAATAAATATACTTTATAATTATTGAGGTTATTTAATATATTTATTGGATTTATATATGTCTGTTTCATCTAATCCTTTGTATTATGAAAAGATACATAGGCTTCTTTTTAAATATGGAACTCCAAGTATTATATCAATGCTTGTGGGTTCTCTTTATAATATAGTAGATCAAATATTTATAGGTCAGGGAGTGGGAATCAATGGGAATGCCGCAACTAATGTGGCTTTCCCTCTCACCATAATATGCATATTTATATCATTGTTCCTAGGTGTTGGAGGAGCTTCTCTTTACAGCATACTGCTAGGAAAAGGTGAAAATAAACATGCTTCTGTTATCATAGGAAACAGTATTACTTTATCCTTTGTATTCGGTATAATATTATCAATAGTAGTAAAGATATTTAATACAAAATTGATGATAGCATTCGGATCTACAAAAGAGGTTTTGGATTATGCTGTAATATATACCGATATAACTTCTTTCGGATTTACAGCTTATATATTTTCTATGGTTATGAGCTATACTATAAGAGCAGATGGAAGTCCAAAATATTCTATGGCTTCAGTTTTAAGCGGTGCTATTGTTAATACTATTTTAGACCCTTTATTTATATTCGTATTTAAAATGGGTATTGCAGGTGCTGCACTTGCCACTGTAATAGGACAGTATGTATCTTTCTTTATAGCTTTCGCCTATGTATTTAAATTTAAAAATATTCAATTTGAAAAACAAAGCTTTATGCCTGAATTCAAATCAATATTAAAAATATTTGCATTAGGTGCTTCCGCAGGATTCAGTAACTTATCTATGATGATTCTTCAAATTGTTATGAATAATGTACTTAGCTATTATGGAAGTAATTCTATATACGGCGGCAATATACCTTTAGCAGTTTCTGGAATAGTAGCTAAAGTTAATATGCTTGTAATGTCATTCGTAATAGGAGCTTCTCAAGGCAGTCAGCCTATAATAGGTTTTAATTACGGAGCTAAAAATTATGACAGAGTTATTGAAACATATAAATACACTATCATAATAACAAGTGCTATAACATTCATTGCATTTTTATTATTTCAATTCTTCCCTAGACAAATTGTCTCTATATTCGGAGACGGAAGCGAACTTTATTTTCAGTTCTCTGAAAAGTACATGCGAATATTTATGATGCTTATGATAATAAATGCCGCTCAGCCTGTAACTGGTACATTCTTTAGTTCTTTAGGAAAAGCATTTAAAGGAGCATTTCTTGCTGTAACTAGGCAGACTTTATTTCTTCTTCCTCTTATAATAATACTGCCTAGGATATTCGGTATAGACGGAGTAATGTATGCTGGTCCTATTGCTGACGGAGCTGCTTTGCTAGTTACTATTATAATGGTAGCTATAGAAATAAAGCATTTAAAAAGCCTTCAGGATAATACTAAATAAATTATAAATTTAATAAAAATTTGGGCGGGGGTGCTTTTTTTTATTAAGCAATAAAACAATTTAAATTATGATTAAAAAATAAAGCAACAAAGAATAAAGGGCGGGGTATGTAAATTAAGTTTTAAAATTTAATTACATTTGCCCACCCTTTATATTTAAAATGCTTATCTGAAATATAAACTTTTATTTTTTATTTGTTTAATTAGAATTTTTTGCTGCCCACCCCAGCGGATTTTAAATTTGCTGCGTAAAGCTTTAAATATATGTTTAATAAAAATTATGAATTAAACAATAAATAAAAATCAGCTTAACCAATTTTTGAAAGTTTACCTTCTGATGTTGTATTATCAGTATTGTTGATTGTTAAATTCATGTAAGTATCATAAAAAGTAAAAGAATATTTCTTTCCATTTTTTTCTGCTGTATATGAATTATCTTCAACTTTAGTTAATTCTTCTTTTGATATAGTTACTCTATCATCGCGTATATTTCCGCCTTCTATAATTATTTCTATAGAACTATCTTCATTAACGATTAAAGTACATTTATTTGTTTCAAGCTGTCTTGTATTTTGAATTGTATTCAAAACGCCTTCATATCTTCCTGTGTATTTATCTAATTTTACTGTAGGATCATTTTTATTTCCGCAGCTTAAAATAAATAATAATATAAAAGATAAACTTAGAATTTTAATACAATGTTTCATAATTTAGCCCCTAAATAATTTCATTATCTATAAATATTAATACTTTTTATAATTTTGTAAATAGTATTTTAACAATTTAATTTTTTATAATTGTATTATCAATAATAATATATTCTGCTCTGTAATTAATAGTTTCATTTACATTACAGTCTGTGTTATTATTAATGAATACTCATTTGATTTTTTATTTTCACTGGAATTAGAACAGCTTATAAATAATGTAATTACCGAAAAAGAAATAATTACTTTTATAATTTTAATATACAACTAATTTTATTATTTTTTTGAAAAACTATTTTCTTCGCCTTTAAGCATTCTTTTATAATTAGGTATATGTTTTATTACTATGAATATAGCAAGAAGTATAGCTATAGGAAGAAGAATAATATAGTTTATATTAAAAAATATTCTGTATAAAAAGTTAGCTTTGAAATATAAGAAACTTAAAACTATAGGAAAAGCAATAGCTCCAAAAGTAGATCCTATAGCAACAGTTTTTCTTGATGCAAATAAACCAATAAAGAAAAATACCATAGTAATAATTAAACTTACAGGTGCAAGCATAAACATAGAACCGGCACTAGTAGCAACACCTTTACCGCCTTTAAAACCTAAGAATATAGAAAATACATGCCCAAGTATAGAGGCAACAGCACATGCCACTAATATATAGCTATGAGTAGAAATAATGCTTGATAATATAAATGCAGGTACAATAACAGCAACCATACCTTTACCTATATCGCAAATATAAGCAGCAATTCCTGCTTTTTTACCGCATACGCGAAGTACATTGCTGGCTCCAGGATTACCGCTTCCTTCTTTTCTAACATCATGTCCATTTATTTTTCCTATTATAAATGAAAATGGTATTGCTCCGATTATATATGAAACGAGTATGCTTACTATAATTTTTACTAACATATTTTTAACCTCCAAATTTTTTGCCTCTTTTTCTGAAATTAAGTATAATTGGTGTTCCTCTGAAGTCGAACATCTCTCTGAATCTATTTTCTAAATATCTTTTATAATGCGAATTTAATTTATGAGGATGATTACAAAATACAGCAAAAGCCGGAGGATTTACTCCTGTTTGAACTACATAGAAAATCTTGAAAGGATTTCCTCCTGCAGATATTGAATATTCTCTGGTTGCTCTTACCATAGTTTCTGTGAGTGCATGCGTTTCAAATCTCTGCATTCTTGTTTTTGCTACCCTTACTGCTAAAGATAAAAGTTTTTCTGCATCGTTTTTTCTATTGGCGCAAACTCTGGCATAAAAAGCATAATTAAGAACAGGAAAAGCATCTTTCATATATGCTTCATAATCATTCCAAGTAGTTCCTTTCTCTCTTATATCCCATTTATTTGCTGCTATTACTATTCCTTTTCTTCTTTCTATTATAAGATTGGCAATAGTTTTATCCTGATCTGTTAGACCTTCAAAAACATCAAGCATTAATATACAAACATCAGATGCTTCTATGGCTTTTATTGCTCTGTTTACACTGTAGTATTCAACATCAGTATTAACATTTTTTTTCTTTCTTATTCCTGCAGTATCTACAAGACAAATATCATCTCCTTTGAAATTGAATGTTTCATCTATGGCATCTCTTGTAGTGCCTGCAATATTTGAAACAATGCTTCTGTCTTTTCCTATCAATGTGTTTAATAAAGTGGATTTTCCAGCATTAGGCTTTCCAACTATTGCTATATTGATTGTTTTCTTTTGTGCTATATATTCATCGAGTCGGTATTGTTTTGATTTTTCTTTTTTATTATTATAGTTTTCTTCATCTTCTTCGTCTAAATCATCATCATAATATTCTTCTTCAAAATCTTCATCTATATTTTCAATTTCTATTGTATTATTATCTTCATCATTATTAGAATTATTATTTTTAGATATTTCTCTTTCGGCTTCTAAATCGAATCCGTTTCTTTCGAGAACTTCTAGTATTTTTTCTCTTAAATCATCAATGCCGTTATTATGCTCAGCACTTATTATAGATACATCTTTTATACCTAATGAATAGAACTCACTTACTAGATTATTATGGGAATCAGCATCTACTTTATTTATTACAAGTATAATAGGCTTTCCGGATTTTCTTATTATATTAATGAAATGTCTGTCATCTGGGTGGCTTTGATGTGCATCTACTAAAAATAAAAGTATATCAGAATCTTCCAAAGCTGTTTTTAATGCTTTTTCTCTAACCTTTTCATTTAAAGTGTCATCGCTTACATCAAGAAGTCCGCCTGTATCAAAAACATTAAATTCTATATCATCAATATAGGTTTTTGCTATACTTATATCCCTTGTAACTCCTGCCATAGGGTCAACTATAGATTTTCTTCTTCCTGCAAATCTGTTAAATAGTGTGGATTTACCTACATTCGGTCTTCCAAGTATAGCGATATTTATCATTTATTTAAGCCTTTATATTATGATGAAATTTAATCATATCATAATTTTTAATATATTGCTATTATATTTTTATTTTAGAGTTAGAAGAAGACAAAAATTGTATGTCTTATAATTTTTAGTTTTTATTATTTTTATTACTTTGCAATACCGCTGTAAATTCTATCAAATTCAGCAATAAATGTAATAATAACTTTTTGCGTAATATTATTTAATTTTGAAAAACAGTAATAAGGATCTTTTCCTTCATAATCTACATCGATTAAGGAAGAAGGTTCTATATCTGTTAATTTAGTTATATTATGCTTAGTTAAAAATTCTGATAAATACAAAAAGCTGTGATTGTGATTTACAGTAAGTATATTATTATCAAATGATAGAAATAACCCTATAAATGTATATTCAGCATCATTTTTGAATTGAATACCTTTATTATTATAATAATAGTTAGTATTAAAATAATGGAGAAATCCCATTTTTAGCATAGTCTCATATACTATTTCATCTTTATATTCTTTGTTCAATTTAATGTATGTCATAATATTCTATCTCCACTCCTAATAAAATTATAGTTAATATTATATCATAATTATATTTTTATTAAAACTAAATTTATAAAAAAATATTATGTTAATATGTTAAATAAGTTAAAAAACTAATAAAAGCTTGGGCGGGTATGCTTTTTATTATTAAATTATTAAGATAAATTTAAATTATAATTTTAAAATTAAGCATATAAGATAAAAGGGCGGGGTATGTAATTAATGTTTTAAAGTTAAATTACATTTGCCCACCCTTTATATTCTTTAATTTATTTTGTTATTCTTGTTATATATTTTTTTATTGTTTAATTTAGAATTGATAATTCCCACCCATGTTTTATTTAAATTTATAGTCGATATACCGCACGAGTTAATGAGAGTTAAAATATATGATTATGGATAATTGTAATTTAAATTATATATTTAAGCCTATTTACCGTGCGTTTTATTTGTTATTGATAAATATTTACATAATATATAGATAAAATTTATCAAGCGTTTTTTTATTATTCCGAACATAAAGAAAGCGGAATTTTTATTCTTTAAAGGCGGAAACTATATGTATAAATATGTGATAGAAGGTTCAAACAATATTGGGGGAATATTAAAAGTATCAGGTTCTAAAAATGCATCATTGCCTTTGCTAGTTGCATCTATTTTAACAGATGAACCAGTTATACTTCATAATGTTCCGGATTTGGTAGATGTGCATGTTCTTATAGATATATTAGAGCCTTTAGGGAAGAAAGTAGATTTTAAAAATAATACAACTGTAATAATATCTCATAATGGAAAAAGTGAGGAAGCCCCTTATAAATTGGTTAAGAAAATGAGAGGTTCTATAATAGTACTAGGACCATTACTTGCTAAGAGAAAGCATTGTAGAGTATCATACCCTGGCGGCTGTGCTTTCGGCCCAAGACCAATAGACTTGCATTTGAAAGGAATGGAAGCATTAGGTGCTAAAATAGATATAACAGCAGGATATATAGATGCTAAAGTAGAAGGTAATTTGGTAGGTGCTGATATGGATTTATCAGGTAAATTCGGCCCTACAGTATTGGGTACTGATAATGTTATGATGGCTGCTGCTTTGGCTAAAGGTACTACTATAATAAGAAATGCAGCAAAAGAACCGGAATGTACGAACTTGGTTGATTTGCTTAATGCTATGGGAGCAAAAATTACAGGAGGCGGTACTGATATTCTAACTATAGAAGGAGTTGAAGCTCTTCATGGGGCAGAGTTTACAGTAATACCAGATAGAATAGAAACAGGTACTTTCTTAGCAATAGCTGCTGCCGGAAGAGGTAAGTTAAAGTTGGAAAATGCAGAGCCTAAACATTTAACTTATGTATTAGATTTGCTTTCAGATATAGGATGTGATATAAAAACAACAGAAAATACTATAGAAATAGATGCTAGAAATAAAGAATTAAAACCTTTTAAAGTTGAAACATTACCATATCCTGGTTTTCCTACAGATTTGCAGGCTATTTATACTACATTAGCTTGTACAATCAATGGAAAGAGCGAGCTTATAGAGGGTATTTATCCTGATAGATTCAGCCATGTACCGGAACTTATTCGTATGGGTGCTGACATAGAATTAAATACTTCAGATATAGTTGTAAATGGAGGCAAGGAATTATCAGGGGCTGATGTACAGGCTAGTGATTTAAGAGCTGGTGCTGCTTTGGTTGCTGCTGGTGCTATTGCTAAAGGTGCAACTAATGTTCATAGAATCTATCATATAGAAAGAGGATATGAAAATTTAGAAGATAAATTAAAAAGTATTAATATAGAAACAAAAAAAGAAAAAGATGATATTTTATAATTAATAAGAATATAAAATTAGGGGGATTATAAATGGTAAGAGGTGTTTATACAGGTGCCAGCGGTATGATGGCTGAGCAGGCAAGACTTGATGTTGTAGCTAATAACTTGGCTAATGTTGATAAACCTGGATTTAAAAGAGATACAGTAAGTTTCAAAGCTTTTCCAGAAATGATGGCTGCAAGAACAGAAGACGACGGAGTGGTAATATTTCCTCTTGGTTCTACAGATGTAAGACCTTATGTAGGAAGAATGGGAACAGGTGTTGAAGTTAATGAAGTTTTCACAGAATGGGAGCAGGGCTCTTTAAGAGAAACAGGAAATCAGCTTGATATAGCTTTGGGTGATAAAGGATTCTTTGCTATAGAAACTCCTAATGGCGAAAGATACACAAGAAATGGAAGTTTTTTAATAGATAAAGATCATTATCTTGTAACTAAGCATGGCTATAAAGTTATGGGTGAGAATGGATATATTCAGATAAAAACTAATAATTTCAATATAGATGAAGAAGGAAGAGTAAGTATTAACAGAAGATATCAAGACGGCAATACATTTGTACAGTTTAATGATAATGAATGGGAAGATGAAGAGATACTTGATACATTAAAAATAGTAAGATTTGATAATGAAAGATATTTGAAAAAAGAAGGCGAATCTTTCTGGGTAGATACAGATATTAGCGGTCCTGCTTTTATAGCTGAAAAGGGTGTTAATAGACCTAAAGTATTATCAAGGTTTTTAGAAATGAGTAATGTAAATCCTATAAATGAAATGGTTAGAATGATTGAAGTTCAACGTGCTTATGAATTAAATTCCAAAACTATATCTACTCATGATACATTGGTTGGCAGAGTAATTAATGAAGTAGGAAGAGTGTAATTTTTTATGAATAAATTTTGATAAAAAATAAACGATAATGTATAATATTATATTAATCGCATTTATTTAATAGAGGATATTATGGCTTCAGAAAAGATAAAACAACATGTTATTAGAAGGCTTAAAATTTTAACTATTCCAATCTATTTGTTAGTAGATATCGTTATTTGGAATATAGCATTATTTTTTATATATAAGGAAATTCCGCCTATATATGGTTTGAAAATACTCTTTTCTGCAATTTCTTTTATATTCTTTTTCAAATATTTAAAGATGTGGAATACTAATTCTAATATAAGATTAGCAAGCAGAGTCATATTTATATTCTTTACTATTTCTCTGGTGGGAAGTATTATAGAAATAATAGCATACTCTATTATAAATAAAGTATTTTTATATACTATGACATTGGCAATATTCAATGCTACGATAAATGCTTCATTATTATCATGCGTATTTATGATGTTATTTAAATTATTATCTAAGAATTTTGAATTAGATGAGAATATAGTAACATTTTATATACCTCTTATAGCTAAATTAGGACTTATAGTATATTTGTTTTTCTCTACTATAATATTAGCTTTTCTTATGAACCATGTATCCGTAGAGGAGAATGTTTATTTAAATAATTATAGTAATTTAGTATTAACTGAAATGATGGCTATATCTGATAATATGAAAAAATTTGATAATAATATTAAATCAGATATGATGTATTATTCTGAAGCAGTTCTTAATATTTATTCTAATAAGAATATAATTTCAAGAGATGATATACAAACTAATTTCGTTAATAGATTGGCATATATAAATGATACTTTAAAAAATAAATATAATACAGTATCTATCAATATCAATCAGGATTATCTTAATACAGATCTTCCTTATTCTGTAACAATATCAAAAGATTCTGCTACAGACAGATATACAACCAGAGCATCAGATGCTTTAACTATTCATAATTTCTTGGAAAATGATATAGAAAATAATTTAGTTACTTTAGGTATAGATGTTTATGATAGAAATAATATATTTATATCTGCTTATGCCCCTTTAAGATTATTCGGACGCGATATCGGATATATTATATCTGAATCTAGTATAGGCAATATAGATAATATGATAAAAAATGATAATATACTTTCAAAATGGTCTTATATCTATTATGTATCAGTAAAAAGAGATGTAATATTAAGTTCAGACAGCAGATATATAGCTGAAAGTTCATCTGAAATATTATCATCATCGCCAGAGCTTGCTGAAAATATAGAAAATTTTGAAAAATCATTTGGCAATAATAAATCATTTGAAATATTCTATCCTATTAACATAGCAGGTAAAAAATCTATTGCTGTAGTTTCATATATAGAAGAATTAAAAATTATAGGCTTATATTACAAAGATATAAATACAATAATAAAAGATTCTGATATAAATTCAATTATATTTAATTTTATATTTTTATTTATATCAATATTTATCTTGTTCTTTGGTATTTATTTGATTATTTTGAAAATACTTTTATCTTCAATAAGCAGAGCAAATGAATCTACAAAAATGCTTTTAGGCGGAAATGGAGATTTAAGAAAAAGAATATTATCTAAAAACAATGATGAAATAGGAGTTTTAATTTATAACTTCAATTTATTCTTATCTAGTTTGGATAATCTTATAGGAGATTTAAAAGTAGAAAGTTATAAGGTATTTGAAGAGATAAAAGTAATAGAAACAATTATTGATGAAAATACAAATAGAATAAATGATCAAAGCTCCAGCATTACTGAAAGTGTAGCAAGTGTTAATAACATTATTACTTCTATACAGAATGTTACTAATTCTACAGATCAGCAAAGACATGCTTTTTCATCAGCTTCTATTGCTGTAGAAGAATTGTTACAGACAATTTATAAGATTAATGATAATATGGAACGTCAGTCATCAGCTGTAGAACAGACATCAGCTTCCATTGAAGAGATGATATCCAACATTACATCTGTGGCAAGAAGCGTTAATAAAGCAGACAGCTTCTCTAAAAAACTTCTTGTTGATGCTCATGACGGAGGTGATACAGTAGATGAGGTTATTGAGGCTGTTAGAGGTATTGAGGAAAGTTCTGACCAAATTAAAGAGATAGTTAACGTTATTCAGGGTATTGCTGAGCAAACTAACCTTTTAGCTATGAACGCAGCTATTGAGGCAGCCCATGCCGGAGAGCAAGGAAGAGGTTTCTCTGTTGTTGCTGACGAGATTAGATCTTTGGCAGAGCACACTGCTGATAACACTAAATCCATTACAAACATTATTAAAGCTATCACTAAAAGAATAGAAGAAACAGTGGAGCTTGCAAGTAATAGTGGTAAATCTCTTGATAACATACTTGATATGTCAGAAAATACTGCAAGAGTTGTTTCTGAAATAAATACTGCCAACAGCGAATTAGAGGTTGGAGGAAGAGATATACTTGAAACTATAAGACACTTGAATAATATTACTACAGGTGTTAAAGATAGTGTAAAAGAGCAGATGAATAGCGGTGATGTGGTAGACAGCCAAATCACTTTGCTTGACCAGATTACTAGAGAGGTTTCTGATATAATTGAAGCTAATAGTTCCGGTGCTAAAGAAGTTATGCATGCTATGAGTTTCTTAAATGAACTTTCTGTAAAAACAGTAGAAGGTAATAAAGAATTCTATACTGCTACAAGTAAGTTAAATGAAATCTTTGTAAGATTTAATGAGCTTATGAGTAAGTTTATTACTAATGCTGATAATATAGAAGAAGCTAAGAATGCTAGCATTTCTAATAAGGATCCTAATAGTTATTCTGTAGATGAAAGAATGGATATGGAACTTAAGAGTCTTGAAGAAGAATTTAAAAAGGACAATGATGAATTCAAAAAAGATGATGATGTCTTAGAAATGCTTAAAGAAGACTTTAAAAATCCGGAAATGTTTAGTATGTAAATATTATATTTATGGCTTTAATGATGAGATATTATATCTATAATATAATATCTCATTTTTTATATTTTTGACTTTATTAAAAATTATAAGTTCTCTAAATAATAAAGTTTTAATTATCAAAAAATAAGTAGGTTAAGATTATGTCAAATTATACTATTGCTGAAATTGATTTATCTGCTTTAAATAAAAATATGCAGATTATAAAATCTATTATAAAAGATGTTAAACTTCTAAATATTGTTAAGGCAAATGCTTACGGACATGGCTTGATAGAAATATCTAAAGCCTCAGAAAAATTTGGTGCTGATGCTTTAGGTGTTGCTAATGTTGAAGAGGGCATTAAAATAAGAGAGGTAGGAGTTAAATTGCCTATATTAGTTTTATTTCAGCATTTTAAAGATGAATCTGATTTGGTATGTAAATATAATTTAAGTCCTATTATTAGTAATGATGAATGCTTGGAGTATTATGACAAGTTTTTAAAAAAGAATGGTGGTAATTTAAATCTATATATAAAAGTTGATACAGGATTAAACAGAATGGGAGCTAAACCTGAAGATGTTGTTCCTTTAGCAAAAAAAGTATTATCATATAGTACTTTGAATATAGAAGGTATTAACACTCATTATGCTGCTTCTGATATGCAGGATGATTATTCTGTAAGTTTTACTAATAAACAGATAAAAGTTTTTAATGATGTATTAAATGATTTGAATGAGAATGGAATAAAAATAAAAAATGCTCATACTTCTAATTCTGCTGCAATAATATCATATAAAAATACATATTTTGATATGGTGCGTGCCGGAATCATATTGTATGGATATAATGATGATTTTTTGGGTATTAAACCTATACTAAGTTTAAAATCTCATGTTGTTTTAGTGAGAACTATAAAGAAAGGAGAAAGCATTTCTTATGGAATGACTTGGACTGCTGATAAAGATACTAGAGTTGCTGTAATACCTATAGGTTATGCAGACGGAGTACCAAGAAAATTATCTAATAATTGGGAAGTTAAAATTAATGGAAAATATTATCCTTTACGAGGAAGAATATGTATGGATTCTATTATTGCAGAAATAGGAAACGATAGTGTAAAAATAGGCGATGAGGTATTAATATTTGGAAATGATGAAAAACTTAATGCTGATACTTTGGCTGCTAGAATAGACAGCATAAGTCATGAAGTACTTGTTAATATAGGGGAAAGGGTAAAAAGAGTATATATAAATGAATAAAAACAATTAAAAAAATATCAAGGAGAGCATTATGATAGAGATGATAACTAAAATAAATAATGTTGTTAATGGTTTTGTATGGGGACCAATAATGCTTACATTATTAGTAGGAACGGGTATATATTTAAGTATAAGAACAGGTTTTTTACAAATAACAAGAATACCTTTATGGGTTAAGCATACATTCGGAGCATTGGCAAAAAAACATGATTTAGATGATAATATTACTCCTTTTCAGGCGGTAAGTACAGCTTTGGCAAGTACTGTAGGTACAGGAAATATTGCAGGTGTTACTACAGCAATAGTAGCAGGAGGACCTGGGGCTTTATTCTGGATGTGGTTTGCTGCTTTTTTTGGAATGGTTACAAAATATTCTGAAGTTATTTTGGCAGTTCATTATAGGGTTAAAGATGATTTAGGACATCATCATGGCGGTCCTATGTATTATATATCTAAAGGTGCTAATATGCCTTGGCTTGGAAGTATATTTGCTGCTTTTGCTGCTTTAGCTTGTTTCGGTGCGGGCAATATGACTCAAACTAATGCTATGGCTGGTGTTGTTTATCAAAATTTTGGAGTGCCTCATATAGTTACAGGTGTAGTAGTTGTACTTTTAACTGCTATAATTATTATAGGCGGAATAAGAAGAATAGCTACTGTTACTGAAAAATTAGTACCTATTATGTGTGTTATATATATAGTTTCTGGAATAGTGATACTATTTATGAATATGGAAAAAATACCTTATGCATTTCAGAGAATATTTGAAGAAGCATTTTCTTTAAAACAAGTTGGTGCAGGATTTATGGGATATACTATTATGATGGGTATGAAATTCGGATTTGCTCGCGGTGTATTCTCAAATGAGGCTGGTTTGGGTACTGCTCCTATGGCTCATGGTGCCAGCAATTCTAAAAATCCTATAGAGCAGGGATTATGGGGAATATTTGAGGTGCTTATAGATACTTTCTTTGTATGTACATTAACAGGACTTATAGCTATAATATTTTTAGATGCTAATCAAGGTACTAAATTAAATGGTGCTGAGCTTATATCTGCTTCTTTCGGAAATAATTTGGGACATGCAGGTTCTATAATACTTACAATATCTTTAATATTATTTGCTTTTTCTACATTCGTAGGTTGGTCTCATTATGGTGTCGTTGCTTTAGGATATCTTACAAGAAGAAATAAAATAGCTTCATATTCTTATAGAATAATATTTTTGATTATAGGTATAGTTGGTGCTGTAAGTCAATTGGATTTGATATGGGCTATAGCGGATACTTTAAATGGTCTTATGGCTATACCGAATTTGGTTGGTCTTTTAATACTTTCTCCAAAAATAGCAAAGCTCACTAATGATTACATAAAAGATCCTAATTCTACTATTATGAAAGATTAATATTTCATAAAATATTGATGATTTTTTATTATTTAGTATTGATTTTTTATAGATATACTATATAATTAGTAATTATTATCAATAAGGATGCTATATATTATGAACACTTTTGCTTTGACTAAACTTTCTTATGGAATGTACATTTTGACAACTATTGATGGTGATAAACCTGTAGGCTGTACTATAAATACTTCTACTCAAATAACAGCTACTCCTACAACTATTATGATCAGTGTTAATAAAAATAATTATACTAATGAATGTATAAAAAAACATGGTAAATTTGCTTTGTCTATACTTTCAGAAAAAAGTGATCCTACATTGATAGGAGGTTTTGGATTCAGAAGCTCAAGAGATAATAATAAATTTGAAAATGTTGCTTATGAGATGAAAGAAGGCTTGCCTGTAATAAAAGCAGCAAATGCATATTTAATTTGTAAGGTAATAGATAGTTTAGAAGTTCATACTCATACTATATTCATAGGTGAGCTAATAGATGCTGATATATTTGATAATGAAACTAATTCTATGACTTATGCTTATTATCATAATGTCATTAAGGGTAATACACCTGCAAATGCATCTACTGCTAATGCTTATAAAAAAGAAGATAATAAAGAAGAAGCTCAGAAAACTAAATCAGTATATAAATGTAAAACTTGCGGATTTGAATATAAAGGAGATATACCATTCGAGGATTTGCCAAGTGATTGGAAATGTCCTATATGCGGAGAGCCTAAAAGTAATTTTGAAAAAATCTCATAATAATAAATCAAACTAATTTTTACCCCAATTTTACGGCAGTGTATATTAATATGCACTGCCTTATATTTAAGGAATTTTATGATATATAATTTTTTTTATTATTCATATAATTTTATGAATGAAGAAGATTATAAAACTCTTATAGATGAATATAATAGTATTAAATATAATAGTTAATTTACGCACGGTAAATTCGTCTTGTATATAGTTTAAATTATAATTTTATATCGTTATATATTTAAATTCCATTCCTCGTGCGGTTTAATAGACTATAAATAAAAAAAATACTTGGGTGGGTTTTTATAATTTCTAATTTTGTAATTAGTTAATTAAAAATTTTAATTTTAAATTTAAATTATAATACTTAAGGGTGGGGAATGAAAGTAAATTTTAAAACTTTATTTACATACCCCGCCCTTTATATTTTATTATTTTATTTAGAAATAATAGATATATTTATATTTAAAACTCAAAGTATAAAAGTATGCCCGCCCAAGTTTTTATTAGATTTTGAGCCTATTTACCGCACGGTAAGTTGACTTTTAAAATATAATAAAATTGTATTATTAATTGATTTATATATTTTTGATTAATTTAGCGTGCGTAAGGATAAATTCAAAAAACAAAATAATTTGTATTTTTTGATATATTGTTTTTTAATATGTTTCTTTTTATTTTGATTTCTTTCAATATATCTGAAGCTAATTTTGCATCTTTTAATGATTTTCTTATCTGCCAAAATCCGCTGTCCCAAAGAGATATTTTAAATTTTTCTTTATTAACTTTTTCTATATTTGAATAAAAGTATTTATAAAGTCTTTCTGAAGCATTTATTAAATCAAATGCTTCGTTTGATATATGTTGATTATTTTTTTCTAAATATTCAAAGCAGAATCTTTTTTCGTTATTGTATTTGAAAAAAGTACATCCGCAATATACTTTTTTATAATCAAAAGGATAAAAGTGATTTATAATCGTATAATATTTTTCTTTATAGAATATATTATCCATAGCAGATGTTTGATTGGAAGTTGAAAATAAAGTCCATATAACACAATCCAATATAAATTTTCTATCCAATTCATTTTGCGGTATACAAAATTGATCGCTTCCATTAAGCCAATCTACTTTAGCAGTTCTCCTAACAGCATGTATTATCATAGCTTTTTCAAAATTTTCTTTAGTGATTGAAAGAGAACCGGCCGAAGCCTGTGGAGCAGAAAATACAGCAGTGAGATTTTGCTTTTGTAAATCACTGCCGCAGCTCATAAGAGAACCTATGAATCCTTCGCATATTTTATCTCTTATATCTTTTCCCGAAGTTTTTACTTTTATGGCTGATGAAAGAGGTACGAATGTTGATGAAGTTTTTACCCTTTTTATCCATTTATTAAGAAGATTATCACTATCTATTACATTGTAGCTTTTTTTATTTATTAAATTACAGTTATTATCAAGCACATCAAGTATGATATTTTCTGTTTTAATATTGTGTTTATTATTTATTTCCCAAATTATAAAACTCACAGGAAAAGGAGTGGTTTTTGAAGTGTTATCAAAATTAACTGAAGAAAATATAAATCCGCTTATAAATTTATAATTACATACTTTATTTCTAAATTTTTCGTTATTATTGTATTTTATATAATTAGTTTTGGAGAATATGGCAAGATAAACTTTATTTTTATCTTGAAATTCTTTATGTATTCTAAACATAAATTGTGAATATAGTTCTCTAGAAGCATCTCCTAGTTTTTCTTTATGCATCATATCTCTAATTTTACTTGCACTGACATTTTTTTTACTTTTGGAGTTTGTACCTGCCACTTGACTTGTAGCATAAGGCGGATTGATTAATATAATCCATTTTATATTTTTATTATTTAAATCATCTTTAAGTGTTTGAGGGAGTTTATTATATTCAAAATTATTATCATTTATATCATCATTTAGATAATCATATTGAAACATACAGGCATTTTTAAATTTTTCTTTTGAGTAATCTATATCATTTTTATCTATTGTTGACATATATAGATATTTATGATATTTCTCATCAAGATAATATTCTAGGTTTCCAGTTCCGCAGGCCATATCCCATATTCTATATTTACCGCTGTCTAATTCTTTTTTATCTATTATACTAAATATATATGATAAAGATTTTTCAGCAAAATTTAAAGGAGTATAAAACTCTCCTAAATATCTTTTTTTAGAATCATGTTCATTCATATAACATATAATAAATAGATATTATAAAAAGTTAATCAGAACCTAGCACTCAAATAAGGCATAGGATTTTTATGATCTCCTCCGACTCTAACCTCGAAATGGCAGTGTATTCCTGTAGTTCTTCCAGTATTTCCTATAAGAGCTATTCTTTCGCCTCTTTTTACTTTCTGACCATAATCAACTAGAAGTTTAGAATTATGTCCGTAAGCAGTTTGATATCCATTAGCATGAGTGATTAGTACGAACCAACCATATCCGTTTCTCCATCCGGCAAATGTAACCACACCGTCAGCAACAGCAAGTATAGGAGTGCCATAAGGACCAGCTATATCAACTCCATAGTGATAGCTTTTTTCCTGATTGAAAGGAGAAAGTCTTGCTCCGAATCCGCTTGATATTCTTCCGCCTCCTGCAACAGGCCAGCCTAAAGGAATTTCTCTATGTATTTTTGGAGATACTTCCATAAATGAAAGTACATTCTTTTGGTATGAATCCAATTCGCTAAGCATTTTTTCAATATTTCCGGATTCATTATTATTCAAATTATTGTTATTATTAAATGTACCCAAGTCATTATAATCTATTGTATATGATATAGATTTCATAGTATTATTATATTCTGTTAATGCTTTAGAGAATCTATTTAAAGACTTTTTATAATCTTCTATTAAAGTATAAGTTTTAGCTTCTCTTGCTGAAAGAGTATTATAAAATTCTCTAGCTTCTTTCTGTTTATTATAGGCATCATAACCTGTATATATTAAAGCAGAGAATACCAAGAAAAGAAATAAAATCATAAAGTTATTTATAGGAAGTCTTATACCATGTTCTTCATCATCGTAGAATATAAGTATGCTTCTTTCATGATTTCCTTTTCTTTTTATTGCATCTATAACTAATTTAAATATATGTCTTATTCCGTATGTAGCATTATATATTTTATTAAAAACTTTCTTAGTTCTATTGAATTTGATTTTTGCTCTTGGGGCTTTATATCTTGAAGTAGGTTTTAATTGAACATTTTTTTTATAGCTTATATCGAATCTGGAATTTGAATTATCAGCAGATTTATTAGCATCTTTAAAATTTCCTACAAATTTTTTAGCTAAATTTTTTACATCTTTTGAAGTTTCTTCCAAATAATATTTATCCAACTGAGCATTGGACTTTTTTTCTTTTGTGGTTGTAGTATCGTCTGTAATTAAAATAATAAACTCCTTAAAAGTCAAATAAACCTCTTTCTTCGTTACTATAATTATCGTCATACTTTGAAGAAAGATTTAAATAACCATAAGCCTTATTTGTAGCAACTCTTCCTTTTGGTGTTCTTTTTATAAAGCCGCATTGTATAAGATAAGGCTCTATCACATCTTCTATAGTTTCTATCTGTTCGGATAAAGACACTGATAAAGTATCTACTCCTACAGGACCTCCATTATAATGTTTAATGATAGTATTTAAATAAAGTTTGTCAAGTGCCTCAAAGCCATTTTTATCTATCCCTAATTTTTCAAGAGAATCACAGGCAAACTTCTCGTCTATTTTTAAAACATCATGTACCGTAGCAAAGTCAAAAACTCTTCTCAAAAGCCTATTAACTATTCTAGGTGTTCCTCTTGATCTTGATGCTATAGAAATTGCAGCCTCATCTGTAATATTTATATTGAGAAAATCAGAACTTCTCTTTACTATATTAGCCAAATCTTCATTGGTATAAAATTCCAGTCTTTCTACTATTCCGAATCTATCATATAAAGGCGTACTTAATAAACCGCTTCTTGTTGTAGCACCTATCAAAGTAAAATGAGGTAATTTCACTCTGAAACTTTTAGCAGATGTTCCTTCTCCCACCTTTATATCTACGAAAAAATCTTCCATAGCTGAATAAAGCACTTCTTCAACTACAGTTCTAAGTCTATGTATTTCATCTATAAATAGTATATCTTTTTCCCCCAAAGTAGTGAGTATAGAAGCCAAATCTCCGGGACGCTCTATTATAGGTGCTGATGTTGCTTTTATATTGCTTCCCATTTCATTTGCTATTATTTGGGCTAATGTAGTTTTTCCAAGTCCTGGAGGACCGTAAAATAGTATATGATCTAAAGAAACTTCTCTTTTTTTAGCACTATTTATAAAGACTTTCAATTTTGATTTTATATTATTCTGTCCTAAAAAATCATCAAAACCCTGAGGTCTTATATTATTATTAGGCTTATCATAAGAGTTTTCTTCAGCATTTGTTATGCTTTCTTTATCCATAGTTTTTGTAATTATATATTAAAATTCATTAAATAACAAATTTTATTAACACGCGGTTAGGTTATATTATATTTAAAAACAGTTATTATAGTATTACTATATTATATACATCCAACTAAACGCGTGCTGAATTGACTATAAATTTAATAAAATCTTGGGCGGGTGCTATATTTCTAATAAAGCAAAAATATAAAATAAAGTAAAAATTACATATTGTATAATGAAGGATAAAGGGCGGGGTATGTAAATAAGTTTTTTAAATTTAATCATCTATCACTTTATATATATGTAAATCTTTTATATATGTGCTTTTGCAAGTTTGACAATTTTTATTAGCAACAATTGTATATAAATACATATTATTGTATAATAATGTAAATATAATTTATAATATATTTTGGGAGATACCTTAATGAAGATCTTTAACAGCCTGCAATTTAAAATAAGTATGGTTATAGTTGTTCCTTTTATTATCATGCTTATTATATCAAATTTATTTAACATATTTTCTGTTAATAATGTTACTAAAAAACTTTCATATAAGGTATTGGAGGAAAGTGCTAAAGGTGAGGCAGCTAAAGTACAGGCCCTTGTTCAGGAAGCATTCGATAGTTTAAGTACATTTGAATATACAGTAGATAATTTATACAGATCAGGAGAGAGAAACAGAGAAGTATATAAAAATACAACTAAAGATTTTTTTGAAACTTTACCTGAAGGTACAGGAGCTTTGTTTCTTGTATTTAAAAATAATGTAATGGGCAATGATGCTGATTATATAAATGATCCTAAATATTCAGAAGCAGGAGGAATGTTCTCAGATTATGTATATAGAAATAATGGTTCTGCTGACGACAGAGGTATGACAAGCGAAGAATTAAAAAGCGATTATTATTCAGTGCCTGTAACTACAGGAAACATTAATATTACATCTATATATGATTTTGAAGTAGGCGGTAAGATGGTAAAAATGAATACTTGGTCTATACCTTTAAAAAATAATGGTCAAATTATAGGCGTTGCGGGTGTTGATATATTTATAGAATCATTAGCTCCGATAATGGATAATATTAATCCTTTTGAAAATACTCTCACTTCTTTATTTGATCATAATGGTACGCTTCTTTATAATAAAGAAAATGAAACTCATGTGGGTAAAAATATTTATGAAGCATATCCTTACTATAAAGACAATAATGTATTAGAAAGTATAAAAACAGGTCAAACTGTGATATTTGAGGATTTCAGTACCTCTTTAAATACTAAATCTGCATATATATTTGTACCTATAAAACTTGAAACAGGTCAGAATTGGGGTATGAAAATATTGGTTCCTAATTATGTAATACTTGAAGATAGTAATAATATCAGAAATATTATGATTATAATTTTAGCTGTAATATTAGTAATAGTATTTATTATTACCCCTCTAATAATAAAGAAGAAAGTTGTATTTATCATTAAATTACTTGCTCAGGATTTAACTAAATTATCTAAAGGAGATATATCTTGGGATACTCCTCCAGGATTTACAGAACTTAAAGATGAATGGGGAGATATAGCAAGAGCAATAAAAAGCATATTAGATAATTTAAATAATGTTATGAATACAGTTAAAGAATCATCAGAACAAGTTGAAAGTGCTGCCAATGAAGTTCTTTCAGGAAATAATGATTTATCTAATAGAACAGAAATGCAGGCTTCCAGCTTGGAGGAAACAGCATCAACTATGAATGAAATGGCTTCTAATGTAAAATTTGCCGTTTCTGATATATATGATAGCACAAATATGGTTGTTGAAGCAAAGGATTATGTAGGTAAGGCAGGTAAGATAATAGAAGAAAGCGTTAATAAAATGGATGCTGTTTATGAGTCAAGTTCTAAAATAATGGATATAACTAAAATGATAGAATCTATTGCCTTTCAAACAAATATACTTGCACTTAATGCTTCAGTAGAGGCGGCAAGGGCTGGAGAGCAGGGAAGAGGTTTTGCTGTTGTAGCCAGCGAAGTTAGAAATTTAGCACAGAATACACAGGAATCCGTAAAAAATATTACTTCTCTTATATTTGATAGTAATGATAAAATAAATTTAGCTGCTGCTAGCGTTAATGAATCTAAGGATATTTTTAATGATATAGCAGATAGAATGGATAAAGTTTCTGATTTAATGCAGAAAGTTAATATAGCTGCGAAAGAGCAGGAAAATGGTATAGGGCAGATTAATATCGCCATAAATGAAATGGATTCTTCAGTTCAGCAAAATGCAGCTTTGGTTGAAGAGGCTAGTTCTTCATCTCAATTACTTCTTAATGAAGCTAAGAATTTGAATAAATTAATTGATTTCTTTAAATTAAGATAATTTTTTGCTGCTTACATACTAGTATAAATTAAATACAATATATAATTATAAGTGTTTTATTATTAAACAAATATAATAAAACACTTTTTATTTTTTGTAGAAAATATACTTTATTTTGTATTTTTATTTACTTATCTATATATACCTGCTTTTATATTGTTTTATCTATATTCTTTAATCAATTTTTGTTAAAAATTAGCATATATTTTATAAAAAAATAAGAATACATTTTGAACAAAAAATATTTTAAGTTCATTTTTATATATAAAATATTAATAAAAACATTATTTATTGGCATAATTATTGCATGATATACTTAATATGATTATATTTGACTTATAAGTATATTTTATATTATACTATACAATATTATTAGGAGTTTTTTTAATGGCTAGGTATAAAAACAAAGTAAATAAAGATATAGATAATAATAAAAATAGCGATAATAATAAAAATAAAAAAGAGGATAATATAGTTGCAATAGTGGAAGATAAATTACCTTCAAGATTGATAATTATACCTGTAATGGGAAAGCCTTTATTTCCAGGGCTTTATGCTCCATTTCCAATACCTGCTCATCATGCAGATGCTGTAAATAAAGCAATAGCAGAGAATGACGGATTCTTAGGGCTTAATTTATATATTTCTGATACTCCATCCGAAAAGAGAACACCTTCTGTTGATGAAATTTATAAAGTAGGTGTTGTTGTAAAAGTATTCAAAAAATTGAATTTACCTGACGGAGGACTTAATCTTCTTATAAATTCTATACGAAGATATAAGGTTATAAAATTTGTAACTACAGATCCTGTTATAAGAGCAGAACCTCTTTATATACCTGATATAGATCCTTTTAGAAATGAGAAAGAAGCTAAAGAAATTAAAGCTTATACTAGGGCTTTACTTTCAGATATGAAAGCATTAAGTGAGAATAATCCTCTTTTCACTGAAGAAATGCGTCTTACTATGGTTAATGTTGATGATCCTGGAAGATTAGCTGATTTTGTCACTTCTATGCTTAATGTAGAGAGAGCTAGTCAGCAGGAAATACTTGAAACTTTTGATATTCAGGAAAGACTTGAAAAAGTTCATCTTCTTCTTCAGAAAGAGAGAGAAATATCTGAAATACAGCAGAAAATTCAAGGCAGCATCAATTCAAAGGTACAAAAACAGCAAAGAGAATATTTCTTAAAAGAACAGTTAAAAGAAATAAAAAAAGAATTAGGTTATGATACAGATCCTAAACAAAGAGATATAGAGAAATACAAAAAAACTCTTGAAGAGCTTAATGTTATAGAGGAAGTTAGAGAGAGAATGGAGCAGAAGATAGAAAAGATTTCTACAATAGATACTCATTCTCCAGAATATACAGTTTCTAAAAATTATTTGGATACTTTATTTGCTTTGCCTTGGAATAAGGAAAATAAAGAAAGAGAAGATATATCAAAAAGCAAAAAGATATTAGACAGAGATCATTACGGACTTGAAGATGTTAAAGAGAGAATATACGAATTTTTAGCAGTGAGAAAATTAAATCCTGAGAAAAAATCTTCTATACTATGTTTTGTGGGCCCTCCGGGGGTTGGTAAAACTTCTATAGGTAAGAGCATTGCTGAGGCATTAGACAGACCTTTCTTTAGATTTTCTTTAGGCGGTATGAGAGATGAAGCTGAAATAAAAGGACATAGAAGAACTTATATAGGGGCTATGCCTGGAAAAATTATTGAGGCTTTAAAGATAGTAAAAGTAAAAAATCCTGTTCTTATGCTTGATGAAATTGATAAATTGGGAACAAGTTTTCAGGGTGATCCTTCAAGTGCATTACTGGAAGTTTTAGATCCGGAACAGAATGCATCATTTAGAGATCATTATTTGGATTTGCCTTTCGATTTATCAAATGTTTTATTCATTACTACTGCAAATACACTTGATACAATTCCTAGACCTTTGCTTGACAGAATGGAAGTTATAAGACTTTCAGGCTACATTATGGAAGAGAAATTAAAAATAGCTTCTAAATATATTATACCTAGACAAGTTAAAGCTCATGGTCTTGATATAAAAAATATTAACTTCACAAATAAAGCTATAAGTGCAATAATAGACGGTTATGCCAGAGAGGCTGGAGTTAGAAATTTTGAAAGAAGAATAGAGAGAATATGCAGAAAAATAGCTGCTGATATTGTAGAGCATAATAAAAAAACTTACAGCTATATAGTAGATGAAAAAGATTTAGAGAAGTATCTTAAAAAGCCAATATTCACAGAAGACTTCACAGAGAAGGATTTGAAGCCAGGAAACTCTATAGGCTTAGCTTGGACATCTTTAGGCGGTGCAACTCTCACTATAGAATCAATAAAGGTATCAGAGAAAAAAGATTCAGGAAACATACAGGTAACAGGACAGCTTGGAGATGTTATGAGCGAGAGTGTAGAGATAGCTTACAGTTATGTAAAAAGCGTTGCCAAAGATTATGGTGTTCCTGAAAATTATTTTAATGATGCTATGATTCACTTGCATATTCCTGAAGGAGCTACTCCTAAAGACGGCCCTTCAGCAGGCATTACTATGGCTACTGCTTTGCTTTCACTTTCTATGAATAAAGTTATAAGAAATGATACTGCTATGACAGGAGAGCTTTCATTAAATGGAAAAGTTTTACCTATAGGCGGATTAAAAGAAAAGACTATAGCGGCAAAAAGACTTGGATTCATTAAGCATATAATAATACCTCATGAAAATATTAGGGATTTAGATGAGATTCCTGAAAATGTTAAAAAGGGTTTAACTTTCCACCCTGTAAAAGATGTTAAAGAGGTGTTTGACTTTATGTTTAAATTGAATAAGCTAAATAAAGCAAATAAATCAGAAAACAAAAAATCATCTAAAAAAACAAACAAAAAAAGTAAATAAAAAATATTATAATAAAATATAATAAAAGGTGCAGGATTAATCATTCTGCATCTTTTTTATTGATTTTATTTATTATTAATAATACAATGCAAACAATATATTAAGCAGTCTTTTATAATAAAACTATGAATAAAAAATCAATAATCAATCATCTAGAAACAGATAAAAAATTAATATCTATACTAAAAAAATTGCCTAATAATTATTGGGATTTTAAATATGAGAATACAAAAGAATATACTCATAGTATGCATAGTTATCCGGCTGTAATGGTTGCTCCTATAAGCAGAAATATTATTAATATAGTTAAGCAAGTTATGGAAGTAGATTCTTTACTTGATCCTTTTTCTGGTTCTGGTACAGTTCTTGTTGAAGGGATGCTTGCTAATATTAAAAATGTATATGGAAATGATATTAATCCTCTTGCAATATTTATTTCAAAAGTAAAAACTAATAAACTTAATATAAATAAGCTTAAAAAAGAAGCTTCGATTTTATTAGAACAAATTAATGATGATTATAATGAAAATATTAATTTTTATGAATTGGCAGATGAGTATTTTGAAAAAAGTATTGATCTTACATCAAAAGATGGTTGGGGAAATAATGCTCCTGAATATCTTAAAAAATATATAGATTCCCAAAAAAATAATTTTGAAATACCTAATTTTAAAAATATAGGCTATTGGTTTAAGCCTAGAGCAATATTACAGCTTCAAATGATTAAAAATAATATTTTAAAAATTGAAGATAAAAATATAAGAAATTTTTTATTTGTGGCATTTAGTGAAACAATTAGACTTGTATCCAATCGCAGAAATGGAGAGTTTAAAATGTTTAGAATGAAGCCTATAAAAGTGAAAAGTTTTAGGCCTAATGTATTAAAAGAATTCACTGACATTTTAGATAAAAATATAGAAAAAATGAATAGCTTTACTGATGCTTGTAATAAAAATGGCATAACTTCAAAGGTTAAGATATTTAATAATAATGTTATAGATTTATTTGATATTCCTGATTCATCTGTTGATTTAGTAGTTACATCTCCTCCATATGGAGACAGCAGAACAACGGTTGCCTATGGAGAATACAGCAGATTATCACTTCAATGGATAGATTTATCCGGACTTTCTGAAAAAGAAATAATGATGATTGATAAAACATTGATGGGTGGAACTAAATTTAGAAAAGGATTTGAATTTTCTATTCCAAGTAAAACTTTAAAAAAATCTTTGGAGGCTATTAAAAATAATAGTTTGGAACGTGCAGGAGATGTATATAGTTTTTATTTGGATTTAGAAAAAGCAATATCATCTATTTCTAAAAAGACTAAAACAGGCGGATATCAATTTTGGGTTGTCGGAAATAGAACTGTTAAAGGAGAACTTTTAAAAACAGATAAAATAATAAAAGAAATTGCAAGTCAATATGATTTATGTTATGTTTATACAATTGATAGAAATATAATTAATAAAGTTATGCCTTCATTAAACTCACCTACAAATACAGTTGGTAAAAAATCAGAAACTATGTGTAATGAGCATATTGTTATACTTAGAAAAAAATAATATTGATATTATTTTTAAATCCTTTTTTATATAAAGTATAATCAATTTTTTATTCTAAATACTATTTTATAATTATAAAAATTTTATTACTGCTTTAATAATATATTATGTATTAAATGTATTGTAGGAGTATATGTAATATATTTTTTATAAATTTTTATAATTTTAATTAATATATGTATTTCTCAAAATGTATATATATGTTAGAATAAAAATAGACATATTTGATAATATGTCTATTTTTATTATTGTTTAGGAAATCATATGAAAAAACTATATTCATTATTTATATTTATAGCTGTAATTTTATTTATTTATTCATGCGGAAGTTATTTTAATCCTAAATACTATTTTTTTAAAAGTAAAGTAGAGAATAATGGGAGTTCTGGAAGCTCAGGAGGTAATTCAGGAATATATATACAGCCTGGTGAAGATGAAGATCCTTTTACAGCACCTAAATATGCATCTGAGTGGTGGAATGATCCTAATAATGGCGGATTTAATGCTTCAGATATAGACAGTTGGTTTTTGAAAGTTGAATTTTTAGCAAATGATTATCCAAGTTACAGATTTTTAACAAAAAGCGAAGAAAAAGCAGGACATGTTTGGGTAGTTTCTAATGAACAATCTCAGGCATATTTAGATCAAGGAGAAGTATGCAATACTACAGCAGTTACCGGGGTATCTATAAAACCAGTAGCAAATGTAACAGGAGTAACATATACAAAATATAAGGGATTGAATGCAAGATTTTTCACTCATGACGGAGATTATCATAATGTATATCCTGGAAAAGATAAGATAAGCAGATTCTATTTTTATTATTTTACAGGTACTCCGGAAATGGCTAAATTTTTAGAAAATTGCTTAATAGCTGTAGACACATACTCAAAACTATTATTTTACTATGGAAGACCTCAAAGCGATTATCCAAATCCTCCAAGCTGGCAGAAGCCTAGTAATTTGGTTGATAAATACTCTCCTACAGGTTATTGGATATCTATAGATGAAGGTATAAATGATAAGGGGCAGAATTATCCTTTTTATGAATATGATCCTGTAGGATATGTAAAAAGCGATGGTACAGTTGTTATATTTGATTGGTTTGCAAACAGATTAAGAGGAAATCATAATAATGATCCTATAAAAAGTGATCCTAAAGGAGCTATTGTTCCTAATCCTAATACTAATCCTTCTGCTTCAACTACAGGACGTTCTCCTTATGCATTCTATTCGCCTTTAGCACAAAAAGATAAAACTAAAATAACTATAAGTACTACAAAATTAATAAATTATACAGTTTTCAGTTATAAATACAGTATACAAATATTTCCGCCTAGTATGAAAGAAGAAAAACTTCCTTATGCTTATATTGCCTATGCTTCCTATGGTGCAGCTTATCAAAATGAAAGCAGCAAATCTGTAGAGATGATATCTGATATAAATAAAGGAGAGCATTACGGCAGTATTACAAGAATAAGCACTGTACCTAAAATAGATAAAGACGGAGGAGAGTTGGTAAAAGAAGGATCTAAGTCTTTTGAATTATATGGTATTGATACTAAAGATACATTTATAGAATTAAGTTTAAAACTAATTAAAAATGATGAAAATACAGGATATGTTGATCAAGGTACAGCAGGTACTGGTCCTTTAGTATACTTTGATAAAACAGATCCTATACTTGTATTAAAATATGATAAAGACTCTGACAGCTTTAAATACAGCAGTGTAAAAGGAAACAAGCAAATAGAAGTTGACAGCAATTTATCAATTAAAAGAGGAGAGAATAAAGAGTTTACAGTTAAATTTAAAGATTCAAGTAATGGAAATGAGTTTGGGGTTGTATTTAAAATAGATTTTGAAAAAATATCATGATAATAATATAAAAGCGAAAATTATTTTTATAGACTTTTATATTATTAATAAGTCTAAGGGTAGGGTATGTAAATAAAGTTTTTTAATTTATTTTCATTCCCCGCCCTTTATTTTTATTAATTAACTAAGAAATTTTTATTTTTTATTTTTTTATTATCAAATTAGATTTTTTAACTGCCCGCCCAAGCGTTATTTAAATTTTAATATTTATTAACCGCACGATGAGCAAAGTTTAAAATATATGATTATTAAAAATTCTAATTTAAATAATGGATAAAAATCTATTCACCGTGCGCTAATGAAGTACGATCATATATGTTATTATTTTTTATGATATTACAGTGCTTATCCATTTGGAAAGCTCATCTGGTGTAATAGCTGCAACTTTAGCACCGATTTTTGCAAACTGTTTGGCTGCTTCTTTATCATAACTAGAATCTGCATTATAGTCTAAAGCAGGAAGTACAAAAAGTTTTGATCTTGCTTCTATTATGTCTCTTGCACTTTTATACATATGCTTGTAATCATTGCTATCATATAAATCGCTTATAAGAAGTACTATAGTTTTATCTGGAATTGTTGTAATCTTTTTTGCATATTCCAAAGCCATAACAATATCAGTACCTCCTCCTAACTGTACTTTAAATAATACATCTATAGGATCTTTTACACTATCGCTTAGATCAACTATGGAAGTATCAAATATTACAAGTTTAATAGATAAATAAGGAAGATTTGAAAATATAGAAGCCATTATCGAAGAGTATATTACAGAGTCAAGCATAGAACCGCTTTCATCTATAAGTATTATTATATGCCAAGGATTATATTTTTTTATATTTTGATTGAAATATAATTTATCTACAAATATAGTTCTATCTTCTATGTTATAGTTTTTTAAATTATTTCTTATTGTTTTTTTTATATCAAGATTTTTAAATATTTTATTTTGAGTTGTGGAGTTAGGAAGTTTTTTTCCATAGAAAACTTTTTTTATATCAGTTTCCATTTTATTTTTTATATCATTGACAACTTTTCTGACAATATCATAAGCAAGTTTTTTAACATTGCCGTTCATCATATCTTTAAATGTGAGAATATTTTTTAAAAGCTCCATATTTGGCTCCATCTCTTTTAAAATATCCTCATCAGTAATCATTTCTGTAAGATTATATTTTTCTAAAGCATGAGTTTGCATGATTTCAACAGTTTTTTTAGGAAATAATTTTTTTACCTTTGCCACCCAAGTAGGAACAGTTAAATCACTTTTATTTTTTCCGCCTCTATTTTCTTTACTTTCAAAATCTGCATATCCTGCTTCTTTGCTGTATTCTCTGTCGTATAAAAAACCTAATGCTTTGTCTGTTTCAGAATATGCACTGTCAAGTTCTATATTATCCTCAGCAAAACTTCCAAGCACTAAACGCCATCTTGTTATATTTTTATAATCTATATTATTTTTATCATTCATATAATAATAATATAAATAAATAATCAAAAAATCAAATATTTTATAATTTAAAATTTTACTATAACTTGCTTATTTGTATTAATCATATTATCAATATAAATCTAAACATACATTATAGTTTTTTAAAATTTGAAATCTTTACATATTTAAATATATTTTGTTTTTATAAAATTAGATAGAAAATATATAAAAATAAAATAACATGCTTAAAAAAATTACAATTTCAAATTACAGATCATTTTATGATGAGGCTGTTTTAGATTTAACTATTGATATTGCTAAAGAAAAAGAATGCCGATTTATAAAAAAAATAAATGATGAATATATATCAAAATTATGTCTTTTATATGGTTATAATGGTTCTGGTAAAAGTAATTTAATTAATGCCTTAAAATTTATTCTTTATTCTAATAATGGATATATAACTTCAAGCGATGACAGCATAAAAAAACTTTTAGATCCTAATATGATTTATGGTAAAGATGATAAAAGCAGATTCTGTTTGGAGTTTTATTCAAATGATGAATGCGTATTATATTTATATGAATTAGTATTGGATAATCAAAATAAAAGAATATATTCAGAAAAATTGATAAAAAATAATGATATTATAATATTTGAAAGAGAATTGAATTATATAAAAGAAGGTATATTTAATTATAATAAATATATTCCTGATACAAATACATTTTTAAGTTTCATAAATGATGATAAAATAGATGAGTACAGAGAAGAAGTAAATTATTATCTTTCATTATTTAAGAATTTATGTTTTTTATTTCCATTTACAAATGAAGCAGACTTCTCATCTTATGCTATAGTAGAGGCTTTCGATTATTTCAATAAGTATAATATATGGTATATATATAAAAAACTATTATCTTTTATTGATATAGATGATTTGAATATAGAAGAAGGTATATCTAAAAATGAATTCTCTTTTATCATTGATAATAAAAGACTTATATCCAAACATGATAGTTATAAAAATGATTTTGATGAGGTTGAATCTGAAGGAAGTAAAATTTATGCTATTAATTTAATTTATATATTGGTTTCTCTTATTAATGGTACATTGTCTATAGTTGATGAATTTAATGGAATACAATCAGAATTATTAGAGTTTATTATAAATTTATTCAGCAGTAATTTTTTTAATAAAATTCACCCAATAGAAACAGATACTTCTCAACTTATACTTTCTACACATGATTCATCTCTTATGAGTATTGAAGGTACTATGCTTTATAATTACTTTATTACAAATAAAGAAAATAATATGAGCAGTATTTATAGAATGGATTATTTCAGCAAATTAAATAATAATTTAACTATTAATAATTTAGAAAAAGAATATAGAAAAAACAGACTCGGACTTTCAAAAAAGAATATAAATATAATTTAATAATTAATATTTATATATATATAATGATCCTCTATTATCATAAAGTGCTTCAGATGAATTGATTTTGAATGCTGTGTTGCAGTCTTCTATAGATTTATCAAAATATTTTTTATCACCGGAATTTTTATATTTAGTAAAATACAAAGCACTTCTATTATTTAGCGCATATATGTTATTATAATCGATTTTTATAAGTTCATCAAAATCATTTATAGACCTTGCAAATATATTCTCATCGCCGCTTATTTTATATTTTACTGCATATAATGTGGCTCTGTTATTAAGAAGCTCAACATCTAAATGGTTGGCAGATAAAGTATCATTAAGCATCATTAAGGCAGTTTCATAATCTTCTTCTGATTTTTTAAGCTCATATCTTATAGAATATAGTATAGCTCTATTGTTTGAAACATTTTCATTATTAGTATATAAAGATAAAGCATATTGGAAATATTCATTAGCTTTTTTGAAATATTCATCTTTATTTTCTCTTCCGTACATTTTAGTATATAAAACTCCGGCACCATTTAAAGCTAAATAATTTCTATCATCTAATTGGAACATTTTTTCTATTATTTCCAATGCCTGCTCATCTCTGGAATTATTCATTTCTTTTACTAAATGTTTATACATTTCTTCTATTTCAAGCCTTATAGCCTCACTAGAAGATGAATCAATTACACTTCCTATAGCATTGGAAGGTTTATCTTGAATTTCTTGTACATTCGTAGATACATTATTGACCGTATTATGAGCATATGAGCTACTAGTCATATTGTTATTTGTAAAGTTAATTACCAAAGTCAATATAAACATAAGAACTGCTATAAATAATAAGGCATAGGTAGTAGTTCTTACATTATTTTTCATTGTATAATCTATAGAAAATTTGAGTGAATTAAAATGCGGCGTAATTCCCAATCTTACCTGTTCTTTAACTAAATTAGTAAACTCATTTGCTATGGCATAATTATTTAATTCTTCTTTGAAGTATAAAGTCATCATGTCCATATACTTACTTTCCATTCTTAAAGAAAGAGAATTAGTAAAATTTTCTAGTTCTCTTTTTATTCTATTTTCTGTACCTACACTATAGATATTATATGTAATAGAGAATACTAAAAGCATTATAGGAAATAGTATTAATATAACTAAGTTGAGTTTTTTTATAGTTTTTTCTTTCATTTTTTGTAAAAAACCTTTTACTATTACATATATTTTAACATATTTATCCAAATAATCAATTTTTATTCGCGTCTGAGAGGAATCGAACCCCCAACCGGCGGAACCGAAATCCGCTGCTCTATCCAATTGAGCCACAGACGCTCTCAATATTATTAACATTATCGGCAATTACAAACTATAGTTTACAATTTAGAGGTTAAATATAAGCTTTAATTGAGCAGCTTATTATATATTTGTAAGTTATGTCAATACTGCTTATATCTTTTATATAGATGCAAATCTTAATTATAATTGAAATACTGTATATAGATTTAAAACTATAATTTTTATATAATTAACAATATTGAAAGCTATTTATATTATAAAATATAATGTATACTATAGATTCAAAATATTTTCCTAAATATACATTATAGTATATTAATATAAATTAAAATATCAAGCTGTATTCAAGTCTAATTATATAAAATATATATTTTTGTACTATAATCTAGGGGCAAATCTAAGTCCTATTTGAAATCCTATATCGAAACTATCAACTCTATTATTCCCTTTTGAATTTTCTTCTCTATACGGCAGTCCTATATCATATCCAAAATATGCTCCTAAATTTAATGCTAATTTTCCAGTGAAAAAGAAAGAGTAATCGAATGTAATTTTAATGTATCCCATGATATATGATAAATAGTCTAAAGATTTATAATCTTTTTTGATATTATCCTCTGATTTTATTGTATCTCCAAATATATTTATAGTTTTTATTGTTTTGTTTTCGCTTATTCCAGCAAAAGGTATTTTTATTCCTCCGCCTAAACCTAAAGAGAAACTGCCTATATTTAATTTGGGTATAATTCCTATCTGAAAGCTATGCAGATATATGTTGTTGTATATATTATATTCCTCACTTCCTGCAAATGCAGAAACATTATGATATAATGAATATTTAAAGCTGTCATAACTGTAGCCTAAATCACCTAAAATACTTAATCCGAATTTTCCAAAAGCAAACATATAACCAATCTGTATATTTATTCCGGCATCAAATCCTGCTTTAGTATTTATTTGAGGTTCGCTTCCTATTGATTCAACCTCTCCATTAAATATTCCTAAAGATGCTCCTAAAGGCACATTTAATATAGCTTCAAAACCGCCTTCTGCAAATAATTTTATATCAAATGTTATAATGATGATAATCAGCAGTATTTTTTTCATAAATAAATCCAATATAACTAATATATAAAGTAAAAAATAAAAGTCTGCCGACATATGAATCAGCAGACTTTTTAAAATTCTAATCAAATATTAATAACCAGCTCTAGCACCAAATTTGAATCCTAACTGAGCTCCTATATCGAAGCTATCAATTCTAACTTCTTCTGTATATGATTTATCATCTATAAGCCCGAAGTCATATCCTATATATCCTCCTACAACAAAAGCCATATTATCATCAAAGAAGAAAGAATAATCGAATGTAACTTTAATATAAGGTATAATAGGTGCTTTGAAATCAGAAGATTTATAATTAGTTTTATAATCAAATATCTTTACTGTTTGTGATCCTGCAGTTATATCTGCATTTCCTTCTATAGTACCGGAAAAAGGTATTTTTACTCCTCCTCCTATACCTAAGGCAAAGCTTCCAAAATTAAATTTAGGAAGAATACCTATTTGAAAGCTATGCATATATAATCCAATATCGCCTTTAGCTTGTATATTAAAAGGATAAACTATCTGACTTCCTGAAATAGAAAGTCTGTAACTATCGAAACTGTATCCTAAATCACCCAAAAGGCTTAATCCGAAACCGCTGAAATCGAACATATATCCTATTTGAATATGCAATCCCGAATCAAATCCTGCAGCTGAACTTAATTTCATACTATTAAAATATGTTGTTTCTGTTATTGGATATTGCATTGGAATATCGCCCTGTAGAAGACCAAAAGATATTCCTAGAGGTACATTTACAGAGAATTCTAATCCGCTTGCAGCAAATACTTTAATATTAGCAGATAATATTAAAATAATTACTAATGATAATTTTGTGATTTTTTTCATTTTTTATTCTCCATAAAAATATTTTTAATATAATTTATACATATGTAAAAAGGTTATATATATTAAGTTATAATATTTTATCTTAAAGTCAATAGATTTTGTTAAATAAAAATTTAATAAATCAAAAACTTTATAATGAATTATAAGAATATATAAATATTATTTTGATATAAAAAATGGGCGAAAGACGGGACTTGAACCCGCGACATCCAGATCCACAATCTGGCGCTCTAACCAACTGAGCTACATTCGCCATTTAAACATTAAAAAGAGTTATTATTTTTTATCATATAATAAAAACCGCTGACAGACGGCTTATATGCGCGCCAGACAGGAATCGAACCTGTAACCTACTGCTTAGAAGGCAGTTGCTCTATCCAATTGAGCTACTAGCGCATTCGGGATGGTGAGACTCGAACTCACAACCCCCTGCTCCCAAAGCAGGTACGCTAACCAATTGCGCTACATCCCGTTAAATTATGTTTGCTAATTATATACTAATTATATTTTTTGTCAACATTATTTTTTAATATAATCATTTTTACTATTATATGCAGATTATATATAGATTTGCAAATATTTTTGTATATAATATTTAACTATATACTTAATATTATATATTGGAGTTATTTTATGAGAGATAAAGATTATTTAGAATTATTATCTAAAAAATACCCTACAATAGACGATGCTTCTGTAGAAATAATAAATTTAAAGGCTATATCTCAATTACCTAAAGGTACAGAATATTTTTTAAGCGATATACATGGTGAATCCGACGGATTTGAATATTTACTTGGTACTTCTTCGGGAGTAATAAGAGAAAAAATTGAACTTTTATTTAAAAATACTTTACCTGAACATGACAGAGTTGAACTCCAAATATTAATAGTAGATACTAAAAATTTGATAACTAAAAAAGCTAATGAAAATGATTTTGCAGATTGGTGTAAAATAACTATATACAGACTTATAAGAGTATGCAAACTTGTAACAAGCAAATACACAAGATCTAAAATAAGAAAAAAAATGCCTGCTAATTTTGCATATATATTGGATGAACTTCTTCAAACTGATGCTGAAGAAAATAAAGAAAATTATTATTTCTCTATTATAGAATCAATTATTGAAATATCTGCTGCAGATAAATTTATAATAGCATTATGTCAGCTTATTCGTCAATGCAGTGTTGACAGACTTCATATAGTAGGAGACATTTATGACAGAGGTCCTCACCCTGATAAAGTTATGGATAGCATAATGACTTTTAATGAAGTTGATATTGCTTGGGGTAATCATGATATACATTGGCTTGGAGCTGCTAAAGGAAGTTTAATATGCGTTGCTAATGCTGTTCGCTTGGCTGTTAGATACAATAATTTTGACTTATTAGAATATAGCTATGGTATTAATTTAAGATCATTATCCTCATTTGCTAATGATATTTATAAAGATGATCCATGCGAAGTATTCAAGCCAAATACTCTAGATAAAAATATTTATGATGAAGTTGATAAAGATTTAGCTGCTAAAATGCATAAGGCTATATCTATAATACAATTTAAATTAGAATGCCAGCTTATAAAAAGACATCCTAATTATGGAATGGATGATAGAATACTTCTTGATAAAATAGATTATGATAAAGGAACTATAACATTAGATGGAAAAACTTATGAGCTTAGAGATAAAAATTTCCCTACAATAGATAAAAATAATCCTTTTGAATTAAGTGAAGGAGAAAATACATTAATACAAACTTTGGCATTCTCTTTTATGAATAGTCCTACACTTCAAAGGCATATGAATTACATGTATGCTAAGGGTGGAATATATAAAGTATTTAATGGAAATCTTCTTTATCATGGATGCATACCTACAAAAGCAGAGGGAGAATTTGATGAAGTTTATATAGACGGAAAATATTTATCAGGAAGAAAATATCTTAATCAGGTAGAAGATAAAGTAAGAAAAGCATTTTACTGTGAAATTGGAAGCGAGGAACAGCTTAATGCTTTAGATTACTGTTGGTATTTATGGTGCGGTCCTAAATCTCCTTTATTCGGTAAAAATAAAATGACTACTTTTGAAAGATATTTTATAGATGATAAAGAAATTCATAAAGAAAGTTATAATCCTTATTATTATCATATAGATAATAAAGAATATTGTCAGAATATATTAAGAGAATTTGAACTTGATACAAATAAATCTCATATAATAAATGGGCATGTACCTGTAAAGACTCATAAAGGAGAAAGCCCTATAAAAGGAGGAGGACTTCTTTTAGTTATAGACGGAGGACTTTCAAAAGCTTATCATAAAAGTACAGGAATAGGCGGATATACTTTAATATCAAATTCAAATATGATGGCTATTGCAGAGCACAGACCTTTTACTGAAGTAGTTGAATCCGGATTTAAATTGAGTCCTAAATCTATAATCGTAGAGAGATTCATTAAGAGAGTTACTGTAGGTGAAACGGATATAGGAAAGCAGCTTTCTAAGAGAATTAATGATTTATTGGAGCTTTTATCTGCATACCGAAGCGGTATTGTTAAAGAAAAAGTTGATTAAGTTATTTTATTTCTTACGCACGGTAAATGAAATTTTATTCATCATATAATTTATTATACAAAATAATTGTGTGTTTTCAATTCGTTATTCGTGCGGTGCTTACGATTATAAATTTAAAAAAAGCCTGGGTGGGCACCTATAAATTCTAAGTAAATTATTAAAGAAATTAAAAATTATAATGGCAAATTAAAACTCTAAATTTAGAGGGTGGGAAAATGTAATTAAGTTTTAAAACTTTATTTACATACCCCCCTTTATTCTTTTTATATGAATTTGAAATTCTAACCTTATTTATTTTTTATAATTAAATAAGAAAAAGCATGCCCGCCCTAGTTTTTATTAAGTTTAAAATCTGTTTACTGCACGGTTAACTAAATTTATAATATAATAAAAATTGAATTGCAAATAAATATATATTTTTAGCTTTACTCTAGAGGTGGATTAATGCATTTAAAATAAAAATCTTTTAATGAACTATTTGATATACCTAAATAACTATATTTTGTCAAAATAAATTTAATTTTTGTTTTTATATTTGGGGATTTGCCGCGAAGCATACAGTCGTGCCAGTCCACATGACAGTATGGAGTTGCCTGTGGTATTGCCACAGGAGAAGCCCCCTACGGTGAGGAGCAGGCACAGCCCGCCTATGGCTAAAGGCTATATTTGAGCTTAATATTACATGTAAAACAAAGTTAGTATGATTTAGTACTAATTTTACATTTGCACTTTTTGGTTCTTTTTGCGGCGGGAAAAAGAACAATAAAAAAATTGACTAACTTAAAAATTTTCAGTATATACTAAATATATAAAAAGCTTACAAAATCTATTAATACAAAATTATACCCAAAACAGCAGATATTAATATTATAGCAATAATCGGAACTTTTTTTATTTTTAAAAATATTGATAAAGCAAATATAAATATTCCTATAGGACTTACATATTTAAAAATGCTCTGAATAAAATCTATATTTCTTAAAATAGAAGTCTCAGTAAGTTTTACAAAAAAAGCATCTTTAGTGAAAGTTACAACCGCAGAAGCTATCAAAGCAACAGCACATACTCTCAAAGCATTCATTATATTGTTAAACTGCTCATTGTTTTTTACAGCATAGAAGAATTTTGATACTATCATAGTAATAATGAATGCAGGTATAAATATACCGAATGTTGCAACAGCAGATCCTAAAACTCCGGCTACTTTATATCCTACAAATGTTGCTGCATTAATAGCAATAGGACCAGGTGTTATTTGAGATATTGCCACAAGATTAGAAAATTCTGAATCTGTAATCCAATTATATTCTTTTAATATACCAAGAAGAAGGGCAATTATAGCATATCCTCCTCCATAAGTAAAAAATCCTAGTTTTGCAAATACATAAAAAAGTCTAGCATATATCATAATTAAAAATCCAAATTAAGATTGTTTTTTTATAATGTATTTATTAATAAGATAATAAAGCCATCCAATCAATGCCGCAAGAAGCAAAGCATATATAACATTGAAATGTAAAAACACAACTAAGACAAAACTCAATATAAAAAGTGCTGCTGTGAATTTATTTTTTATTACCTGTTTACCCATACCAAAAGCAGATAAAAGTATAAGTCCTGCAATTGCCCCTTTAATACCTAAAAAAGCTTTATTAACATATTCAGTATTTTGAAATCTTTCAAATATAGGAGCTATTATAAGTATAATAATAAAAGACGGCGCCATAACTCCAATACCAGCCATTATGCCCCCAAATATACCTGCTACTTTAAACCCTGTAAGAAGAGAAGAGTTTACAGCAATAACTCCCGGTATGCTTTGAGCAAGAGCAAATATATCTATGATCTCATCTTTAGTTATGAATTTTCTTTTATTGACGAATTCTTCTTCCATTATAGGAAGCATAGCAAGACCGCCTCCTATGGTAACAAGACCTATATAAAAGAAAGAAAAAAACATTGTATACCAAGTAGGTTTAATAGAATTTGAAGAATCATCAGAATTTGTATTTTTTTCAGAATTACTGTCCATATATAATCCCATATTTTTTATATAATAAATTATATTATATTCTGTTATTGTCAATAGAAAAATACAGACTTATATAATTTTTTATATTAAAAGCAAGAATAAATAATATTGAAAAACTGTAAAAAATTATATATAATGCTATCTATAGTTAAAAGACTATTACTATCAGTATTATTTTTACATATTTTTGTTTTATTTATTTTATATAATATAAATAAATAAAATAGGAGGTATACAGATGGAATATGATGTAGAGTATTTAAAAAACCAAACTTCAATTAATTATGATAAAACCCTGTGCTATTGTAAAAATGTTTCATATAGAGATGCATATAAGGCTATAGCTGATAATAAAATGACAACATTGGAAGAGGTAGTAGAAAAAACTCAAGCATCTACAGGATGCGGCGGATGTAAAGATCGTATTTTAAGCTTGATAGAATATGTAAAAACAAATAATTATGAACCGCTTAATTTTTGATTCGGATATACTATGAATGAAAAAGTGCTTAATGCTTTAAAAGAACTTGATATAGAATATAAAGAATTTGAAGAGGCAGGAGTTACAAAAACAGTTGATGATGCTGCCAAAACTCTTAATATAGAAAGAGGGCAGGTTGCAAAATCTATACTTGTAAAGCCTTCAAAAAGAAATTTTGCTATGATTATAGCTTCCGGTGATAAAAAGATATCATCAAAAAAAATGCGTGTATATTTCGACTGTAAAACCAGCTTTGCTAATGCTGAGGATACTTTCAAATTAACAGGATTTACATTCGGAGGGGTATGCCCTTTCGGTATAGATAAAGATATTGATGTTTTAGTTGATAAAAGTATGAAAAGATTTGATGCACTTTATATAGCCTGCGGAAGCGACAGCTCTTTAGCAAAAATGACCTATGATGAAATACTAGAAAAAATATCTAATGTAGAAGTAGATCTCACAGAAGACTAAAAAATTTTTATTTGTAAATATAATAAGCAAAAGCTAATGCATACCTAAGCCATAGATATGCATTAGCTTTTTCCCATATACTCATTTTTTTAGGAGTTATAAAATAGCTAAAGTGCTGAAGATTTCTTCATTAATAAAAAGATGAATTAACTATCAAATATCTGTCCTTTCCTTTGGTATTTACATCAGGATTATAAACAATATAAATATCATCGCCAAGCTCTACATATCTTAATAGAGTATCATCAGACATAAAATCGCCCTTAACATAGATAGCAGAACCAGGAGCCATAGGACAATTATATTGAGTAGTGATGATTTTCGGTTTTGTTTCTATATATCCTTTATATCCGTAAAGTCCGCTTTGATCATTTTTATAATTAGCCTCAAGCCAAGTAGCATAAAGCTCGCTCCAATCCTGAAACTCTCTAATATTTTTATTAGCGGCATATAATATAGCTTTATAAGTGCCTCTGTATTCTTCTGGGGCATTTGCTATATCTTTATAAATTTCAAAACCATTTTTAGAATGAAGTCCTAGCCAATACATAAATAATGAAACAGTTGCATATTTATGAACAGTATATCCCTGATTCCAATTAATAAAATAATCCCCTTTAGTTATTAAATACATAGAATCTGTATTGTAATAATTAAGTCTGTTTGAAGGAACTTTTCCTCTATATGAAATTACTGCTGCTTCTGATAATGCCTCATCAACCCATACATCAAATTCATTACTGCTTTTATTTTCTAATTGACTGTAATGTATAACATGATGAAGTTCATGAGCTATAGTATTTACAACTGATTCAGGATTTTCCCAGCCATTTATATAATCCAAGAATATTATATTCTGAGTATCATTTTTTATTTCATCAAGTCCGTCTAATATGGAATATCCTTGCATATAAGGCTTATCTCCTGTATATCCTCCGTTAATATCCATTATTAATAGAGTTAATTTTCCATTTAATTTTCCGTATAAATATTCTTCCATTTCATATATCTTAGAAGTTTCCAATACTATATTTTCTAATTCTCTTTCATTTATTTCTAATCCGTTTTCTAAGAATATATCTATTTTGGATGTTGAGTATATATTTTTTGCTTTGAATGTTACTTTTGAATAGTTATTTTTTATATATCTCACGGCATTGAATGATTTTTCTTTATTATTGCCTTTGTATATATTATAACTTACAGGAGTTTTTAATACTTCATTTAAAGTGCTGTATTCTCTGGCATTTAAAATAAATATATTGAATAGAAATATAATCAGTATAAAATATTTTCTCATCATTACAGCTCCTTACAAAATTATAATATTTATAATTAGTATCGGAAAAATAATGAAAAACAGTTCATAAAAACTATGTAAAAAAATAAAGGCCTGCTATAAAAGCAAGCCTTTAATAATATATAAAATTAATTTTTTAATTAATTATTTTCTGTACTAGATGCAGTATTTTCAGAATCATCTATGCTATTCCATATAGAGTTTAATTTATCCTGCATTATTGCACATGCTACAACATAAACCAATAAACCTAATATCACTAATAATACAGTGCTGTCTTCACTATTATCCATTCCTGCTTTTGAAGTCATTTCTAAATAAACTATTTTACCATATTTATAGTACCAGTATAAACTGTATATGTTACAAGTTACTAAAACAAGTATAAGTTCTAAAGCAGGATTTATATCTTCTCTACCCATAAAGTTTTTAATTTCATCTGTAGTTTTATAAATCCAATAAAGGTAATAAATACCGCATGTTACTATACTTAAAAGTACTAGCATAGGAACGCTTCTAACTGTGCCTTTTTTCATTTTTAATCTCCATCATATATTTTTATAATGGTATATTGTATATTGATTTTAAAAAATATACAATATAATATAAAAAATATTTTACGAATTATTGTTTAATTTTTAATAAATTTGAACTTACATAAAAAATGTAATTATAAATTTTGCTCTTCAAAGAAAGTTTTATATATACTTTTTATAGCTTTATTTAAATCATCGTCTTTTACGCCTATCATAATACTTACTTCGCTTATACCTTGGTTAAGCATTTCTATGTTGATATTGCATTTCTCCATAGCATGCATAGCTCTTGCAGAAACACCTACACATTGCTGCATGCCTTCGCCTACAAGCATTATCAAAGCAAGTCCATGCTCAAAGTAAATATTATCAACATGAAGTTCATCTCTTACTCTTTCATATATACGTTTTTCTTTTTCAGGAGTAATAGCAGAATTTCTAACTATTACAGAAATGTTGTCTATTCCTGAAGGAGCATGCTGATAAGGTATATTTTCATTTTCTATTATTTCTAAAAGTTTTCTACCGAATCCTACTTCTCTGTTCATCAAATATTTACTTACATAAAGACAAGAGAAATCAGCCTCTCCGGAAACACCAACTACAGGATTAATGCTTTTATTTCTGCTTGCAACTATTTTAGTACCTTTGGCAGAAGGATTATTTGTATTAAGTATATGAACAGGTATATTAGCTTCATAAACCGGCTGTAATGCTTCAGCATGAAGAACATTGAATCCACCGTAACTTAATTCTCTCATTTCTCTATATGTAAACTCATCTATAAGTTTTGGATTATCTACTATATTAGGAGCTGCGGCAAATACTCCGTCTACATCAGTAAAGTTTTCATAAACTTCAGCATTAACTGCTTTTGCTAAAATAGCTCCTGTGATATCGCTTCCGCCTCTAGGGAAAGTTACTACATCTCCTTTTTCAGTATATCCGAAAAATCCTGGGAATATCACTAAAGCAGATTCATCTTTTAATTTAGCTAAATTATCATAAGATTTTTCTAATACAGTGGCATTACCAAATTCTTCAGACAGTAAAAGTCCTGCATCCTTAGGATTAACATATTTGGCTTTAACACCTATAGAATTAATATATGCTGCTATAACTTTAGCACTTAAGTCTTCACCCAATGCTTTAACGCCGTCTATAAATTTTGTAGGAAGTGATTTGTCTTCCGCTATTCTTTTTAATATATCATTTTGAATTTCTTCCAAAAGTTCATGTGAAAGAGAAAGTTCATCTATAATATTTTTAAATCTTTCTATAATGATTTTTAATTCTAATTTTCCATCTTTTCCGGCAATGATAGTTTCAGCAAGAGTAATAAGCAAATCGGTTACTTTGGTGTCTTCTTTAAGTCTTTTGCCAGGAGCAGATACTACTACTATTTTTCTATCTTTATCTGATAGTACTATGTCTACTACTTTTTTTATTTGACTTGCATTTGCTACAGAAGAGCCACCAAATTTTGCTACTTTCATCTTACTTAAATCCTCCGTATATAGTAAAATTTATTGAATAAATTACTATACATAATAACATAAAGTATTTTTTATTTCAATTATTTTATGTATGTTTTTTATTTTCAATAAATCCGTTAATTTTCGATAAATAATTGAATATATTAAGCAAAATATTCATTTTATCTTGTAATTTTTTAAATTTAATTATTTTAATTTTTACTTTTTATATATAAAAAATATATTTACAATATCAGATTAAATTATGCTTGATTAAATTTCATAATGTTTTATTATTAACTATAAATAATAAAATAAATATAATAAAATAAATAATAAAGGATTAAATATGAATATATTTGCTTTTACAAATAAAGGCACAGATACAAAAATAAACACAGACACTATTCTTTTTAACAGCGAATCCGTATCAGGAAATCCGCTTCTTATTAATGAACAAAATAATTATAGTCATTTTATAGATAATATGGAAGGAACAGCCGTTTCAATGATTGCTGACGGGCTTGGCGATACTTTTGCATCAAAACTCGCTATAGATGTTTATAATGAAAATTTTCTTGATTTGCTTGAACTTGTAGGCGAGCAGGAAATAATGAATTGGATAATGCATAACTTTATAAAACTTGAAGTTGTTGCTGCAAGAGATTCTGCTGATGATAAAGAAAAAGCTATGGCAGGAGCTTCTATCGCTGGCGTTTTATATCATAAGTTTGCAGGAGTATTTGTATTTAATGCAGGCGATAGTAAAGTTTATGCAATTAATAGGAACAAAGTATTTCAAATAAGCAGAGATCATATGAAAGGCAATGCATTAGAAAATTGTGCATGTGCAGGCGGCGGACATTATATCACTATTGAGGGAGCTAGAAGAAATCAGAATTATAATTATTTTATAGCTTCTAATTCTATGGTTGAATTATTATTAAATAAGTATGGCAATATTGAAGAAGCTATTAATGATATAATGGGTTCATCAAATACAGAGGAAGCAATTAGAAAATTAAAGAGCATTACAGAAAACTCTAAAGACAATGTAAGTGCTTTAGGATTATTAAATCTTTTTGAGTAAAGATTGGTAGAATTAATAAAATATTAAAAAAATAAGAAGTTTATGACTAGCAATACCAATGTCATAAATGAGCATCTGATAACTGATGAAGTAAGTTGTCAGCTATTTAAAATAAAAAAATCGAGCCTCTATCAGTTTTAGCTGATAGAGACTTTAAAGCGAGATTTTTTTATATATAATAAGAAGTTTATGACTAGCAATACCAATGTCATAAACGAGCATCTGATAACTGATGAAGTAAGTTGTCAGCTATTTAAAATAAAAAAATCGAGCCTCTATCAGTTTTAGCTGATAGAGACTTTAAAGCGAGATTTTTTTATATATAATAAGAAGTTTATGACTAGCAATACCAATGTCATAAACGAGCATCTGATAACTGATGAAGTAAGTTGTCAGCTATTTAAAATAAAAAAATCGAGCCTCTATCAGTTTTAGCTGATAGAGACTTTAAAGCGAGATTTTTTTATATATAATAAGAAGTTTATGACTAGCAATACCAATGTCATAAACGAGCAGCTGATAACTGACGAAGGAAGTTGTCAGCTACTGTAAGCGAGTTTATGACTAGCAATAATAGGAGTTACCATGAAAAAAGGAACAATAAGACCTATACCAATAATGCTTCTATTAAATATAGTAACTTGCGGAATATACTATATTTATTGGATTTATCAAACATCAGTTGAAATAAAGATGTGCAGCGAAAGAGAAGATTTAAATCCTACACTCGAAATACTGCTTGGTATAATAACATGCGGACTTTATTTCAAATATTGGTATTATAAATATGGAAAAATTGTTTATAAAGAACTTCCAGCAAAAGCAGGTATGAATAATACCGAAGATAAAACAATTATTTTAGTAGTAATAGATATAATTATTGCTTTAATGTGGTGGGGAGGTATGATATTTAGGGGATTATTACTTGTTATAAGTTATGAATCATATACTTCAGATGAAGCATTAATAACTTCATTTATATATATCATTCCATCTGGATTAATATATGCAGTTAATATATCTTCACTTATTATGCAGGATAAACTTAATAACATTTGGAAGCATATGCAGTAATTATTGCAGTATATTTTATTAGATATAAAAAATAAATTAATAGAGTGTGAGCATATGAAACTTAATTACATTTGCCCGCCCTCTATTTTTTATAATCTTAATTTGCGATTTTGTTTTTTATTTTTTTATTGACTAGTTTAGAATTTGTTAGCACCCGCCCAAGTTTTTTTAAATTTAGAATTCATATGACGCACGTTAAACGAAATTTAAAATATGAGTTAATTAATAATACAAATTTTATTATATTTAAAAATCTGCTCACCGTGCGGTAATGAAAATAATAATTAAATTATGCACTTACATCTATAAAATTAAACTCTTTTACATCAAAAAGCCCGTTTGTTGTAAGTTTTATTTCAGGTATAACAGGCAATGCCATAAATGATAAAGTCATGAAAGGATCTATTTCTCTGTTAATATTAAGTTCATTGTAGGCAAGCTCATGCATAGAATATATTTTCTTTACTATCTCATAAGGAGAATCATCAGACATAATGCCTGCTATTTTTAATTGTAATGTATCAAGAACTTTTCCGTTTTTTACAACAGTTATTCCGCCTGAACATTTTTCTATTTCTTTTATGGCAAGTATTATATCTTCATCATTGTCGCCTACCGCTATTATGTTATGAGAGTCATGAGATACACTTGTAGCAATAGCACCGTTTTTTAATTTGTAATTTTCTATCAATCCTAAACCTATTTTACCAGTTGCTTTATGCCTTTCAACAACAACCAATTTTAATATATCAACACTCTTTCTGTATTTAAAATATCCGTTTTCAAATCCTACTATCCTTACGCTTTTCTCTGTAACTAAATCTTTATTAACTATCCTTATAACATTAGCTTCATCAGATTTTAATTTTATCTGTATATCATCAACTGTAATAGGAGCAATGTTAATTGTACTAAAAATATTATCATTATAATTATCTTTTTCTACTTTAAATAAAGCTTTTCTATTTTCTGCAGCTAATTTTCCGTCTATAAAAACTTTATTAGCTTTGAAATCTTTTAAATCATTAAATAAAACAATATCAGCCTTATATCCTGAAGCAACTAAACCAATATTTTTAAGTCTGTAGCATTCTGCCGCATTAATAGTAGCCATAGCAATAGCATTAAATACATCAAGACCATGTTCAACTGCTATTTTTAAATTATGAGATATATGCCCGTTTTCAATAATATGATCCAAATGCTTATCATCTGTACACATTGCACATCTTCTTGCATTGCTTTGATTAACTCCTTGTAAAAGTGAAGCCAAATTCTGTGCTGCAGAACCTTGCCTTAAAAGTACATACATTCCATTGGATATTCTTGACTTCAAATCTTTAGCAGATACGCATTCATGATCAGTATAAACTCCGGCAGCTCTATAAGCATTTACTGTCTTTCCTCCAAGCATAACACCATGCCCGTCTATAATTTTATCAGCATTGATTGCCGCAAGTAATTTTTTAAGTACATCTTTATCACAAGATAATACTCCGGGAGCATTCATCATCTCAGCAAGCCCAAATATATCTTCATCATTTATAAACTCCTCTATTACTTTAGAATCAAGTACAGCTCCAGAATCCTCAAAACCAACAGCAGGCACGCAAGAAGAAAGCATAAACTTACATTTTAATGGACTTTTTTTGGAAGACTCTATCATAAATTTAATACCGTCAATACCGCATACATTGGCAATTTCATGAGGGTCTGTTACAATTAAAGTAGTGCCGAAAGGAATAACCACTTCAGCAAAATTAACAGGCGTGCATAAAGATGATTCTATATGTACATGCGAATCTATAAGTCCGCTTGTAGCATAAGAGCCTTTAGCATCAATAACTTCTTTTCCATTATAAGAACCCACCCCTACAATATAATCATCAACAATGGCAATATCTGCATCTGTAATAGTAGCTGATATTGGGTCTACTACCTTACAGTTTCTTATTACCAAATCAGCCAAAACCTTTCCGCTTGATACTTCAATCATTTTTGATAATTTTTCTATAGTCATTAATAGTCCTTATAATTAATATATATTTTAAATATAGTAAATAAAATGTAAATTTTCAAATTTTGTATTAATTATTGATCCTATGAATGATTTATATTATTTTTAAAATCATCTTTTAGTTTTTTTAAATCTTGATAATATTCATCATCTTCTTTATTCTCTGATTCATTATAAATATTATTTATAATATAATCTATAATATTAAAACTATTTACCATTAACTCATTTAATCTAAATTGATTAAAATTATAAATGATATTTTTTATCACTGTTTTGTTTATATTATCATATATGATATTATCTTTATTTATATATTTATAAATACACATAATTATTATATATACATAGTTTCTTGGCTTAAGTTTTTTCATTTTTTCATTATCTATTGGAAATTCTTTATATCTATAAAAATAATCAAATGCTATAAAATATAATATATATTGTTTTTCTTTTGAAATTAATTCAAAACCAATATTTATTAATTTATACGAATTATCTTTATCAATCTTTTCTGATGCATATAAATCATTAAAAAGCAAAATCCATATATCTCCATTAGCAATAACTATATCATTTATATTTATGTTGTTTGTAGTTATTGTTTTATGCAAAGTATTTGTTGTAAGTCCTTTCAACATAATATCAATGATATTACTTATATTTTCATTATAAAATAAGTTAAATATATTTTTTTTAATTTCCATATTAAATACGCTAAATAAATAATAACAATTACCTTCACTATTAATAGAATTTTCATAATTACCTAATAATAAATAAATATAACCATTATTTTTATTTATGTAATCTATTAAAAAGTCGTAATCATTTATATTAAAATTTTTATTATTAGATACTATTATTTTTATAAAGTCAAATAGTAAATTTGTAACTTTATTATAATTATATTTATTTGTTTGATATTGATGCAAAACATTATTAAATATATCTCCAATAATATTTTTATAAATATCTTTGTTAATGAAATTTACATAAATATAAAATATATTATTGATTCCATTAATATAATAAGTATCATATTTATCAGCATTGTATTGCAAAATCTTATCTGCTAATTTTTGACTGTTTTCTAAGAAATTAATTTCATATTTTTTTAATGATTCATTTAGTTCTTTTAATATATTTGCTATGTGATAAATATTTTTATCATCAATAATTTCTAAAATAGCATCTTGCAAGTTTTTTAATAAAATATCTGATGAAAAAATAGAAAAATATTTATTTATTTTTGTAATAATATTTTCCATATTTTCTTTTCCTTCATAATATTTTGATATTAAATTAGAAAAAGCTTCTTTATTTGGTATTTTTTCTTTATAAAAAATTATTTTTATGTACTCTTTAAGCAGCTTTCTGTCTATATAAATATTTTTTCCTGAAAAATCTTCAATATATTTATTTATTATTTCTTTGTATTGCTCATTTTTTTTATTATTATCATCATTATTTTTTGAAAAAATACTAAATTGTTTTTGATATTTTTCTGTATAATTAAATATTGGCGGTAAATCATCAATCAAATTTATTATATTATCTCTAATATCTTCTCTATTAAAAATCTGCATAGCCGATACTATTGTAGAAGCTAAAAACATAGTTTCTTTATTTTTATTTGAATCTACGTTAATTAAATTTTCTTTATAATTAATTTCAATCTGATTTATAAATTTTTTTATTAATCTTGGAGTATAATAGTATTCCATAAATATATCCCTATTATTTTATGGCTCATAATTTTTTATACAATCTAAAAAACTTTTAGTATCGCAATTTCTTAAATTAATAAGCATATCATTACTAAAAATACCATTGTATTTATTATTAATTTTATTAAAATAGAAGTCATTTACTATATCTTTATTCATTTCTGGTATTGATTCTTCGTAAGGACTTAATTTATCATAAAATGAATTATCTACATTATTGTCATTTTTTCCTATACTTTTTTTATCAATAGCTAATATAAACCAAGTATTGATATTATTAGATTTTTTCTGCATACAGTCCATAAAAGTATATAATGATGAAATAAATTTTTCTTCTTCTTCTTTTGAAAGTCTGTCAATATTATCAACCGCAATTACTATATCTTTTTTATCAAAAAAATCTGAATATAATTTATAAAAATCTTTTATAAATTTTTCAAATTGATAAGGAGTAAAATCTTTTCCTTCTTCATACTCTGAATAACTATCTGAAGAACCATATAAAAAAGGAAATAATATTTTTGTTATTTTTGATGGAAAAATAATCATATAAAAAAATAGAGCAGATACAATAAATAAAATAATTGATATTAATACAGCTATTGAAAAATGTTCTATAAAAAAAGTGATAATATTATTTATATCAATATATTTTATTTTTTCTAATATTAGTGATAATAATTTATCAGTTGTCAAAATAGGAATGAATATAGGAATTAGTATAAATATAAAAGAATAAATTATTATTGTAAAACTGCTGATATTTGCAGTAGTTTCTTTTTTTATTGTATTTATAGCTTTTATATTATAATCTATTTTCTTTTGCAATTTTTTATTACCATTATTGTTTATTCCTCTATATAAACATCTTAAAAATTCTTTTTTTAGAACATCTTCAGGAGCATTCCATGCATCTATTGTTATAAATACTTTATTTTTATCTTTTTCATTTTCTTTTATAAGTTTTTGTATTATTGTAGTTTTTCCTGCTCCTCTAACTCCGCTTAATAATATTACCTTTCTTAATAACTTTTTATTATTAATTATATTTAAAATATTATTACATGTTTGTTTATGAGGTAATGAATCACTTAATTCTTCAGAAGGAGATTCATCTAATAATTCTATAGCATTTTCATCAGACATAAATAACCCTTTACACTATGATATTCTTATTATATATCAAAATAAAAAAGAGTTCCATAAATTAATACTCTTTTATAAACATATGCTATTATTCGATTATTATTAATATATACTTGATTATTTTTTTATATACTATATAATGATTTAAAATCGGAGCTCTTATGACAAGCAACAAGCAACAAGCAACAAGCAACAAGCAACAAGCAACAAGCAACAAGCCTAAATTTATTTTCTAGTCTAATTTATCTAAATATACAAAAAAAAATTTATCAATCTAAATACATCTTTGTATTTTATGGAGTAGTTTGTGAAAAATAATAAATTATTCCTAAAAATATATTTATTTTTATTAATACTTTGCAGTTTATCTTTAATAGTTCTTTCAGTATTAGGTAATAAAAATAGAATAGGGTATTTAGGAGAATTTATATTTGATGAATATCAAATAAATAATACTCTTAAATTAAATGGTTTGTTAAACATCAGAGATAATTTTATAATAGATGGAATTCTAGACAAAAAATCTATAAAAAACTTTATATTTACAAATGATTCTATTACAAATTATAGTTATGATTTTAGAATAAAATATTATGATAAAGTATTTAGAAATAGTGATATATATGGTGTTTATTTAGATACAAATAAAATTTTTCAAGAACATAATTTTATTAAAAAAATTAAAATGCAAAAAAATGGAAGTCCGTATGGAGAACTAATTTCTGATAAAATAATAAATGGAGAAAAAATTGATAATATAAGTTATACTTTAAAAGTTAGAAATGTTATTACAGTTACAATTATAATAATGATATTAATGTATTTGTATTTAACTTTTTATAAAAAATTAATAATATTTTATAATTTCTTTATAAATTATAAATATTTTAAATTAATTTTTACTTTATTTTCTTCAATTATTATTTTATTAATAGTGTCAAATTTATTATTGATAAATTATAAATTTAAAAGCAGATTATCATATTATGATCTAGTAATGAAAAATAATTTTGATAGTATTTATAAAGTAAAAATAGATAATTATACGGATAGTAATTTATTTAATATTAATCTAAAAAGTATCAGTATTATTGATTATGAAGATAAATCTAGCTTTAGTATTGAAGATGAAGAATTGATATTAAGATTAGAAAATAATATAGATATTAAAACGGTTTCTAATAGCACTGTAGAATATAGTATAGATATTAACGATATTTTAAAAAATATTGTTAATATTATATTATATTTTTATTTAATATTTATTTGCTTAATTCTTAGTAAAAATAACTTTATTCAAAAATATTATAAATATATTTTTATACTAATATTCTCTTTTATTTCATTTCCAACTATTAGTAATATATTAGTAGCGAATGGTTTAGATCCATCTTGGATGTATTTCATTAATGCTGCTGATAAATTAGGATTTAAATTCGGAAAAGATATAGTATTTACTTATGGATTTTTAGGATATTTAATATCTCCGATTAATCTTGATAATAATTTAATAATAAGTTTTATATTTAAAATTATTATTTATATAATATTTATACTTGCTATTTATAAATTAATAGAAAAATATGATAATTTAAATATAATGTTTTTAATTATGCCTTTTCTATATTATTTTAGTCTTGGTATATTTTATAGTTTATTTGATTATTATATATCATTTTTAATAGCTATATTATTAATAATAGATAGTAAAAGTAATTACAAATATATTCCATATATTATAGCAGGTATATTAATGGCTATAGCATTTTTTATTAAAGTATCCAGCGGATTGTTGAATGTATCTATGCTAATAATATATTTAGTATATGTTATAATTTATAGAGATAAAAAATCCATTATAAATTACAGCGTTATACTATTATTTAGTTTAATTTTAATTCCTGTTATATATCTGATATATAACAGGAATATATTAGATTTTTATAATTATTTTAAATCTTCTATTGAAATAAGTTCTGGCTATATATATTCAATGAGCGTTGAAAGTAAAAAATGGTACAATATTTTAATAGGGTATATATTTGCAATAATATATGTGTATTTAATAATTTATTATTTTCGTAAAAAAGATCAAAAGTGGCTTTATATGTCTTTATGCGGTATATTATTTTATTTGAATTTCAAACATGCATTTGTAAGACATGATTGGATTTTTGCTCCGCCATTTTTGTTTATTTCTTCTATCCTAGTATTATCTACAATAAATGAGAAAACAAAATTAAAACTATTTATAGTTATCATGATTTTTGCTGTTTCGATAATTAATAATGTTAATATAGTTAATATATTTAATTTTTTATTTACAGGAAAATATGATAGTATAGCTTATAGTATAAATAAATTAAATGATAATAAGCAATACGAATCTGATAGATTAATAAAACTTCCTAATGAAATGCTTAGTGAGATATCAACTAATACAGTTACAATATATCCAATTGAAGTATCTTATGTTTGTAATAATAACTTGAATTTTAAACCTATGCCTATATTTCAGTCATATTCAATTTATACTCCATATTTAGATAAATTGAATTCTGATTTTTTTGATAATGAAAATTCTCCGGAATATATCATATTTGAATGGGGAACTATAGATAGAAGACTTACATTAACGGATACCCCATTAACTTATCAAAAAATATACAATAATTATGATGTCTATGATATATATGATGGCATATACATGCTGTTAAAAAAAAGAGAGATTAAATTAAATAATAATTTACAATCAAATTATACACAGAAAATAAATATTTATGAAGATAAAATAAATATTGAAAATATAACAAATGATAATACTTATTTGATATTGAAAGCAGATATGAAATTAAATATTTTTGGTAAAATAGCAAAATTGGTTTATCAAATACCTCCTATTTCCGCTGAAATAGAAACTTATAGCGGTAAGAAATATTCATTTAGAATTTTGCTTCCTATGTTAAAAAATGGAATGATTATAAATAAATTACCAACTTCACTATATGAATTTGAAAGTATATTTAATAATAAAATGGAAGATAGTGTAAAAACAATAAGGTTTTATGGAAAAGGATTGAAATTATACAAGAAAAAAATATACATTAATATTGATATAGTAGAAATAAAATAGATATAAAATAATTTTAAAATATATTATTATAAATTAATAATATGTTTAATTAAATTAGAATGCTTATAATAGTTGACTATAGGTTTATTTATGATAAAATATTTGAATATAGCGGAGAAAGTATGACAAACAAACAAACAAACAAACAAACAAACAAACAAACAAACAAACAAACTCTTTACATTCTCAAGTTTTACTTTCTTAAGCAGATCTATACTTGTTGCAAAAAACATTTTATTCAATATCAATTTGATAACTTTATTTTATGGAATAAAAAATGAAAATTAAAAAATTATTCCTTAAAATATATTTATTTATTATAATACTTTCCATTTTAAGTTTAATAATTTTTTATTTATTGGGCAATAAAAATAGAATAGGATATTTAGGAGATTTTGAATATAATATAGATAATACTCTTAGAATAAATGGATTATTAAATATTAAAGATAATTTTATAGTGGATGGGAAACTAGATTATAAATCCATAAATAATTTTATATTTACAAATGATTCTATTACAAATTATAGTTATAGTTTTAGAATAAAATATTATGATAAAGTATTTAGAAATAATGATATTTATAATGTTTATATAGATATTAATAAAATTATAAAAGATAATAATTTTATTGAAGAAATTGAAATGCGTAAAAATGGTGGTCCTTATGGTGATTTGATTTCTTCTAAAGCCTTTAATAATGAAGAAAATATTGATAATGTTTATTATACTTTAAGAATAAAAACAAATCTATTATTATTGTTTGTATTTTTATTATTTTTATATTTGATTTTTCAAGAAAGATTTAGAAAATCATTATTATATATAATTAATATAATTATTTCTTTTTTTATTAATCATAAAAAATATATAATTATATTGTATTCATCATTAACCGTAGTATTTATATTGTTTGTAATAATAACATCAAGCATAAAGCATAAATCAAAATTAACAGATATAGAACTTATAAATAAAAGTAATGTTGGATATATTTATAAAGCTAAAATAAAAAAATTCAGTAACTTATTTCATATTAATACAGCAGCATTAAACAATACTAATATAATAAAATACTATGGTTATTCTTTAGAAATTACTAATAAACCAGAAAGTCATTATGTACAAAATACAAACATTTATTATACAGATAATAATAGTTTTATAATATACAATGAAGCGGATAATAATATTTATTATTATAATATAGAGTTTCCAAATTTCTCTATTGGAGACAAATATAAAATAACTATATTAGCAAAGCAAATACCTGAAAGCAGTATAATAAAGTGGAGTCTTAATGGAAATAATTTATTTAGAAATACAATTAAAGAAAATTCTTCCAATGATTATATAGTATTAACAGATACAAGAGAAATTAATTATAATACTGATAATTCATATTCATTACGTTTTATTATGCCCAAAGGAATTACAGAAATAAAGTCTATATTGCTTGAAAATTTAAATAATAATTTAAATTTGGAAAATGATTATATAGTATTTACTTCTAATAATTCTTTAGAAGATAGTAGTTTAGAAATTAGTTATAATCTTAATCCCGATAAAAAATTAATAACTATTGCTGTAATATCTATATTTATCATATTGTTGTTAGTCAATATAAATGCCTCTTTATATGTTATATTTGCTTCATCTATATTAATTTATCTAATATATTTAATAGTAGGATCTGTAAATATTGTTGTGGCAGATGAATGGGAATTAGTAAATTATTATGATATCATTAAAAATTCTAATAAAAATATATTTGAACTTTTATCATTTTTATTTAATCAGCATAATGAACATAGAATATTTTTTTCAAGAATAATTTCTCTTCCTATACTTGAATTAACTAAATGGAATACAACTGTAATAACATATATATCTTTTATTATATATATAGTAGGATGTTTTTTTATCATAAAATATTTTTATAAAAAAGATAATAGATATATCAGCATTTTAATGTCATTTTTATTTGTAATTTTATTTTCTCTAAGACAAAGAGAAAATACAATATGGTCATTTCAAATAGCTTGGTATATAATATTTACTGCAACGGTTTTAAGTTTTTATTTTTATTATCTTTATACCATAAATAATAAAAAAGTTTATATTATATTTACTATTATATTTGGCATAATAGCATCATTTTCATCTGCTCAAGGTTTAATAATATGGATGTCTTTTTTGATTTTATTAGTATTATTTTTCCTATCTAAAGAAATAAGTAATATCAATAAAAAGTCATTAATAATGATATTATTATTTGGAATAAGTTGTTTTATATTATATTTTTATGGTTATCATAAACCATCAAATGAGGAATTCTCTTTTTCATCACAAATAACTAATACTTTTTTTATAGCAATATCATCTTCTATATATAAAAATTTATTTTTAGGTATAGTATTATTTCTTTTAAGTATTTTTATAACTATTTATTTAATTATTAATAAAAAAATAGTTGATAATATATTTCCTTTATTATTATTAATATTTTCATACGGATTTATATTGTCAATAACAATTTCTAGATCATCTTATGGTGTAGCTTCAAGATATGTAACATTTACTAATTTGCTTCCTATAGCACTATTTATTCTTTATTTCAATAATTTTACAAATATATTTTATAAATATAAAAATTTTATATTTGTTATATCAGTCATTATTTTTATGAATAATTCAATACCGGCATTAAATAGTTTATATAATGAATATAGAGTAAGAAAAATACTGCAGTATAGACTTGTAAATTATAAAAATTTTCAAAATAGAGACTATCTTTCAGGAATATATCCATGGGGAACTTTGAATGATCTAAAAAATAGATTTTCAGTATTAGAAAAATATAACTTTAATGTGTTTTACAGTAAATATGATTATCTAAAAGACAATAATGAAAAAGGAGAATAGTATATTATGTATGATGTATCAGTAATAGGCGGGCTTGGCCATGTGGGACTTCCATTATCAATAGCATTAGCAAATGAAGGTAAAAAAGTTTGCATTTATGATATTAATGAAAAAGTATATAATGATGTTATTAATGGTATAATTCCTTTTTATGAGGAAAATATGGAAGATATGCTTAAAAAAGTTCTTAAAGATAGGACTTTAAGTTTGAGTTTGAAACCTGATGTAATTAAAGATTCAAAAATAGTAATAATTATAGTTGGTACTCCTGTTGATGAGCATTTAAATCCTACTTTTTCTAATATAAAAAGAATGATAGATGAATTAGTACCTTATATTAATAATGATCAATTAATAATACTTCGTTCCACTGTTTATCCTGGTATATCATCAAAAATAAGAGATTGGTTTTTAGAGCATAATTTGACTCCTGATATAGCATTTTGCCCTGAGAGAATTCTTGAAGGTAAAGCTATGGAAGAATTATATAATCTTCCGCAAATAATATCTTCATTTACAGATAAAGGATTGGAAAGAGCCAGGGAATTATTTTCTTTATTGACAAAAGATATAATAGTTTTAGAACCTATGGAAGCGGAAGTTACTAAATTATTTACTAATGTATGGAGATATATAAAGTTCTCGGTATCTAATCAATTTTATATGATAGCTAATGATTATGGCTTAGATTTTTATAAGATTTACGATGCTATGACATTTAATTATCCTCGTACTAAAGATTTTCCAAAGGCAGGATTTGCAGCAGGTCCATGTCTTTTTAAAGACTCAATGCAGCTTGGAGCTTTTAATAACGGTAATTTTTATTTAGGACACACTGCAATGCTTATAAATGAGGGGCTTCCTAATTATATAGTTAAATCTTTATCTTTAAAACATAATTTAAAAGAATTAACGGTTGGAATATTAGGTATGGCATTTAAATCAGAATCTGATGATATAAGAGAATCTTTAAGTTACAAATTAAAAAAGATTTTGTCTATTTCATCTAAAAAAGTATTATGTTCAGATCCTTATGTTAAAGATAATGATTTAATATCTTTAGAAGAAATTATAGAAAAATCAGATATATTTATAATTGGTGCACCGCATAAGATATATAAGGATATAAAGACTGATAAAAAAATAGTAGATGTTTGGAATTTATTAGGTAATGGAGGAATTATATAATTTATTTAAAAAGCGGTTGATAGATTTTTATCTTTTTCTACCAAAATTAAACTGCACAAGAATACATTTTTAATATGGCTATATTTAAAACTTCCAATATTTTGGAAAATATTTGGAAAACAATTTTTTATTGTAGCAAAAAAAATTAATTATAAAGGAATAAAATATGAAAATTTTAATTACAGGTTCAGCTGGATTTATATCCGGATATTTAGTTGATCAGCTTTTAGAAAGAGGCCATGAGGTTATTGGTATAGACAATTATAGTAAATATGGTTATTTAGAGAAAAGTTATGATAATCACCCTAAATTTACAAAAGTTGATGGTGATGTAAAAGATATAAACTTGATGAAAAATTTAATTGAGGATTGCGATCAAGTTGTGGCAATAGCCGCTATGATAGGAGGTATAACTTATTTTCATGAGTATGCTTATGATTTGCTTGCTGAAAATGAAAAAATTATAGCTTCTACTTTTGACAGTGCTATATGGGCATTCAAAAATAAAAAACTAAAGAAAATTAATGTTTTATCATCTTCTATGGTATTTGAATCCACTTCTACTTACCCTACAGAAGAAGGCGAGCAATTTAAATGTCCTCCTCCTTTATCTACTTATGGTTTTCAAAAGTTAGCCTGTGAATATTTTACTAAAGGTGCTTATGAACAGTATAAACTTCCATATACGATAATAAGACCATTTAATTGTGTAGGAATAGGTGAAAGAAGAGCTAAAAATGAAAAAGAGATAAATTCAGGTAATGTGAAATTAGCTATGAGCCATGTTGTACCAGATTTAGTACAGAAGGTATTAAAAGGACAAGATCCTTTACATATATTAGGAAGCGGAAATCAAATAAGACATTATACTTATGGAGGAGATTTAGCTAGAGGAATAGTTACTTGTATTGAAAGTGATAAAGCTATTAATGAAGATTTCAATATATCTACAGCTCAATCTACTACAGTTAAAGAATTAGCTGCTGTTATATGGAAAAAGATTAATGGGGATAAGCCTTTAAATTTTGTATCTGATGAACCTTATCAATATGATGTTCAAAAAAGAGTACCATCTGTTGAAAAAGCTAAAAGAATATTAGGTTTTGAAGCTACTACTACTTTATCTGAAATGTTAGATGAAGTTATCCCTTGGATCAAAGAGCAAATTAAATTTGGAAATATATAAAAATGTTAAATGTTATTGTTCCGGTTTATAATGAAAAAGATAATATAAAAAAACTATTTGATGAAATAAAAAATAATATCAAAGTACCTATATCTGTATTTATAATATATGACTTTGATGAAGATAATACTTTAGAAGAAGTTAATAAAATAAAAGAATTGTATAATTTTGATATAAATTTATTAAAAAATAAATATGGAAGAGGTGTTTTAAATGCCATTAAAACAGGATTATATTTAGAAAATAATAATCCTGTTTTAGTAATAATGGCTGATTTATCTGATAGTTTGGAAATCGTTGATAATATGTATAAAAAAATAACAGAGGAAGGTTATGATTTAGTATGCGGATCTAGGTATATGAAAGGTGGCAGACAAATAGGTGGACCATTTTTCAAAGGTTTAATGTCAAGAACCGCAGGTATAAGCCTTCATATATTAACAGGTATAAATACTCATGATATATCTAATAGTTTTAAAATGTATTCCAGAAAAGTTTTAGACAGCATCACAATTGAAAGTAATGGCGGCTTTGAACTTGGAATGGAGATAACTGTAAAAGCATATGCTATGGGATGTAAAATCGCAGAAATACCATCTACTTGGAGAGATAGAACCAGCGGAGAATCTAGGTTTAAACTATTTTCATGGCTGCCTAAATATCTGCATTGGTATTTTTATGCCTTGAAAAATAAAAGAAATTCAAAAAGTTAGAATTATTCTATGTTGATTATTATTGCATAAAAATCAAACTTGATTTAAAAATAATATCTTTTATAATTTATACATTAATATTAACAGGATTATATTTAACTTTGACTCCTATTAATTCATATTATATAAGTTGTGTTCAAGGAAGATATTTTTTCCTATTATATTTTTAGTATTTATATTATTTTAAACGTATAAATTTTAAAGTCGAGTTAGATAATAAAATAATATTTATAATATTATCAATGCTAAATACAATTTTTGATAAATTTTTTATATGATAACAGTAATAGTAACTACATATAATACAGAAAAATATATAGCTAGATGTTTAGATTCTCTTATCAATCAGACATTTCAAGATTTTGATATAATTATTGTAGATGATTGCTCTAAAGATAATACTCAAAAAATAATACTTGAATATGCTGATAAATTTAGTGAAAAAATAAAATATATATTTATGCCTCAAAATACAGGGGCTCCTGCTAATACTAGAAACAAAGCATTAGAGAGCGGACTTATTACAGGAAAATATATAATATTTTTGGATGGAGATGATGATATAGAAAATAATTTTTTAGAAAAATTATTCATCACAGCTGAGAATAATAATGCAGATATTACATTTTGCGGTTATGAAAGATTCGATGCAGAAACATTAAAAGTATACTGCAAAGAAATGACTAATAACAAATATCAATATTTAGAAAAAAAAGACTTTAATGATGATTTAGCTTTTTTTAATACAGCATTTTGGAACAAATTAATTAGATATGATTTTATAAAAGATTTTAGATTTAAAAATGTATGCGGAGTAGATGATCCTTTATTTATGATAGACATTTATCAGTATACTAAAAAATTAGCATTTACTAATGACATATTAATAAGATATAGAGTTTATAATTCTTCTACAATAAATGTTCATTTAGTACTTGATGAGATGAAAAAATTCAGAGATGAGCTTGTAAATATTAAACAAGATTATTTAAAAAATAATTTAATTGATATTGATATTCTTACTCTATTCGTATTTATACATATAGGAATATCTATGCCTTTCAGAGTGTACAGAAATAAATTATGTAATATTAATGAATATATAAAACTAACAAAAGAATATTTTGATAATAACTTTAGTAATTGGAAGAAGCTGAAATATTTAAACTTATTTCATGCTTTTTCTAAACATGGTATAAAAGGGTTAGGACTTTGGGGATGCCGTCTTTTGTATAAAATTGGAATGTTCAAATTATTTTTAATGTTTTATCTTTTTTTAATTAATAAGCTTAATATAGATATAAAATGGTAATAATTATATTAATATCAGTGTCTACAGGAAAAATAAGAGATTATAAAGTTCATATTGTACATTTAAGGAAATTTCAAAAAGGTCAAATTGAAAAAATTTATGAATGATAATGGATTTAAAACACTAAAAACTTTTTATGCTGGTTTTCCATTTTATTCTCATTTAGGCAGAGATTGGCTTAATAAAAATTTTACACTGCATAATGAAAGCTCTTTATGGAAATTCTCTATAAAACAAAAAAATAATATAGTTTATATATTATTAAGGTATTTTTCATTCAAAAATATAGGTGATCAATTTATGGGTATATTTGAAAGAGCGGATATGAATAATTAAAAAATATTATATATTAAATAAACTATACATTATTAATGTATAATTGACTATTAAGGTTGTTATGGTATAATTCATACAAATATAATTAGGTAAAAAATAAATGAAAGTTTCTGCTATCATTCCATGCTATAATGAAGAGCTTACTATAAAACAAGTTATTGAAGATATAAAAAAATATTCTCCTGAATGTGAAATATATGTATTTGATAATAATTCTACAGATAATTCATACAATATAGCAAAAGAGGCAGGAGCTATTGTAAAAAAAGTAATGTATCAGGGTAAGGGTGAAGTAGTAAGGCAGGCTTTTTCTATAGTTGATTCTGATATTTATATACTTATAGATGGGGATAATGAATGTGATGCTTCTGCTATACCAAAATTAGTTAATTATTTAATTGACAATGATTTAGATATGGTAACAGTGGTTCGTAAGGCTGGAAAATACAGAAAAGGTCATTCATTTGGAAATAAAATGATAACATCATTTGCAAAGTTTTTATTTGGGAATAATGTAAATGATATATTGAGCGGCTATAGAGTTTTTTCAAATAAATTTGTAAAGACATTTCCATGTTCTTCAAAAGGTTTTGAGATAGAGGCAGAACTTACTATATTTGCTATGCAGATGCGTTTGCAAATAGGAGAGATGGAAGCAGAATATAAAAGCAGACCGGAAGGTTCTTTTTCTAAACTTAATACATTTAGAGATGGTTTTAGAATATTGGGGCTTATGATTTATCTTCTTATGACAGAAAAGCCTATCATTTTTTGGTGGATAATAGCCTTTATATTTGCATTATGCGGTTTTTATTATGGCATACCGCTTATTATTCAATTTATAAATATTGGTGTTGTTCCAGTTGCTACATCAGTTCTTGCTACAGGCTTAATATTATTATCTGGTATATGCATAATTACAGGTTTGATAATGAATGCTGTAGGAAGAGTAATATCAGAAAATAGAAGATTTAAATACAATTCCATTAAATAATAATTAAATTCATATAACATAATTTTTGAATATTTGTAATAATTTATTTATACTTGATTATTTATTATATTATTATATAATATATACAAAATATGGATATTCTTATGAACAAACAAACAAACAAACAAACAAACAAACAAACAAACAAACAAACAAACAAACAAACAAACAAACAAACAAACAAACAAACAAACAAACAAACAAACAAACAAACAAACAAACAAACACTATACATTCTCAAGTTTTACTTTCTTAAGTCAGTTTATATTTGTTGCAAAAAATATTTTAATAAATTTAAATACAATATTTGTATTTTATGGAGTAGTTTATGAAAATTAAAGAATTATTCCTTAAAATATATTTATTTTTATTAATACTTTGTATTTTTAGTCTAATAATTCTTTCAGTACTAGGCAATAAAAATAGAATTGGATATTTAGGTGATTTTGTATTTGATGAATATCAAATAAATTATACTCTTAAATTAAATGGTTTGTTAGATATTAAAGAAAAATTTATGCTGGATGGAGAGTTGGACAAGGAATCTATAAAGCAATTTATATTTACAAATGATTCTATTACAAATTATAGTTATGGATTTAGAATAAAATATTATGATAAAATATTTAGAAATAGTGATATATATGGTGTTTATTTAGATATAAATAAAATTTTAGAAGATAATAATTTTATTAAAGAAATAAAAATTGATGATAATGGAAGCCCTTTTGGTAATTTGATTTCTGATAAAATTATAACTGAAGAAAAAATTGATAATGTTAATTATATATTAAAAATTAAATCTGATATAATTAAGTATTCATTAATTTTATTGATTATATCATTATTATTTTTTATAAATTATCTATCAGACAAAAACAAAAAAATAATATTTATATCTTATAGTATAGTATTAATATTTCTTATAGTTGCATTTATAGTATTTTATATTATTGGAATGCAAAAACATAAAGGGTATATATCAGATTTTACATTAGTTGATGAAAGTAGCTTAGGATATGTTTATAAGGCAAAATTATATTCAGAAAGTATATTTTATGATAATTTTATGTCTTACATATCTGAAAAGCCAATAATATTGCAAGAAAAACCTAATTTTATAAAAAATTATGGCTATTCTGTTGAAATAAAAAATAAACCAATTTCTTATAAAGAAGATATATATACAGGAAGTAATTTTATATTAGCAAAAGTCTATTCATCAAGCAACGACAATGTTATATATTCAAATTCTACAGAACAAAATATCTTTGATTATAATTTACAGACATCAAAAGGAGAGAAATACAAAGTAGATTTAAATATTAAAAATATTAACGGAAATGGGAAGAAAATATATTTTGCCTTGGATAGTGTTAATGGATACTATGTAATACCTAATACTGATAATATATCAGAAGATTATAATATATATTCTGCAGTTGCAGATATAGAAACATCTTCAGATATTTATAATTCACGCATAGACTTTCGTTTCCCTTATGGTGAAATTGAAGTTGAATCTATAAAAATAGAACAAACAGAAGATAATCTATATATAAAAGATTCTAACAACATAATAATTACATCATATAATAAAATTAGTAAAGATACTTCTATAAATAATGCCTATTATTATACAAATATAAATCCTCACATATATTTAATACTAATCATAGCTTTAATAATATTATATATCCTTTACTATTTGAGCAATAAAGAAAAAGTTGATAATTTCATTAATAAAAAAGTATTTATATTAATTACAATAGCTTTAGCATTCATAATTTTTGCATTTCATTTTTGGCTTTGTTTTCCCGGTTATTATCAAATAGCAGATCATATTGGGATTATGCGTGATGCATCAAAGGGAATATATGGTAATTGGCATCCTGTAATTTTATATATTGCATCTGATATATTTTATCATTTATTCGGATATCATACATTTTACTTTACACTTATAAATTTAATTTGCTTCTATACTGGTATATCTTTAATAATAATCTCTCTATATTTAAAATTCAATAAAAAAAGAGTTATATTATTGTTTTTATTATCTTTTATAGCAAATATATTTTTCTTTAATATAGATCAAACCAAGGACGCTACATCAAGTATATATGCATGGTTAGCCTATAGTATGATATTTTTTAAATTGCTTGCAGATATAAAAAATAAAAAAATCAATATTGCTTTTTATATTGCTATATATATAGTGCTGCTATTAGCTTTGTTATGGCGTCATAATATGATAGTAACAATTTATCCGGCGTTTTTAGTTTTAACATATTTGATACTAAAAAATAGAAAGTTTCAAAGCACTATAAAATATTTATTATCATATTCTTCTATAATGCTTATATTTGCTGTTTTGCTTATATTGATACATACAATATTTCCTAGAATTTTTATTAAGGATTTATCCCCTTATAAAAAAGCAGTAAATTTTATGTATATAGCAAATATAGCATCATGCTCTGTTCTGTCTGATGATGGAAGTTTAATACCTAATGATTGGTATGCAGAAGGAAAAACATTTGAAGATTTGAAAGAATTTTATACTAATAATTATTCAAACCATATGGGAGCCGATGGATTTTATTTTCCTAGTCATAAAACTCAGATTTTCAAATTTGAAGAATTAAGAGATGTAAAAAAAGTATGGATTAAATATATATTTAAATATCCTTTAAACTATATAAAACATAATATTTTATTTGCTCATAAATTAGTTAATTGGCCTATATGGCAATTTAGTTCTAATGCTATTCAAGAAAAAAATACGAGATATGAATTCAATACAGAAAATTACATTTTTACTGATAAAGGTATATCATTTTCTAAATTTAGAGAAAAAACTTATACATTATTGTTTAATATATTGCCAAATATATATAGTATATATTTTATTTTAATATCTTCACTATTATTTTTAATATCAGGTATTTTATATATTGTAAAGTATAAAAATAATTTAATACTTTTGCTTGCATTTAGTTCTTCTTTTTCAGCAATAGCTACATTTGTTATAGTAACTTTATTTAGTCCGGCACCTATAAGCAGGTATTTTGCTCCTATTATATATGTTTCAATAATTTCATTGATATCATTTATAAGTTTTGTATATAGTGTTGGAGGACTAAAAAGATTATATAATAAAATTTTATTTAAAAGGTAAACTTATAATGAAAAAATTAAAAATGTTTTTAGATAAATATTTTCTGACAAAGTTGGAGAAAATAAGTCCTGATTTATATAGGAGGGTTACTTATGATGGTTATAAAAAGTTTTCAGAAATTTCAAGTTTAATAAAACATAAAGATAGATATTTTTTTCATAATGTTGCTATAGAAATATCTACCTATTGTAATAGAAAGTGTCATTATTGTCCAAATAAAGATTATGAAACACCTAAGGAATTTATGTCATGGGAGATTTTTAAAAAAATAATATCAGATTTAAAAGATATTAAATATTCAGGTGTATTGTATTTAACATTATATAATGAACCTCTATTTGATGATAGATTTATAGAATTTACAAAATATATTAAGTCAGAGCTTCCAGAAGTAACTCAGCTTTTAATAAGTAATGGGGATTTACTTAATCTTGAAAATGCAAAAGAATTATCTGATGCTGGTGTTGATAAATTTTTGATAACTGTACATGACAAAAATCCTGAAAGAAATTTAGAAAGATTAAAACCTGTAAAAGAATTATTAAAAGAAAAAATGCGTCTTCAAACTTCAAATGAACTTTATTTAGAAAATAGAGGTGGGGCTGTAAAAATAAAAGATGAAAAAAGGAGAGCTCCTTATAAAACATGCCAGTCTATAAGAAGTTTGACCATTTCAAAAGATGGGGACATTATACTTTGCTGTCAGGATTATTTTAAAAAATACATTATGGGAAATGTAATGGAAAAAAGTATATTGGAAATATGGAATTCTTATCATGATTTGAGAGTAAAACTGCTTAAAGATAATATAGCAGAACTTCCTATATGTAAGGTATGTTTAACAAGGGAGTAATATGTTTAAATGTTATTTATGCGGTTATGAAGGTGATATGAAAATAAAATCAAAAGTTAATGGTAGAAATATATTATTATGTCCTTCTTGTAAATTACAATTTATGTATCCTCAAACAAGTGATGAAGAATTAAGTGAGATATATTCTAGTAATAATTACCCTACTTGCAGTTTTGATAATGGTATGGATGAAAATACTATAATAAAAATGAAAAGAAAAACTTTTAATGGTATCTTAAAAAAAATACTTCCATATTGCAGCAGTGGAAATTTATTGGATATAGGATGTTCAAGCGGAATTTTATTGGAAGAAGCAAAATTATTAGGTTTTAATGTTTATGGGTTAGAGATATCAAAATATGCTAGTGATATAGCAAAAAAAAGAATTGGTGAGGATAGAATATATAATGGTACTTTAGAAACATGCGAATTTAATAATGATTTTGATGTCATTACTATGATAGATGTTATTGAACATTTTAGAAATCCAATAGATATGCTAAATATAGCAAAAAAAATGCTCCATCAAAATGATAAAAAATATGGGTATGTTTTAATTACTACTCCTAATACAGATTCATATACTAATAAAATAATGGGTAAGAAATGGCCTCATTATAATACAGAGCATTTATTTTATTTTAATTTGGAAAGTATGAAAAAAATATGTAGTATGACAGGGTTTGATATACTTTATTATTCATCATTAATGAAATCCATAAAATTAGATTATTTATATAATCAATTAGATAGAAATGGTAATAATATTTCTAAATTAATTTATTTATTTAATATGATACCAATAATAAATAAAATTAATTTTCCTTTTTTTACAGGTGATTTTGTATTAATATTAAAAAATATATTGTGAGGGTTATATGTATAAATGTTATTTGTGTGATTATGAAGGTGATATGAAAATAAAATCAAAAGTTAATGGTAGAGATATTGTTTGCTGTCCAAATTGTAAGTTGGAGTTTATATATAATCAGCCTAATTTTGAAGAGATAAAATCTATATACAGTAATGATTATTATAAAGCTTGGGGTATGGAAGATGGTGAAAATAATGAAGTAGCATTGATGAAAAAATCTACATTTAGAAATATGTTAAAAAAAATACTTCCATATAAGAAATCTGGAAATATATTAGATATAGGTACAGCGTCCGGTTTTTTACTTGAGGAAGCAAAAGAAATGGGGTTTGAGCCATATGGTGTAGAAATATCAGAATATTCAAGCTCTATAGCAAAGAAAAAATTTGGTGAAGATAGAATATATAATGGTACTTTAGAAACAGCTCCATTTGAGAACAATTTTTTTGATGTTATAACAATGACAGATCTTTTAGAACATGTACAAGATCCTGTTTCAATATTAAAAATTTCGAACAAATTATTAAGAAATTATACGGGGGGGGGGTATATTTTGATTACTATTCCTGATACTGTTTCTTTTAGTCATAATGTTATGAAAAAGAAGTGGACCCAATATAAATTAGAGCATCTATTTTATTTTAATAGAAAAAATATGGAAATTATAGCTAAAAAAACAGGATTTGAAATTATATATATGAAGCCAGCTGTTAAAACTATGACTATAAAATATATGAGAAATCAATTTAATGTATATAAACTATTTCCAATTACTCAAATATTTAATATTGTAAATTCAATACCAGTTATAAATAATTTTAGATTTAATGTTATGTTAGGTGAATCTTTGGTTATACTTAAAAAGGTTTAGTATGTTTTCTTTGGATTTTAAACAAAAAGTTGATAGGCGATTATTTGGAAGTTTAGAATATATATTGGATAGATTATCATTTATTATTGGAAAATTTCTAAAAAGAGATCATACAACTACAGAAGATAATGTGAAAAATGTTGTAATTGCTAAATATCTAGGGCTTGGCAGTATTGTAAGATCTCAAGTAATAATTAAAGATATAAAAAATACTTTTCCTAATGCTAAGATTTATTATTTAACAACTCTAAAAAATAAGAATATATTTGATATAATAAGAAATGTTGATGATATATTTACAATTGATGATAATGGAATATTCAGTATGGCTTTATCAACTTTTAATCTGGTTATAAAATTAATAAAATTGAAAGTTGATGCTTTTATTGATTTGGAAGTTTATTCAAGATATTCTAGCTGTATAGCCTTAATGTCATGTTCAAGAAACAGATACGGATTTTTCAGACATGATATTCATTGGCATATAGGAGTATATACTCATATGCTTTATTTTAATAATCAAAAGAATATAACTGATATTTATTTGCAAATTTCCAATTATCTTACTAATAGCAGTATATATGATAAAACTTTACCTAGTTTTTCATTTGAAGATGTATATAAAGAGGAAATAGAAAAATATTTTATAGAAAATAAATTGAATAAAAAAAGTAATGATATATATATTGGTATTAATGCAAATGCTAGTGAACTTGCATTGGAGAGAAGATATCCTCCTTTATATTTTGTAGAGCTTATAGAAAATATTTTAAAAATAAAAGAGAAAAATATTTATATATTTTTAATAGGATCCCCATCTGAAAAAAATTATTTAGAAAATGAAATATATAGTAAATTGGATAAAAATATTGTAAACAATGTATATATAACAGCCGGATTATTTTCATTAAATGCTTCGATATATTTACTTTCTAAATTTGATTTATTTATTACAACTGATTCAGGACCGCTTCATTTTGCTTATGCTCAGAATGTGAATATAATATCAATATGGGGTCCAGGTTCTCATAATCATTATGGTGCTTCAAATTATAAAAATGAAATAAAATTAAATTCAAATATTTACTGTTCTCCATGTTTATATTTGACTAAAAAAGCTCCATGTGAAGGTAATAATATATGTTTACAAAGTATTTTATCAAAAGAAATATATAATTATTTTATTAATATTTTTAATATAAAAGAAAATATAGAATATATAGAGAAAGAAAAGAATATAGATCATTCTTATTATTTAGGAAGTATAATAAGATGATTTTAACTGTTGTTTATATTAATGTATAATTACGGAAGGAATATTAATATATAATAAAAAATAATAGATAAATATAATTATGATATAAAAAACAGGTGGAAATTATTTATATAACAATGGTTCTGTATCAGAATTTATTACTAAAAAAAAAATATGGATACGATGTTATCAATGTACAATTTTGAAGGTAAGAATATTTTAGAAATTGGGTGCGGTGATGGAACTTTCTCATTAGATTTTGCTAAAAGAAATCCTACAACTAACATATTGGCAACTGAGCCTTCAGAAGAGGCAATTAGTGCTGCTAAAAAATTACAAAATGATTTAGGAATAAATAATATTGCTTTTGATGTGCAGAATGTTTATGATATGAAAATTAATAGTAAATTTGATTGTATTGTTATAATTTCTGTATTACATCATTTGCCAGATCCGGAAAAAGCTATTTCTATAGCTTCTAATTATTCTGATAATTTATTGATTATAGAAAATAATGGATATGCTCCAGCATTGAAGATTTTAGAAAAAATATCAAAATATCATAGAGAACATGATGAGAAATCTTTTACATTGAATAGATTGAGATTATGGATAAAAAATGCAGGTATGGAAATTAAAAATTATAAATATATAGATATAGTTCCAATGTTTTGTCCTAATTGGTTTGCTCATTTACTTAATTTTATAGCACCAATATTTGAAAAAACTCCAGTTTTAAAAAGATTAAGTTGTGCTAGAGTTGTTATTTTTTCATCAAAAAATTAATAACTTAAAATTATATAAATGTTATGAAATATTTATATAATAAACTTTATTAGTATAAATAGTGAGTAAATTGAAAATATTACAAAACCTATAATAGTTTTATCTGTTAGAGGTTTTGTAATATAAAAACTTTTTATTATTCGCTTAAAATTTTTCTTAAAACTTCATTAACAAGTTTAGGGTTGCCTTGACCTTTAGTAGCTTTCATTGTCTGACCTACTAAGAATCCGAATGATTTTTCTTTACCTGCCTTGAAGTCTGCTACTGATTTAGGATTTTCTTCTAAAACTTTTCTGATTATTGTTTCAAGTTCTCCAGTATCGCTAACTTGTTTAATACCTTTTTTCTCAACTATAGCAGAAGGAGCTTCTCCTGTTTCGCACATATCTTCAAAAATCTCTTTTGCTATTTTACCGCTTATAACACCTTCATCTATAAGTTTGAATATTTCAGCAATATGTTCTGCTTTAGGTTTGAAATCTTTTATAGTTTGAAGTTTTTTGTTTAAGTATGCATTAACTTCAACCATTATCCAGTTGCTTATTTTCTTAGGCTGTTTAGGATAAGCTTTAACTGCAGCTTCATAATAATCAGCTAATGCAGCATCTTCTGTTAATACAACTATATCCTGATCCGGTAAATCATAATCTTTTTTAAGTCTTTCACGTTTTTGCTGAGGAAGTTCTGGAAGCTCTTTTTTAGCCTGCTCAATCTCTTCATCTTTAAGAACTAAAAGAGGTATATCTGGGTCTGGGAAATATCTGTAATCTGCAGCACCCTCTTTTGAACGCATACCTTTAGTAGTGTTTTCTTTAGCATCGTAAAGTCTAGTTTCTTGTAAGATTTTCTCGCCATTGTTTAAAGCTTTAATTTGTCTTTTGATCTCATAGTCAATAGCAAGTCTTACATTTCTAAAACTGTTCATGTTTTTAACTTCAGTTTTAGTACCAAGTTCTGTACTTCCTTTTGGACGTATAGAAACGTTAGCATCGCATCTTAAAGAACCTTCTTCCATATTACAGTCAGAAACATCAATATATTTGAATATTTTTTTAAGCTCTGTTAAATATTGATAAGCTTCTTCACCAGTAGAAATATCCGGCTCACTTACGCATTCAATCAAGCAGCAACCAGCACGGTTTAAATCTACATAGCTTAAAGGTCTTCCTGTATCATCATGCACAAGTTTACCAGCATCTTCTTCCATATGTATTCTATTTATTCTTATACTTTTATTATAAGAAGAACCATCATCATTAAGTACAGTTATATCAAGATGACCTTCAGTACATATAGGTTCGTCCATTTGAGTAATCTGATAGTAAGAAGGCAAATCTGGGTAGAAATAATGTTTTCTAGCGAATCTGCTTTTCTTTTGAATAGTGCAGTTAGTAGCAAGTCCTGCTTTGATAGTTTTATGCACCATTTCTTTATTAACTATAGGCAAAGTACCAGGGTGAGCCTGACATCTTGGACAAGTAAGAGTGTTTGCAGGAGCACCGAAAGTGTTTGGGCATGAACAGAATGCTTTAGTTTTAGTATTAAGCTGAACATGCACTTCTAATCCTATGACTGCTTCATATTCCATATTTATTAATCCTAATTATTAAAGTAATTTTTAAAATATTATGTTTATTTTATACGAATTTTGATTTTTTTTCAATAGAATGATGTTTTTTTATTTTATTAATTATCAAAGTATATATTATATATTATTTATAATAAAAAAATAATTAATAACTTCTTATATTTAATAGTAAATTAAACAAAAAATCTTGACTTAATCGTTTATTTATGGTAGCATAATAGGTGAATTTTATATGTTCGCGTATAGGATATTATTTTAATTTAGGAGTATATTTATGGCTGTAAAAGTAGCAATAAATGGTTTCGGACGTATCGGACGTCTAGTTTTTCAGGCATTGGTAGAACGCGGTTTATTAGGTAAAGAAATAGAAGTAGTTGGTGTAGTAGATGTTAGTACTGATGCTAAGTATTTTGCTTATCAATTAAAATATGACTCTGTTCATGGCAGAATGAAAGCTGACATCACAACAGAAGGCGAAGATGTATTAGTAGTTAATGGCAACAAAATTAAATGTATAGGTGCTACTAAAGAATTAAAAGATCTTCCTTGGAAAGCTTTAGGTGTTGAGTATGTAATAGAATCTACTGGTCTTTTCACAGAAAAAGAAAAAGCTGAAGGTCATATAGCTGCAGGTGCTAAAAAAGTTATCATTTCAGCTCCTGGTAAAGGCGATTTAAGAACTTTTGTATATGGTGTAAACCATGAAGAATATGATCCTGCTAATCATCATGTAGTATCTAATGCTTCTTGTACTACTAACTGTTTAGCTCCTATAGTACATGTACTTCTTAAAGAAGGTATCGGAATAGAAACAGGTCTTATGACTACTATTCACTCTTATACTGCTACTCAAAAAACAGTAGACGGACCTTCTAAAAAAGACTGGAGAGGCGGACGTGCTGCTGCTTGTAACACTATCCCTTCTACTACTGGTGCTGCTAAAGCTGTTGGAGAAGTTTTACCTGCTACTAAAGGTAAATTAACAGGTATGAGTTTCAGAGTTGCTACTCCTGACGTATCTGTTGTAGACTTAACTTTCAGAAGTGAAAAAGAAACTTCTATTAAAGAAATCGATGTATTAATGAAAAAAGCTTCTGAAACTTACTTAAAAGACATTTTAGGTTATTGTAACGAAGAATTAGTATCTAGCGACTTTATACATGACTCTAGAAGTTCTATATATGACTCTCTAGCTACTACTCAAAACAACTTGAAAGATGAAAAAAGATTCTTCAAAATTGTTTCTTGGTATGATAATGAATGGGGTTATTCTAACAGAGTAATTGATTTATTATTATATATGTATAACAAAAAATAATAATTAGTAATAATTATAATTGTTAAGCTATAATAAAAGGGTGTTATATTTCATTATAGCACCCTTTAAATTTTTATTAATAATAGCAATAATAAAAAAAGCGAGCCAAAGCCGCCCCATAGGGGCACATACAAGTAAATAAATTTATTCATTTGCTAATTATAGGTGGAGGCGAGCATAGCAATAATAAAGGAGTTCATAATGAAAAAATCAGTAAAAGATATAGACATTAAAGGTAAAAAAGTCATAATGAGAGTTGACTTCAATGTACCTCTTGATAAAGAAACAAACTCTAAAATCACAGACACTACAAGAGTAGATGCTGCTATGCCTACTATTGAATATATACTTTCTCAAGGTGCTTGTTTAATACTTATGAGCCATTTAGGAAGACCAAAAGGCGAAGCAAATCCTAAATACTCTTTAAAACCTGTTTATGATTATTTAAAAACTAAACTTCCTAACAATAAAGTTTCTTTTGCTAATGATTGTATAGGTGAAGAGGTAAAAAAACAAGCTGCTGAATTAAAAGCAGGTGATGTATTACTTCTTGAAAATTTAAGATATCATGCTGAAGAAGAGAAAAATGATGCTGCATTCTCTAAACAATTAGCTGATTTAGCTGATGTTTATGTTAATGATGCTTTCGGTACTGCTCACAGAGCACATGCTTCTACTGCTGGTATAGTATCTGCTAAAGCTGGTATGCCTGCTGTAGCTGGATTCTTAATGGAAAAAGAAATACAATATTTAGGTGATGCTGTTGCTAATCCTGAGCGTCCTTTTGTAGCTATAATCGGAGGAGCTAAAGTTTCTTCAAAAATTTCTGTACTTAAAAACTTACTTAACAAAGTAGATACTTTAATCGTTGTAGGAGGTATGGCTTATACTTTCTTCAAAGCTAAAGGATTAGAAATAGGTACTTCTTTATGCGAAGATGATTATATTGCTACAGCTAAAGAAATTATGGATAAGGCTAAAGAATTAAATAAAACTTTATATTTACCTGTTGATAATGTTATAGCTGATAAATTTGACAATGATGCTAATATTAAAACAGTAGATTCTAATGCTATACCTGCTGGCTGGATGGGTATGGACGTTGGACCTAAAACTTTGAAAGAACTTGAAGATATACTTAAAAAAGCAAAAACTGTTGTTTGGAATGGACCATTAGGTGTATTTGAAATGGCTAACTTTGCTAAAGGTACTTTTGAAGTAGCTAAATTCATAGCTAATTCTGGTGCTGTAAGCATCATCGGAGGAGGAGACAGTGTATCTGCTGTTAATAAATCTGGCGTTGCTGATAAGATGACTCATGTATCTACAGGCGGCGGAGCTTCTTTAGAGTTCCTTGAAGGAATAGAATTACCTGGAATCGCAGTATTACAAGATAAGTAATAATTTATAGTTATATTATAATAAATCAAAATAGTGAGCCTCTGATAGCTTTAGCTGTCAGAGGTTTTTTATCGAACTATTTTGATTGTATAATAGAAGGAATAGAATTACCTGGAATCGCAGCATTACAAGATAAGTAATAATTTATAGTTATATTATAATAAATCAAAATAGTGAGCCTCTGATAAAAGTTTTTAGAGAATTATTTTGATTGTATAACAAAAGGAATAGAATTCCTGTTATCGCAGTATTACAATATAAGCAGTAAATAATATTGATATATAAAAATTTTTTATCTATTACTTAAATTGTAACTACTGCATTATAATTAGCTTTATACAATATCTCAGAAAATAATTTTGAATAACTTAAATCAAATTCTTTATCAAAATATTTTTTATTATATTAGATAGTTTTTATTGTTGTCCTATAGATGCTTTGCTTTCTTTTAATTTTTTATATAGCTTATATGACATTGAATTTAAATTGACATAAGTAATTCCTCCGGATACTGCGCCTCCTATTATAGGAAAAGCCTTCACAAAAGTTTTAGCAAAAACACCAGAACCAAGTTTAGCTGCCAATTTAGGAAGTAAAGAAGTAATCACAGAATAGCCTATTATAGATGTTACCGCAAAGTTAACTTTAGCAGCAGCAGTACCTAGAACTTTACCTATTGTGTTTAAAGCTAAAATAGCTTCTTTATCTTCAAACATAACACCTAAATATATAGCTACTAAATAGGCCTCTTCATCTGTCATTTCATCACCAAAAGAAAAGCTAGGCATTCCAGCTATATAACATAGCTTTTGTGCTATTCTTATAGCATGTCCTAAAAATTGAGCCACATCAGCAGGTATAGCTCCAATGCCTACAAGTCCTCCAGGTAATCCTGATAAGAAAGACATTGTTGTAGATTTACTTACTTCATATTTAATAGCATTTTTAGATACTTTTTCTATATAATCATCAGGTATTCCAGCATCATAAGCTCCTTTCTCCAAAACTAATGGCAATAATTTAGGATACTCTACAGCGAATTCTTTTGCCAAATATTTATCTCTATCTATTTTTATTAATGGTAAATTTGAAGTTGTTTTTATGAAATTTAATAGTTTTTTATCATCCATAATACTATCCTTAATATTATATTTTTAAAGTATATATTTTATTACATAATAAATCAAATATAATATATTAACTATATTTGATATGAAATTATGAAAAAATCCGTAAATTTTATATATTAAATAATTTTTAAAAATTAAATACATTTATACTTGACAAAAAAAACTTATGTATTATTATAGCTTTAAAATTACGAATTATGGAGCAAATGATGGAAGAATTAGAATCTATCTATTTTTTAGACGAACTCAATATATTAAATAACGGTTATTTTGCAAAACTTGATGATGATGATTTTGATGACGATTATGATGATTATGATGATGACTATGATGATGAAGATGATTATGACGATGAAGGCGATTTTGATGATGATGATGACTTCGACGATGACGACTTCGATGATGATGATGATTTTGACGATGATTATGATGATGAAGACGATTATGATGATGACTTTGACGATGACGACGATTACGATGATGATATAGATGACTTTGACGATGACTTCGATGATGATTTTGATGACGACTTCGATGACGATGATGATGACTACGACGATGATTATGACGATGAAGATGATTATGACGATGATTTTGATGAATAATTAATATTTTATATATAAAGCAATACTATTATAGTGTTGCTTTATATAAAAAAGGTTTATGAATGTCAGAGAAGAAATTCAAAAAATTTAATAACAACAATAAAGAAAACAATAAGAAATTTTATAATAATAAAAAAAATAAAAATAACTTCTATAAGAAAAAATATAATAACCAATATAAATATCAGGAAAAAAGCATAGAGGAATATGAAAAAAGTTATCTTAAAAGACGTATGAAAGAGGACGTTGAAAGACCTATATGTCCTATATGTAATGAACCTATTTATATAATAGAAGAAGCTATAAGACATAATGCCAGCGGAGAATTAGCTCATTTTGAGTGTATATTGAATGAAATTAAAGAGAATAATATTGCTGATATGGAAGAAGAAGATAAAATAGTTTATCTTGGTTCTGGAACTTTTGGAATTATACAGGAAAGACAAAACGGCAAGAACACTAGATTTTTTGTACGAAAGAGAATAAATTATGAAAATAGGAAAGTAAAAAGAATAGAGGATGATGCAGATCCGGAAGAGGAGGATTTATTTAATGTATGATATGCCGCTGGGATTTTCTTCTGCTGCAATGAAATCAGGGCTTAAAAATAATGATTATGATTTGGCAATAATTAAAAGCGATCCTCCAAGTGTTGTATCTGCTGTATATACTCAAAATAATTTTCAGGCTGCTCCTATTATATTTTCTAAAAAAAATGATAAAAATAATATAGAATTATTAATAGTTAATAGTAAAATAGCTAATGCCTTAACCGGAAAAAAAGGCTATGATGATGTTTTAGATATAGCTAAATATGCCGGTGAAATTTATAATATAAAGAAAGATAATATATTGATGGCTTCTACAGGAATTGTAGGTGTACCTCTGGAAACAGAAAAGATTAAAAAAGCTATTAATATATCCAATAAATACTTTAATAATAGTTTTGATAATATTTCTAAGGCAATTCAAACTAGAGATAAATTTGATAAAATATATACTACCCAATTAGAAGTATCTTCAGGAAAGACTGCTAATTTTTATGCTGTTGCAAAGGGTAGTTCTATTATACACCCTAATATGGCTACAGTACTTCTTTTTATATTTACTGATTTAAATATAGAAAAAGAAACTTTGGATAAAGCATTCAGAGAATCAATAGATAAAACTTTAAATAGAATATCTGTAGATGGAGAAACTTCTACAAATGATATGGCCCTTATTATGGCTAATGGGGCATTAAATAATAAAATTATCACAGAAAAAAATAAAAAGTTATTTAAAGATTTAAAATATAAATTAGATGAAATATGTGCTTATCTTGCTAAAATGATAATACTTGATGGAGAAGGCATAACAAAGACTATAATAGTTTCTGTGAAAAGAGCAAAGACCCAAAATGATGCTTTCAATATAGCTAAGAAAATAGCTACATCAAATTTAGTTAAAATTTTATTTCTTTCTAAGAATCCTAATTTTGAAAAGATTTTATCTGTTTTAGGAAATTGTAATATTAATATAAATAATATATCATTATCAGTAAATGATGAAGATATTTATAAAAATGGTATAATTAGCAAAAATGAAAATTATACAGAAAGAAAAGAAAATTACATAACTATAGATTTAGGATATAACACAAAATACGAAGATTATTATTATTTCACTGATTTGACTCAGGAATATATTTCAATACATTCATCATATAATATATAAAAATGTTTTTCTAATTCCCCGCCCTTTATATTTTTAGTTATAATCTGCAATTTTTATTTTCAATTATTTTATTATAGAACTATAATTTATAGCTTCCCACCCAAGCTTAAAATAAATTTATTATTCTCATACCGCACGGTGAGTAAAACTATGAATATTGATAAAATTATAATTGCAAATAATTTTATAATTAAAGCCTTTTAACCGTGCGTTGGATAAATTCTAAATTTAATAAAAACTTGGGCGGGTGTGCTTTTATAAATAAAAACAAAAAAGAAAAATTAAATTATAAATTTTAGAATAAGTAAAAAATATAAAAGGGCGGGGTATGTAATTAAAGTATTATTATTTGACTTATAATATTTTTTGTATATAATAATAGACATAAATATCTATGAAAAAATAATAAAATTTGTCGCCGGATAAATTTTTTTAAAACGTTTGTATTCATACCGTAGGCCTTAGAAAGTATGAACGCAGACGTTTTTTTATTATGGTGTATTTTTTATGAATGTACTAAATATGTTTATTAAATATGTATCACTTAATGTACTAGGTATGATAGGATTATCATGCTATATACTTGCTGATACTTTTTTTGTGGCAAGAGGAATAGGCTCTGACGGATTAACTGCTTTGAATATAGCTATACCTATTTTTAATTTTGTTAATGGACTTGGTTTGATGCTTGGTATGGGTTCTGCTACTAAATACGCTATATTAAAAACTCAAAGTAAAAATAATGAAGCTAATATTATATTTACTAATTCTTTAATTTATATATTAATAATATCTGTTTTATTTATTATTGTAAGTATTTTATTTACATCGCATATAGCATATATTCTAGGTGCCAGAGATGATATACATAGTATGACAAATACTTATATAAAGATGATACTTTTATTTTCACCTATGTTTATGCTTAATAATGTACTTTTAGGATTTGTTAGAAATGATAATCATCCAAGGATTGCTATGATTGCTATGCTTATGGGAAGTTTATTTAATATAGTTTTTGATTATATATTTATATTTCCTTTTAATATGGGAATATTTGGAGCAGTACTTGCAACAGTTTTCTCTCCTATTGTAAGCATACTTGTATTGGCAACATTATTTATAAAAAAGAAAAATACATTTTTTATTGTTAAGCCTAATGTTAGTTTTAAGAAATTTTTTGAAATATCTTCTCTTGGAATATCTTTTTTGATAACAGAATTATCATCTGGTTTTGTTATGATAGCTTTTAATATAATAATATTAAATATAGCAGGCAATGTAGGAGTTGCTGCTTATGGAATAACAGCAAATATAGCATTAGTAATTATAGCAATATTTACAGGAATGGGGCAGGGAGTGCAGCCTATTATAAGTATGAACTATAATAATGCTGTTAATATTAATAAAATATATAAATATGCTTTAATTTCAGCATCTAGTATTTCTATTTTGGTTTATATAATCACTTATGTATTTGCTAATGAAATAACTTCAATTTTTAATAGGGATAATATTGAAGAGCTTCAAAAAATATCAATTAATGGACTTCGTATATATTTTACAGCATTTATATTTGTAGGATATAATATTATAACTTGCGTATATTTTTCTGCTATGGATAAAGCCAAACCATCATTTATAATATCTATATTAAGAGGTTTTATATTTATAATGCCTTCTATATTTATTTTATCAAATATTTTTAATATGACAGGAGTATGGCTTTCTTTTCCAACAGCTGAAATTTTAACAAGTATTTTCTCTTTTATATTTTTTATAAATGTTAACAAATAGAAAAGGTACTAAAATTTACTATTTTTTTGTTTATATAATCACTGACTTAATAAATAGATAAATAATTTTATGCACAAACAAGAATAAATATTTCATATATACTGAAAATTTTTAAGTTTGTCAATTTTTTTATTCAACTTTTTCCCGACGCAAAAAGTTGAATAAAATGAGAAAAGCCCTCCAAATATTTTCAATGTAACAACTTTATTTTGACAAAATATAATTGTTTAGGCATATACTAAACACAGTTAATAGGATTTATTGCTATTATTATTTATATATTAATTTTATATTTTTCTTGAATTTGATTTTATGATAAACAGCTATAATGATAATATATTTTTAAGTTTAAAATTCATTAATAATAAAAAAGGGTTAAAACTTAGTATTAAGCTTTAACCCCTTATATTTTATAATATTAATTGTAAATTACATTTCTACAACTAAAGCAGTACCCATACCGCCGCCTATACAAAGTGTAGCAAGTCCTTTTTTAGAACCTCGTTTTTTCATCTCATATAGAAGTGTAGTAAGTATTCTAGCTCCAGAAGCTCCTATAGGGTGTCCTATAGCAATAGCTCCTCCATTAACATTAACTTTATCCATATCGAATTTTAATTCACGAGCAACAGCAATAGACTGAGCAGCGAAAGCCTCATTACTTTCTATTAAGTCCATATCTTCAACTGCAAGATTAGCCATTTTCAAAGCTTTTCTGCTTGCTTCTATAGGTCCTATACCCATTATTCTAGGCTCAACACCATGTGTAGCATATCCTAAAATTTTAGCCATAGGTTTAATTCCAAGCTCATCTGCTTTTTCTTTAGACATAATAACTACAGCAGAAGCAGCGTCATTGATACCAGAAGCATTACCAGCAGTAACAGTACCGTCTTTTTTGAATGCAGGTTTTAATCTAGCTAAAGACTCCATAGTAGTACCGAAAGTAGGGTGTTCATCTGTATCAACTACTATTTCACCTTTTTTAGTTTTAATTGTAACAGGTACTATTTCATCTTTAAATCTTCCGCTTTTTACTGCAGCCTCAGCTCTATTCTGACTTCTGCATGCAAATTCATCTTGTTCTTGTCTAGTGATGCCCCATTTTTCAGCAACATTCTCAGCAGTAACACCCATATGATAACGTTCAAATGCACATATAAGAGCATCATTAAGTAAAGTATCCTGCATTTTTGTCTCAGCCATTCTAGCCCCCATTCTCATAGCTGAAGAAGTATATGGAGCCATACTCATATTTTCAGTACCTCCTGCAACTACTATATCAGCATCGCCTGCTTTAATCATCTGTGCTCCCATAGATACTGCTCTTAGTCCAGAACCGCATAATATATTGATAGTTAATGCTGGCTTCTCTACAGGTATTCCGGCATTAACGGAAATCTGTCTTGCTACGTTTGAAAGAAGCGCTGATTGTATAACACATCCAAAATAAGTTTCATCAACTTGTTCAGGTTTGATATTTGCTCTTTTTAAAGCCTCTTTTACAGCTATTGTACCCAATTCTACAGCAGATACATTTGAAAATGAACCTAAAAATTTACCTACTGGTGTTCTAACAGCACTTGCTATTACTATTTCTCTCATATTTTCTCCTTATAAAAAATATTTTTATTTTAGATTATTTTTCTGAAATGTGAACTATTTTATTATAGTATAGTAATTTAAAATTATTTTTACAAGTTTATTTATAATTTTTTTACTATTAAACTAATCAAAATACTTTAAATATACTTTTATATATTGTTTAAATCAAAATTATTAATAAATATAAGTTTTAATAAAAAATATCAAATTGATTCTTAATTTAAGAATGCACGAATCCTAATGAGTCAAAATGTATTTCTTTATTATTTATATCTATGAATCTTATAAATGTATTTGAATATTCTTTAACTTTACCTATTTTTATTAAATTATTTTCTTCTTGTATATTATCTGTGCTTGTAAAAATAATAGCATAATCTTCTCCGCCTGTAAGAATAGATTTTAATATTTCTTTATTGTCTTTATTATCTTTATAAAAAAATCTATTAACTAAATTCCAATTAGAAGATTCGTATATCTCTATAGTTTTATTTGATTTTTCAGCAATATGAGAAGCATCCTGTAAAAGTCCGTCGCTTATATCTATTGATGAGTTTATTTTGTATTTATTAATTATCTTCTGCCATTTATCATAAAAAAGTTTAGGCCTTAAATGAGTTTTAATACTTTCATCATTATAATCATAATTTCCAGATAAAAGTTTTTTAAGTCCTAAATCACTTTCACCCGCAAAACCAAGTACATATACATTATCATTAACTTGAGCATTGCTTCTTAATATTGCTTTATTTTTTTCTATAGTACCAATCAATGTTATAGAAATGAAAAAAAAGTCATTTGATGAAGTGGTATCTCCTCCGGATATTTCAATATTGTACGGCTTACAGGCTTCTAAAAAACCTCTATACCATTCTAAAATATTTTCATCATTAATTTTTTTCGGTATTGAAAGAGATATAAAAACATTTTTAGGATTTGCTCCCTTACATATAATATCACTAATATTTGCCTGAGCTGACTTATATCCTATATCATAAAAAGAATAGTAATTCAAAGAGAAATGTATATTTTCTACCAATATATCAGCAGTTACTAAAATATCTTTATCTGTACTCATATTTTTTATAACAGCACAATCATCGCCTATATTCAAATTATCTGTATTATCAGATTTTGTTAATTCTTTTATTTTTTCTATAAGTTTGAATTCCTGCATATTCATTACTTCCATAATATTTTTTATGATTATAACATATAGAATAAAAGTTTTAAATAATGAAAATTTATTTTCACTCCCCGCCCTCTAGACTTTTTATTAGTACAGACATTTTTGTACTATTTTTCTTTTTAATTTTTTATGTTATTTCTGCTTCCCACCCAATATTTTTTTAAAAATTTGAATCGTTATTACCGCACGCAGAGTAAAATTTTGAGTATGAGTGAATTGTGAATTATAATTTAAATTAAAAAATAAAAATCTGCTTACCGTGCGTTATTATTTTATAAATAAAAAAGGCTTATAAAATGATTAACATTTATAAGCCTTTTATTATATTCTAATTATTTAATTAATTTATTGATTTTTAAATAAATTAACAGCTTCATCTTTAGCACTATTAACGGCATTAACAACAGAAGTAGAAGAAATTGTAGCACCGCTTATAGCAGCAATTTGAGCATCACCTGCTTCTTCAGGTTTAATTCCTTTTACAACAGATAAAGAAACGATTGTGCTTTGACCTTTGAATTGATCTCTAAAAGCAGGCTCAGTAATTTTAGCACCAAGTCCAGGAGTTTCAGCTTGTTCAGTAACTACTATAGCAGTAATAGTTTCAACATTGGCATCTAAACCAACAAGCACTTTATTTTCACCATTATATCCGCCAGCAGAAGAAAGCATAGCATAACCAACAACAGTACCATCAGCTTTTTTACCAATATAGTAAGGATAAGTTGAATTTTCAGTTAAAGGACCTTCCAATTCATCAGCACCTTCAATAACAGTTTTAACACCATTAAGTACTGTTTTTTCATTGTTAGCTAAAATATCTTTTTCAAAAGAAGAATATACAAATGAAAGTAAAAAACCAGCCAACAATGCAGTAATAGTAACCGAAATAACGGCAGTATAACCAACCTCTTTTTTCATAATTATTTACCTCCTTCTTTCTGAGCATTAGCTTTATTAATAGCAAGAAGCTCTTTTTTACCAACAGGCATAGGACGAGTAAGCATAGCAATTAAAGGCATAAACATATTACCTATAAGTATTGAATACATCATATACTCTGGAGAAGAACCGAAAGCTCTTAATATAGCAAGTACAGCACCTATTAAAAGAGCATATATCCAAGCACCTAAATGACTTGAAGGGCAAGTAACCATATCAGTAGCCATAAAGAAAGCACCTAAACCGAAACCACCTGCTAATACTTGATATATAGGAGAAGGGAATTTTCCAGGCATTCCTAAACAAAGTAAAAGACTTACAAACATTAAAGATAAACACATACCCAAAGGTATTCTCCAATCTATAGTCTTAGTAACAAGCAAGTATATTCCGCCTATTAAAAGAAGTAAGAATGAAGTTTCACCTATAGCACCTGAAGTACTACCTAATAACATTTGAAGATAATAATGTGATTCAAACCCTATTTGTTCTGCTAATGAAGTGCTTATATTAGCATTGTAAGTGAATTTCATAAAAGTTAAAGGAGTAGACTGAGTCAAAGCATTCATCATATCTATAGACTGAGTACCGCCTGTAACAGTATTTACTAAATTATGAAGTCCTGGAGCGAATAAATCCAAGAAAGGCACTCTTGTAGGAGCAGCATATATAGTCATCTGAGCAGGGAAAGCTACTTGTAAGAAAGCTCTTCCAACTAAAGCAGGGTTGAATATGTTAGAACCCAAACCTCCGAAAACCTCTTTAGCGAATACTATAGCAATAACACTTCCTATAACAACCATAGTTATAGTTGAAGAAGGAGGAAGAGTCATAACTAGAAGTATAGCAGTAACAATAACAGCATAATCAGGCAACAAAGGTTTTTTTCTTACTTTTTTTACTATTACAGTAGAAAGTATACAAGTAATAATGGCAGCCAAGTATAAAACTATAACCTTAGCACCAAATAGTACGATACTATATATAACAGCAGGTAAAAGAGCTATAATAACTCTTAACATTATCTTATTTGTAGTATCTCCGTCTTTTATGTGCGGAGATGATTCTGTATAAAATTTCATTATTATCTCCTTAAACTATCTTCTTAATAAATCTTTACCAAATCTAATCCACTGAACCAAAGGAATTTTTGAAGGACATATATAAGTACAGCAGCCGCATTCAAAACAAGTTGCTATATCTAAATCATTCAATTTATCTTTGATTTTAGCTTTTGCAGTATGAGCAAGCTCAGTAGGAGATAAATGAAGCGGACAAGCATTACCGCATCTTCCGCATTTAATACAAGGATATTCAACTTCTTTAGCTAATTTATCTTTATCCAAGAATAGAAGTGAGTTAGTACCTTTGTTAACACATTGTTCAAGATTAGGGATAGCAGCACCCATCATAGGACCGCCGGAAAGTATAAGTACATTTTCAGCAGTAATTCCGCCGCATTCTTCAACAACATGCGAAATAGGAGTACCTAAAGGAAGCCATACATTTTTATGTTCTTTTATAGCATCTCCTGATATTGTAACAAGTCTTTCCATAAGAGGCTTATTTTTAGCAACAGCTTCATATATGGCATATAGAGTAGCAATATTAACAACTATAACACCAACATCCATAGGCAGCTTACTTACAGGTACTATTCTTCCTGTAGTAGCTTCTATAAGCATTTTTTCAGCACCCTGAGGATAACGAAGTCTTAAAGCCATAACTTCAACATTATGCTCTTTTCCTATTTTAGCCATTTCTTCTATTGCTTTAGGCTTGTTATTTTCTATTCCGATAATAGTTCTTTTTACAGAAGGTACGATCTTTCTTAAGATATCAATACCTTTGAAAAGGTCTTGAGCATACTCGATCATAAGTCTGTAGTCGCTAGTGATGTAAGGTTCGCACTCTACACCATTAATGATTAAGGTATCAGCATTTCCTTTAGCTGCGCCATCAACCTTAACATGAGTAGGGAAAGTAGCACCACCCATACCAACTATACCGGCTTGCTGTATTTTTTTGGACATTTCTTCTGCCGACATGGACATATAATCAGAACTTTCAAAATAAGCCAAGTTGTCAGCATTGCTATCTACATTGATAAGCAAAGCATTAGCTCCCCTTCCCAAAGGAGGTGGAGCAATTTCTACAGATGCAACTGTTCCTGTAACAGAAGAATGAACATTACCTGATACATAACCGCCTGCCTCTCCAATAAGTTCGCCTCTTTCAATTTTATCGCCTTTGTTTTTTAAAATTTTAGCTGGAGCACCAATGTGCTGAGCCATAGATATTAGGACGGTTTTAGGGGCATTTGATAGAGCTGATGAAGAGATATCGGCTGTATCCTTGCTGTCATGCGGATGAACTCCGCCAAAACGAAATCTACCTAAGTTCATATTATCAATCCTTCACTCAATTAAACAATCAAACATAAATGTTTAATTATTGTAATTTTAATTTATAGAAATAACAGCTACAGATTTGGTATAACCGCTTCCATAACTGCATATAGCTACCTTACTGTTTTTCTTTATAGAACCATCTTCCAAAGCCATAGAGAATGCCACTCCTGATGAAGCACTTAAAGATGAGTGTGCATTTTCCATTTTAGAGTATACCATATCTTTGCTGACAGATAAAGCATCAACAAAGGCATTGTATGCATTAGGGCTTGAGTAGGAAGGTATATATAAATCCGGTTTTATATTATTAGTAGATAAAATATCTTTAACATAAACTCCGGCTTTTTTTGCTTCTTCTTCAAAAATATTATTATCTTTTATAGAAATGAAATGTTCTTTATTGAGTACGCCCTCTTTAGTATAAGGTTTAGCTGTTCCGCCCATAGGAATATAACAATTTTCTAATGCGTTTCCGTCTGTTACTGAATCTATAAAATCTATTTGAATATCTGATTTTTCATTTGTTACTAAAGCAGCAGCACTTGCATCATCGAATCTATTTTCATCATCGCATATATAAAAAGATTCTGCGGCAACTACTAAAATATTTTTATATCTTCCGCTTTTTACAAAGGCATAAGCCAATCTTAATGCTGATAAGAAGCCTGTGAAATCACTTTCTATATCAAAGCAGAAAGCATTAGAAGCTTTAATTTTTCCTGCCAATATACAAGCTGTAGAAGGATAAACATAATCTTTAGTAACTGTAGCACATAGAATAGCATCTATATTATTGGGATCTATATCTTTGATTACTTCATTTATTGATAGTAAGGCTAAATCTGAGGCTGCCATATTTGTTTTATTATTTTTATAAGTGCCTTTACAAGATTTAATATATACCATTACAAAATTCCTTTAAAAAATTCTTCTTTTAGCTCCTGAATCATAAAGTTCTTTAGCTATTTTTTCGTTTATTTTGGCATCTAGAAATTTGTACATATTTAATACGGCATTTTTCATACCAACGCCGCTAGTTTTACCATGACCTACAAAAGCTCCGCCATTTAAGCCTAATAATATAGCAGAACCATAAGAATCGGAACTCATTTTTGATTTTAAATTATTGAATACAGGTTTCATCATAAGTCCGCCCATTACACTAACAGGATTCTTTTTTACTTCTTCTTTTAATAGATTAACAACAAAAGAAGCTGTTCCTTCTATTGTTTTTAATACTATGTTGCCGTCAAATCCGTCAGCTACAACTACATCAACAGAATCTGATTTTAACATATCGTTAGGTTCTATGTTGCCTATAAAATTGATTTTTTTCATTTTTTGGAGACGTTCAAATGATTTTTTGGTATTAGCATTTCCTTTAGAGTCTTCTTCTCCTATATTAAGGAGTCCTACTCTAGGATTATCTATTTTTAAGTATCTTTTGGCAAATACTCTGCCCATAACTGCAAATTGAACTATATAATCTGTGGTACAATCTACATTGGCACCCATATCCAACATACAGAACTCGCCATTTAATTTTGGAAGTGTGGATATAAGAGGCGGACGCATAACACCTTTTAAACGTCCTATCTCTGTAAGAGCTGCTGCCAAAGTAGCTCCTGTATTTCCAGGCGAGAAGAAACCATCGGCTTCTTTTTCCCTAACCAAACGTGCGGCCAATAAAACTGAAGCATTCTTCTTATGTTTTATACCATTAGCAGGGCTTTCATTCATATCTATTATCTCATCTGTATGTCTAATATCTATACGATTATGATCATATTTAGTTTTAGATATGGCTTTTGATATATTTTTTTCATTGCCTACTAAAATTAAATTAATATCTTTATTTTCTTGTAGGGCACTAATAGCACCTGACACTAATTCTTCGAGAGGTTTCTCTCCGCTGGCTACATCTATGGCTAAGTTCATAATAACTTCCTAAAATTATTTTATTGTTTTTTAACCTGCATTTTGAGTTTTTGGAGCTTTTATTACTCTGTCTTTATAAAAACCGCATTCTGGACAGATTCTATGAGGCATTCTTTCTGCTCCGCATTGTGGACAGATTGATAAAGAACCTAAAAATCTTTTATCATTAGCTGCTTGTCTTGATCTTTTTTTTGCTTTCGATTTTCTATGCTTTGGTACTGCCATTTTTTTCTCCTTTAATTTATTAAAGATAATTATTAAAATTAAGATAATTATCGCTATTATACGATACAAAGTTTAAACTATCATACTATGAAGAATGAAATTTGTCAAGCAGAATTAACATAATATGTAATCTATTTTTTTATTAGCTGACCATCTTTGATTAATAATGAACTTTTATCCAGTATTTCTTCTGTAAACTTTATATTATATTCCTTAGCAATGTCTTCATTAAGCAGAATTTTATATGAATCTGATAACCGTACAAAATTAAGTCCTTCTGTTTTTCCATTATTATTTATTACATCATTAAGAAGTAATGCTAATTGTCTGCCCATATAATAATAATTAAAGTCTAGAGAGAATAATATTGCTGTGTTTATTGCATCTGATATATCTGTATTTATCAATGGTATAGAATACTTATCGCATAAATGGTTTATAGAATATATATTGTTATTTATATATTCTTCATTTGCAAGAATTAAATAGTCTATATTTCTAGATTTTAAGGTATTTTCTATATCAAGAGTATTTAAATTTTCTCCTATTACTAAAGGATAATATGTCATATTCTCATTACTGCAATATTTCATTATATATTTAGAGATATTAGCTGACATTTCAGAATTTTTTGTATAAAGATAGCCTATACTATTAACTTCTTTTTCAGAAATTATTTTTACATATTTGGTAATATCCAAATTTATATAAACACCAGTTATATTATTGTTTTGTATTCTATTTCTGGCTATATTACTTAAAGATAAGTCATCAAAACATCCTGCAAACACTATTGTTTGAGGAACTATTATATTCATAGATAGTAAAGTTGCATTTTCGCCTATAACTATAGCTATACTTGAATTATCATCACGTACATTATTAGCAGTTTTTATAGTTGATAAATCATCATTACCTAATGTATAAAAATTAATCTGAACATCCATTTTATCTGAATGTATTTGATCCAAAAGACCTTTTTCTATAGCATTGTATCTTCTTGTATTTTTTTCTTTTATTATGCTTACAATAGTGGTATTTTTTGAACTTTCTTCATTGCTGCATGAAACTGCAAAAAGAGTTAATATTAGCAATATAATTTTTAATTGATTAATCATTGTCATATATTTTTGGAATGAGCAAAGAAATATATATTATGCCCAATAGCTCTCATTTTCTCCTCATAAAGTGTAACTCCGTATCCTTCCAATTTATGAACATAATCATTATCTAAAATATTTTTAAAATTATCTGCTTCTTGATATATAGGATTCATTATTTCCAATGCATAATTATCATCATCTGTTACAGAATAGAATATTCCTTCATCTTTTAATAAAGGATACATTTTTTTTAAAAAATCTTTTGTAAATATTCTTCTATGGGCATGTTTCTTTTTTGGCCAAGGATCTGGAAAGTTTAAATATATTTTATCAAAGTAATATTTTCCATTTAAATATTTATCTATAATATTATTAGCTTCACCAAATATAATAGTAAGATTTTTTATATTTCTTTTATACGCTTTTGATACAGCTTTTTTAGCAGCTTTATATGAATATTCTATACCTATAAAGTATTTGTCTTTATTATTCATAGCAAGCTCAACTATAAATTTTCCATTTCCGCAGCCTATTTCTAATTCTCTTACATCATAACCTGATAATCTTTTTTCCAATTCATTTCCTATTATAGAGCTATCTTCTATATTAAAATCATCTAATAAATATTCGTTCAATATTGATTCATCAAGATTTAAATTTCTCAATTATTATTCCCCATTACTAATATTTTATTTGAATGATATATTACTTAATTTTTATGTCAATACATCATATTTAAAAGCATTATGATTTTATACTGATTATAATTAAATATTATAACGCACGGTTAATTATTTACTATAATATAATAAAAATGCATTTATAATTAATACTATATTCATTATTTCGTTTTTCGTGCGTTGTGCTAATTGCTAATTTAAAAACAGCTTGGGTGGGTTGTTATAATAACAGTATAAATAAAAAATAAAAATTTTATAAAAATTGCAAAATAAGATAATAAATCTAAAGGGAGGGAAGTGTAATTAAATTTTTAAATATAAACTTATTTAATTATCACATTATGATATATAGATTTATTAATAGTATTTAATTTTTATTTATAATTATGCTTATTATTTTATAATAATTTTAAGTTAAAAAATAATAAAAAAATTACTATGAATCCCGCCCTTTATTCTATATAGTGTATTTTGAAAATTTTAATTTGAATTTTTTTTGATGCTTATTTAGAAATGTTAACACCCGCCCAAAAATTTATTAGATTTAAAATCTATTTAACGCACGATTAATCAATTTTATTATTTAAATAAAGTTGTATTGATAATTAATTTAATTTTTTAAATTTATTTACCGTGCGTTTAAGTTATTAATTTTTTTAATTAAAATACAGCCTTCATAGCAATATAATATCTTCCATCAGTAGAGCCTTGGAATCCAAAATATATAGGATCAAATTTTACATAAACAGAATATTCTAAACAGAATAAATCTTTCTTAGGATCAAATGCATATATATTGTCATCGTCATCATCATCATAATTAGCAGGTATATAGAACAAAGGACGTATGGCAATATTAAGCATTTTCCATTCAAGACCAAGTTCAAGTCTTACATAATGAGCATCATTATCTCTCCAAGTATATTCACCAAGTAAATTAAGCCATAACTCCTTGTCAAGAAAAGGAATTCTTCCCATACCAGATAATTGCACTAAATGATGAGTATAATATTCTTTTTTATTATGAATATTATTTTTATTATATCTGCTTATAAAATTTTCAGGAGATAGAGAATTTTTATTATTATATTGATAAAGTAATTGAGCCCTGAAATAGTCTCCATTAATTTTAAATACCGCTGCTAAAGGATTAGAATCTTTTGAAAAACCTTGAGAATAAGATAATTCATAATAAGAACCTATAAATCCGGCTCTGAACCCCATTTCATTATTTACTCTAGGAATATACCAATGCGGAGCAAAACTTGCAGATTCACTGTCAATAACAGACGGAAGCAGCATAAACGTAGACCCATTAATATCATTAACAGCCTTCATTCTGAAAGATAGTAATATTCTAGTCAAAGTAACTGTTTCTATACCGGCATCATATATACCTATACTTCCTGTTGCATAATCTTTATTGAATACATCAAATTTAGAAGTCATAGTTACAAAAGGAGTAGCTGAAAAAATCCAATCAAAGTGAAAACTTTTTCCAAGAGAGAGATACATATTAGGCATACTAAAATGTCCTTCTCTTAAATTAACTCCTATTAATGTGTTCATATGAAGTTCTATAGTAGAAAGCTCGTATAATAGTCTAGAAGGAAATGATTTTTTTAATCTATTTTCTCTTTTATGACTTTCATGTATATAATCAAAAGGCATATAACTTTCTGTAGGTCTTTCATATTCTATACCTATATATGGCCATGCATCTATAGCACCTTTTAAGACCTTTTGATCTTTATCTGTATATGGGGATTGTCCGTATACTATTGTACAGGCTAGTACCCAATTCAGCACAATTAATTTTAATATATTCTTCATAAAAACCTGTTTTTTATTATGTTTTATAAATTATATTGTATCATATAAATAAAAAATTGACAATTGAATTTATATGTGATATAATTTTTAATATACGTTTTTTTTGGGGGGCAATTTGAAAGAATTCACAATTTTAGAAGAAAAATTGAAAGATTTTTTAGATGAATATCAATTAATTTCATTCGATAATAAAGAATTGCATCAAGTTATAGAACAGCTTAAATCAGAAAAAGAAGAATTAATAAATACTTTGAAAAATGTAAAAGATAGTTTTAATCTCCTAAAAGAAGAAAAAACTATACTTGAGGCTGATAAAAGAAATGTTACAGATAATTATAATTCTATAAAAGAAGATAAAGATAATTTAATAAAACAATTAGAAGCTACTAGAATAGAAAGAGATACTCTTAAATCTAATTTGGAAAATACAGAGAAAGATTCTGTAACATTAATAGAAGAAAATGATAATCTTAAAAAAGAATTGGAAAAAGCAATAAGAGCTATAGATTCTCTAAGTAAAGAAAATAATGAGCTTAAAGAGAAATTAGGTATTTTAATAGAAAGAATAGATAGTGTCAGAAAATCTAGTTTTGAGTCTAAAAAATCTCATCATTCAGCTATGATTCATAATGCAGATAATACAGTTTATAGTGATGCTGCTGTTAATGATAATGTAATTGCTTCTGAAGAAAAAGTTATTGAGGAAAAAATTGCAGAAGAAAAAGCTGTTGAAGAAAAGATAAGTAAAGAAATCAAAGAAGAAGCAAAGAGTTTGGGAGACGAATTCGAAATTAATGATGAAGATCCTTTCAGCAGTGAGAACTCATCTAGTGATGAATATGAAGAATATAAATCTGAAAATAATATTAATAATAAAAGCAGCGAAGTAAAGGAAATAAAAGAAGTTTCAAATGTCAAAGTTACTGAAGATGAGGATCCTTTCAGTAATGCTTCTGATGCTAGTTGGGATAATGATATAAAGGACGAAGAAAAAGAAAATAAAAGCAGTGAAGCAGTAGAAGAAAATATTGAAGAAGATGATAATACAAAAAGTAATAAAGAAGATAATTATGAATTTGATATAAATGAAGATGATCAGTATATGTTCGGCGATGATGAAGATGAAGAATTTTTCTTTGATAATGAATCGAAATAATAGGTAAATAATTATGGATAATGTTACTATTGTAGAAGTTAATATATACGGCAGAATGCTAAGCATAAAATCTCAGGACGGTAATGCTGAATATTTAAAAGAGGTTGCCGAATTTGTTAATGAAAGCATGAATGATATAGCAGAACATTATGGTCCTAATTATCCTAGAGATACTATAGCCATACTCGCTTGTCTTAATATAGCAGATCTTTTAAAAAGAGAAATGGCTAATAGTAAAGCTGGAAAAGATACATTACAGGCCTTAAAAGAGAGCATAGCTTCCAGATCAAATGAACTTATAAGACTTATAGATGAGACTAAAGAGTCTAAAGATACTAACAAAGAAAATGAATAAATTTTTATATAAAAATAGCTGATAATTTTTATTATCAGTTATTTTTTTATATTCTGCTGTCTCTAAGCATATAATTAAATTGATTTCTTGTGTAAACCTTAATTTTATTATTATGAGTGGCATAACTTCTTGCACTATTTGTTAGTTCAAGCGGTAAAACTAGTATTCCATTTTTTGCTCCAGCTTCATTAATAAGAAGCATAAAGTCTCTGATTACAAGTTCTCCTACTTCTGTATTTCTCCAACGTTTGAAAGATATTAATGTTAAATCTTTTTTACTTTTATTTACAGCAAATGCTAAATAATTAACTTCATCTCCGTAATCATAATCTATTAATTTTTCATTATACTCCTGTACAGCTGAATATAAAAGTTTTTTCTGTATTATATCCTGACATATGCTCTTGAAAGATGCCAAACTTATATCATATATTTTATCTACTTTTTTACTGCTTACTGTGTCTATAGTAGCATTGTTTTCATTTATGTTGCATTCTAATAATATTTTTTCAATATCTACATTTCTTTCTATTTCTATTAAATTTAATATACTATCTAAACTATTAAAAGATTCTTCCCATAATCTTACAGAGGTTTCCCAAGATTCTATACATTGAGCATTTACATATTTTTCATAATTTTCTTTTAGATATTTATCGTTGTTGTTTAGCTGCATGTCTTCTCTTAATTTCTTTAATTGTACTTCAGCTTTTGCAATTTCAGATAAATAATTAAATATATTATCCAAATCATATATGTTAAATTCCGGATCATTAAATAATCTTATATGTTCAAAATAGCTCATAGCACTATTAATATCTTTTATAAAATAATTATAAAAGCCAAAATCTAAAATAATAATACTTTCTTCTTTTTTTATTTCATTTATTTTATACTGCTTTGAATATTGATTGAATAAATTTATAAATGCTTCATTGTCATCAGATTTATATAATATATATAAATATATTCTATTTATAAAGAAATGAAATTCAGGATAATTTCTAATTGTTCTTGATGATAATATTGTTTCTGTGAAATCTCTAGCACTATTTATTTCATCTGTTATAATGTACAATGATATAAGTATTTTTTCTACTAATATCATTTCATCATAGTCTTCTTCAATATTACTTATATTTCTATTTAATCTTTTATGAAGTTCTTCTAACATGCTTATAACTTTTCTATATTCTTTATTCATGAAATATGATATAGCAGCTATTTTAAGTTCATATATTTCAAAATCACTTTTATTGTTCAAAACTCTGTTGAAATATTCAGTTGCTAATTTATAAGCACCCTCTCTTCCTAGTTCAGTAGCTGCTTTTATAGAATAGTATGTGTTATTAACATCTATTTGTGCTATTTTCAAAGTGTATTTTAATTTTTCTTCTTTATTGTCTAATTTATTGTATATTTCTTCAAGCTTTTTATATATGCTTAATTCTTCACCTTCAAAATATTTAACATTAAGTAATTTTTCATATCTCTCTAAAGCCTTTTCAAGCATGTTATACTGTTCTTCTATTACAGCTAATTCATATATAGAATTATAATCTTTAGGATTTATTTCTATTTTTTTCTCAAGTTCTCCTATTTTCTTTTTTATGTTTTTTGGTTTATATATTCCGCTGCTGCCTGATACGGTTTTAAAAAATAGAATAATACCTAATAATATTATTATAGATATTGGAACAAAAATTATATAAATGTAAGAATCTAACATATTTTTTTCCTATTTATAATTAATTTACAAAATTACTTTTCAAAAATGAATTAAATTGGCTTCTTGTATAGACTGTGATCTTCTCATTATGTTTTGCATAGCTTTTTGCACTATTTGATAGTCTTACAGGAAGAATTAATATTCCATTTTTTGCCCCTGATTCATTAACCATAAGCAAAAAGTCTCTTATTATAAGTTCTCCTACCTCTGTGTTTTTCCATCTTTTTATAGAGATTAATGTTATGTCTTTTCTGCTTTTACCAGTAGGATACGCTAAATAGTTAACATCATCGCCGTATTCGTAGTTTATTATATTGTCAGAATATTCCTGTATTATAGAATATGATAATTTATTCTGAATTATATTCTGGCAAAGTTTTTTAAAATTACTCATACTCAATGAATATATAGAATCTATATTTGTATTTCTATTTTGTTTATTATTATCATCTAGTTGTTTTTGCATATTATATTCGCTTAATATTTTATCAACATCGATTGTGTTTTCAACTTCAACTAGAGAATTAATATATTCAAAATTATAGAAATTTCCTTCCCATAAATCTAATACTTTTTCCCATATTTTTATTAATTCACCGTCTATATATTTATCGTATCTTTCATTTACATATTTTTCATCATTTAATTTCATAGAGTTTCTTAATTTAGTTAATTGAGTAAATGCTTTATTAACTTCATTAAGGTACTCTAATATTTGATCCAAATAATAAACACTATATTCCAATTTATGGAAAGAATTTAATCTTGTGAAGAATCTTATAGAAGCATCTATATCTTTCAAGAAATATGAATAAAAAGCAAAATCAAATATAAGAGTTGCATATTTATAGCCAGCATCTTCCAAATTATATGAATTTTTTATATTATTAAACATCTCTCTAAATCTTTCATTATCAGAAAGTCTATACAATGTGTACATATACATTTTATTAATATATAATCTATGATCTTCGCTTATAGACTTGTTGGATAATATTTGTTCTATAAATGTTATTGCTCTATTAAGTTCATCTGCTGATATGTACATAGATATCATCAATATTTCAAGATTATAAATTTCTGAAGCTTCAGTTTCTTTATTATTTAATATTTTTTTATATAATTCTTCTAAAAATATTATAGATTTTTTATAATCTTTAATCATAAAAAAAGATAAAGCAGCTGTTTTAGCTTCTTCTATATCTATATTTTCTTTTGATACTATTACTTTATTGAAATGTTCGCAGGCAAGTTTGTATTTACCTTCTTTTCCCAATGTAGTACCCAATTTTATAGCATAATAAATATTATTAGGCTCGGCTTTTGAAATTAATAGAGAATATTTAAAGCTTTTTTCTTTATCCCCTAATTGATAGTATGCCGGCTCTAATTTTTTGTATATTTCTACTTCATTTATATTATGCTCAGAAAAATATCTTTCTGCTATAAGCTTTTCATATTTTCCTAATGCACTGCTTATATCATCGTATTGTTCTTCTAACATTGCTAATTTGTAAAGAGAGTCAAAATCATTTTCATTTTCTGCTATCTTTTTCTTTAGTTCTTCCATCATTCTTCTAGTATTTCGTTCAGGAATATTTTTGTTTTTAGAGAACATGTTTTTTATCATTATAATTGTAGCTATTAATATAGCAATGAATATTACAGCTATTATGATGTATAATGTACTATTGCTCATATATTTATCCGCTTTTCTATTATATTATTTATTATATTATATACAAAAACTAAAAAAGTTTAAATATATTCTGTTCATAAAAAATAATATTTCGGATAATTTTAGCTGTTATTGATAATAATATTCAATAAATATGTAAGTATGAGAGCTATTTCTTATTAGTTTGTAAAATTACTTTTCAAAAATGAATTAAATTGGCTTCTTGTATAAACTGTAATTTTATCATTATGTTTGGCATAGCTTTTAGCACTATTAGATAATCTTACAGGCAGAATTAATATACCATTTTTGGCACCCGATTCATTTACCATAAGTAAAAAATCTCTTATTATAAGTTCTCCTACCTCAGTATTTTTCCATCTTTTTACGGAAATTAATGTTAAGTCTTTTCTGCTTTTTGTTATATGATATGCTAAGTAATTAACTTCATCTCCGTAATTATAACTTATTACATTATCAGTATATTCCTGCATTATAGAATACGATAATTTGTTTTGAATTAAATTCTTACATAGTTTTTTAAAATTATTTAAATTTAAAGAATATATTTTATCTATTTCATTTAGATTAGTATTTTTAATATTATCATTTTCATTAGAGGCATTATTTAATTCAGCCAAAATTTTATCTATATCCATTTTATTTTCTGGATTCTGAGTAGTATTAGAAGTAATGTAATCAAATTTAATAAATGTACCCTGCCACAAACTTAATACTAATTCCCAAATATCTATTAATTCAGAATCTATGTATTTTTCATAATTTTCATTCTTATATTTTTCATCATTTAATTTCATAGCGTTTCTTAATTTAGTTAATTGAGTAAATGCTTTATTAACCTCATTAAGATACTCTAGTATTTGATCCAAATAATAAACACTATATTCCAATTTATGAAATGAATTTAATTTTTTAAAGTAGCTTATAGAAGTGTCTATATCTTTTAAGAAATATGAATAAAAGGCAAAATCAAATATTAATGGAGCATATTCTTCTTTTGCTTCATCTAGTTTATAATATGCTTTTAATTCTTTATATTTAGAAAGAAACTTATCATTATCAGAAAGTTTATATAATATATACATATATATCCTGTTAATATACATCTTATGATCTTCTTTTATGTTCTTATTGGACAATATTTGTTCTAAAAATGTTATTGCTCTATTAAGTTCATCTGCTGATATGTATAAAGAAATAAGTAATATTTCAATATTATAAATTTCTGATATGTCAGTTTCTTTATTATTTAATATTTTTTTATACAGTGCTTCTAAAAATATTATAGATTTTTTATAATCTTTAATCATGAAAAAAGATAAAGCAGCTGTTCTAGCTTCTTCTATGCTTAGATTTTCTTTTGCTATTATAACTTTATTAAAATATTCAGATGCTAATTTATATTTTCCTTCCTGTCCTAAAACATTTCCTATTTTTACAGCATAATCAATATTATTTGGTTCTAACTTAGATATCATCATAGCATATTTAAAGCTATTTTCTTTATTTTCAAGTTTATCATATCCTTCTTCTAGTTTTTTATATATTTCTATTTCATTTATATCATTATCTTTAAAATATCTTTTGCTTAATAAAAACTCATATTTTGGCAATGCCCCTGATAATTCCTGATATTCTTCTTCTATGAGAGCTAATTCATATAGAGAATCTAAATCTTTAGGATTTAAAGAAACTGTTTTTCTTAATTCATGCATTTTTTTCTTTGTGTTTTTTGAAGGTTTATGAACTTTTTTGCTGAATATATTTTTTATCATTATGATTGTAGATATTAATATAATAATAAATATTACCGCTATTATGATATATAATGTACTATTATTCATATTTTCGCCCCATTTTTTTATACTATAATAGTATATACAAAAACTAGAAAGTTTAAATAATTTTTTTGATTTTGATTATTAATTATCACATTATTATTTAATTTTTTATTATATATTTTATTTTTTCTACAAATATATCCATTTCTTCATCTGTTCCTATAGTTACTCTTATATAATTATTAATAAGATCAGACTTAAAATATCTTACTAAAATACCTTTATCTTTTAATTTTAAATAAAGATCTTCAGCAAATATGTTCTTATGTGATATAAATATAAAATTAGACTTTGAATCAAGAACATTAAATCCTAATTCTTTTAATTTAATTTTTGTTTTTTCTCTTGTATTTATCACTTTATTAACAGTATCTTTGAAATACTGATTATCTTTTATAGCTTCAATTCCTGCTATTATGGAAAGTCTGTTAATAGTATATGAATTAAAAGAATATTTAATATTTTTAAGCCCCTGAATCAAATTTTCATTTCCTATAGCAAAACCCAAACGAATTCCTGCTAATGATCTTGATTTTGAAAAGGTTTGTACAACAAGAAGATTATCATATTTTTTTGTAAGTTTATAAGCACTTTCTATTGCAGCAAAATCTATATATGCTTCATCTATTATAACTATATTATCCTTGTTGTTTATTATAATTTCTTCCAGCTGATCTAAAGTGAGTAATAGTCCTGTAGGAGCATTAGGATTGGCTATAAATATTCCTGAATCTAAATTTTTATAATCATTAATATCTATTGTAAAATCATCTTTTAATGGTATTTTTACCTCATTTAGATCAAAAAGAGAAGAATATACAGAATAAAAACTGTATGTAATATTAGGATAATAAATTTTATCACTTCTATTAAAGAAAGCCATAAAACAAAAGGCTAATATTTCATCTGATCCGTTTCCTATAAAAATATTATTTGTATTTATATTGTATAATTCAGCAATTTCTTTTTTTAAATCTGATACATTAGGATCAGGATATAATCTTAAATCATCGAAATTGCTTTCAATTAAAGCTTTTTTCACATAAGGAGATGGAGGATATGGAGATTCATTTGTATTTAATTTTATGTAATTTTTATCTTTAGGCTGTTCACCAGGAGTATATGGTTCTATAGATTTAGCTTTATCACTTAGAAAACTTTTCATAAAAAATCCTTATTTTTATACTTAATGCAATTTTGTTAGTAGTATTATTATATATAATATTTAATTATATGACAATAGAATAATTAAAAAATTATTAAATATAATATTTTTATATTTATATAAATGTATAATATGTATTGGTTATTATACATTTATCAGTTAAATCTTAAAAAAAATCAAAGAAATTTTCTTTTTTTAAAAAAAAAAATTTGACAACGTCATTTTTATTGTTATATTAATACTGGCAATATTTCTTAATAAACATATTTTTTAAATTAAATGCAATTAAATAATTTTAATCATAGAGGTTTTTTAAAGAATGAAAAAAATACATAGTTTATCATTTAAAGTACCAATTATAATAAGTTCCATCATTTTTATTACAATAGTTACATTGGCTTCTATTTCAATTTGGTCTTCATCAAGAGCTATAAGAAAAGCAGCATTAGAAGGTTTTTCTGCTACAGTTTCAGGTTATTCACATATGATAGATATGGTGCTTCATGAGCAGAAATTAGCGATAGCAACTTATGCCCAATCAGGTACATTAGCTAACGGTATAACAGGTATAGATGATCCTGTATTAAAAAATGAAGCTTTAAAGAGATTAAAAGATTTTGCTTCAGTAAATACTTATGCCATAAATATAGGATTAGCAGATATGAATGGAAAAGTTTTGTTTGATAGTTCTAATCCTAAACTTGTAGGAGCATCTATAGCAGAAATTCATAAACATTTATTTTCGTTTATGAAGGCTAATAATTATAAATTTTCTTTTGATAATTATACAAGCATATCATCTACAACAGGCGGACAGGCTTTATTACTTTGCGGAGGAGTGAAAAATTCTCAAGGAGATTTTGTAGGTTTAGTTTATATCAACTTGGATTTAGGAAAAGTAAATAAAGACTTTATAGGAAATTTAAATATTAACGGACGCATAACAGTTGCTAATAGAGATGGAAACATTATATTATCATCAGATAGTAAGCGTATAGGTGGGAATTTACCTGATGTTTACAGTATAATAAAAACATCAAATGAAGGAATAATAGAATCTTTTGATTATGAAGGTCATGAAGGCAAACGTTCTGCAGCTTATAAAAATGTTTCTTTAATGCCTTGGGCTGTTATATTTGCAAAATCAGACAGTGAAATATATAAAGAAATAAAATATACTATTCTTCGTACTGTGATAATCGGACCTCTCTTTATAATATTATGTACTATATTAATATTCATGTATATTAAGAGTATTACCAAACCTTTAGATGAATTAGTTCTTATATCAAGAGAAATTTCTAATGGAGATTTAACATCTACTCATAGAAATATAAAACGTAAAGATGAATTAGGCGTATTAGCTAACTCGTTCTTCGATATGAGAGATAGACTTTCAGATATTATTATTAAAGTAAGAACTTCAGCGGATGAAATAAGAATAAATGCTAAGGAGCTTTCTTCAGGAAGTGTTGATTTATCAAAACGTACAGAGGCGCAGGCTGCAAGTTTGGAAGAGACTGCTTCATCAATGGAACAAATGGCTTCTACAATAAAATCATCTGCAGATCAGTCAATAGAAGGTAATAAAATGATGATAGATTCAAGAGAAGCTATTCAAAATGCCGGTGAAATAATACTTGATACTACTAAAAATATAGAAGAAGTTTATGATGCCAGCACTAAAATTAAAGATATTACTAAAATAATAGAAGATATTGCTTTCCAAACTAATATACTTGCTTTGAATGCGGCAGTAGAGGCAGCAAGAGCAGGGGATATGGGTAAAGGTTTTGCGGTTGTAGCTAGTGAAGTTAGAAATTTGGCTCAAACTACTCAGTCATCAGTGAAAGATATTACTCATTTGGTAGATAATGCCTATGAAAAGATAAATAAAGCTACAGAATCTGCTAGAGTTTCTCAGGATATATTCAGCGAGCTTCAGGGAAAAATAGAAAATACAGCAAAAATAATGCAGGATATAAGCTCAACAGCAGTAGAACAGCATGAAGGTGTAGAGCAGGTTAATAGAGCAGTTACAGATATGGATACAGTAACTCAGCAGAATGCCGCTTTAGTAGAACAGGCTTCAGCTTCATCTACTTCTTTACTTAATCAGGCTGAAGAATTAGTAAATGCTATGAGCTTTTTCAAAGTTTAATATTTCATTTTAATGCATATGTTAAAGGGTTATTTCCTAATGGAAGTAACCCTTTTTGTACTTTTTATGTTAGATAAATATAATAAAAAATATTTAAATTCTAATTTTTAATAAAAAATTGTAATTTTTTTCTATTTTTATATTTAAATTATTCGAATTAAATATATATTAAAACAATTATTTTTTTATTAAGGTTTTTATGTATGAGAAAAATGAATAGTTTCAAAAGCTTATCTTTTAAAGTTCCTTTTATTATAAGTATTATTATTTTTGCTACAATTTTTATATTAGGTACGCTTTCAGTATTATCATCTACAAGGGCTGTAAAAAGAGCAACTTTAAATGGTTTTAAATCTACAGTTTCAGGATATGCTTCTATGATAGATATGGTGCTGCATGAACAGCTGTTGGCTATTGATACATATTCTAAATCATCAACAGTATTTAATATTCTTTATACTAATGATGTAAATGTGAAACAGCAAAGTATAAATAGATTAAAAGATTTTGCTTCTGTAAATAGATATGCCCTTAATATGGGATTAGCAGATGTTAATGGAAAGGTAATAGTTGATAGTGATAATCCGTCTCTTGAAGGTACATCTATATCTGATTCTGACCCTCAATTATTTACAAGATTAAAAGCAAATAATTATAATGGTACTTATGCTGATGTTACTACAAAAGATTCTCAATCTATACTTCTTTGTAAAGGATTATTCAATTCTGCAGGAAACTTGATGGGTATTGTTTATATAAATATAGATTTAGGAAAAGTTAATAAAGATTTCATTGATAATATTAATTTTGACGGCGATATAACAATAGCAAATGATAAAGGTATTATCATGCTTTCGTCCGATCATAACAGAATCGGTACTTCATTACCTCAAGTTTATGAGATAACAAAGACTACATCAGAGGGTGTTATAGAATCTTATGTGTTTGGGAATAATAAAAATAAACGTTCTGCTGCTTATAAAAATATAACTATAATGCCTTGGTCTGTTATATTTGCAAATTATAATAGTCAAATTTATAAAGATATAACAGGTATAATTTTCAGAACATCTACAATAGGACCATTTTTTATAATATTAGCATGCTTTATAGTTTCTCTTTATATAAAGACTATAACCAAACCATTAATTTCGCTTGTATTATTTGCTAAAGAAATATCACAGGGTAATTTGGTTTATGAACATCAGAATATTAATAGAGAGGATGAATTAGGTATGCTTGCAAATTCTTTCTTTAATATGCGTGATGTACTTCTTGATATTATTATGAAAGTTAGAGTGTCTGCTGATGAAATAACTAATAGTGCTAGAGCTCTTTCAAAAGACAGTGAAGACTTATCAAGAAGAACAGATACTCAAGCATCTAGTTTGCAGGAAACAGCTTCATCAATGGAAGAGATGGCTTCAACTATTATATCATCTACAAATAAATCAGTAGACGGAAATAAAATGATGATTAACTCAAAAGCTTCTATTGAGCATGCAGGAAGTATAATTTTAGATACAGTTCAAAATATAGAAGAAGTTAATGAAGCTAGTACAAAAATAAAAAACATTACAAAAATAATAGAAGATATAGCATTCCAAACTAATATACTTGCTTTGAATGCTGCAGTAGAAGCGGCTCGTGCCGGAGATCAGGGAAAAGGTTTTGCTGTTGTAGCTAGTGAAGTTAGGAATTTGGCTCAGACTACTCAGTCATCAGTAAAAGATATCACTAACTTAGTTGATAGTGCATATGAAAAAATTACTAAAGCTACAGAATCAGCAAGAGAATCACAAGAGATATTTAAAGATATTCAAGATAAAATAGATGTAACTTCAAAACTTATGGACGATATAAGTACAACAGCATTAGAACAGCAATCCGGAGTTCAGCAGGTTAATAAAGCAATAACAGATATGGATGCAGTAACTCAGCAAAATGCCGCATTAGTAGAGCATACTTCTGCATCATCTAGTTCTTTGCTTACTCAGGCTGAAGAATTAGTTAATGCTATGAGCTTCTTTAAAGTATAAATTTTTAAAAATATAAAATTATAATAAAAAATAATAGGCTGTCTTTTTAAAAAGGCAGCTTATTATTTTTTTAATGCCAATAATTAATATTTTTAATATACAATACCTATGTATTGTATATTAAAAAACTTGACAAGTTATATATTGTATTGTAGCATTGAAAAAGTTTTTTTATTTATAAAAAAATTAGGAGGTAAAAATGAAAAAACTTTTAATTATTCTTTCTATTGTCTTTATAGCCGCATGCGCTGCAAATGCAAAAGGGCAAGTTTCAGTACCTGGAGTTGAGAAAAATACTAAAGAAGCTCATGAGTTTTTGAAGGCAGTTAAAGGAAAAGCTATTGTACCTTTAAGATCTATAAGAGGATTTCCTGCTGGGTATTTTAAGGATAATGGAGATATAGCAAGCCGTTACCATGAGCCTGTTCTACAAGGTGATTTAATTTTTATAGGTATGTACAATAACTATGCTGTATATACAAGAAAAATACGAGAGGGAAAGAAACTCGTAGATGGATATACACTTATAAGTTTATCTGAAGATAAAAAGCTTTTTAGAGTATATCTTGAGTCAAATGATTATATTTCTGAAATTTATAAATGGAGAGTAGCAGGTTCTGATTGGAAGAATTATCCTAAAATGGAGATATCAGATATAGGATTAGGAGAGAGACAATATAATAAAGATGATTATGTTTATAAGATTACAGATGATGAATATGACAAGAATGATTTTAAGAACTAAATAAAATTATTTATAAAGCGGGCAGAAATTATATGTTTTTGCCCGCATATTTTTTATTATGACTCTTATTATAACTTAGAATTTGATACTTAAAAATTACAACATCCAAAAAAACTTATCAATTAATAAAATGATTTCATCAAACAAAATTTATGTTTAAAAAATATATTATTTTAGGCTTATTTTATAAAAAGAATTTGTTTAACTAATATTAAAACTTAATCTTATCTGCTTAATATTATAATTTTGGGATATAATTAAAAATGAGAAACATAAACAGAATGAATGATTATTTTATTAGATACCTGTTAGCATCTGAAGGAAATGAGGACATACTTGAAAATATAGTAAACTCTGTACTTAAAGATTTAGGATTTGAAGAAGTTCATAATTTGCATATCATTAATCCTCATAATCTTCCTGAAAATATTAATTTAAAAGAATCTGTACTTGATGTTAAAGCCATTACAAAAAGTAATAAAAAAATAATTATAGAAATACAATTATCAGGCAATATAGATTTTTTGAAGAGAATATATTATTATATATCTAGAAATATAGTAAGTGAAGTGGATGAAAAAGAACCATATGATATAATTAGTGAGGTTATAAGTATTAATTTCGTTAATTTCAATATGGATTTTAATGATGAAGGTAAGCCTCATAGATGTTTTAAATTAATAGATATAAAAAATCCTAATGTTGTTTTAGATATGGTACAGATGCATATATTGGAAGTTCCAAGATTTAAAAATATTTTATATGTTTCTAGTATTGAAGATATAAAGAGAAATGAAATATTATCTTGGATAGAGTTTTTTACAGCAAAAGATTTATATGAAGTAAAGGAAAGGTTAAAGGAGGCAAACTGCATAATGTCTAAAGTAATTAATAAATATGAACGTTTCATATCAAATGAAGATGAAATGGAAGTCTATAATGCCAGAGATGCTTTTTTATATGGTCAAAAGGTTATGCTTAAGAGAGAGCGGGAAGAAGGCATAAAAGAAGGTATAAAAAAAGGGATGGAAGAAGGTGTGGAGAAAGGTAAAAAATCTGAGCAGATTACTATAGCTAAAAATTTAAAAAATGCAGGTATAGACATAAATATAATAAGTGAAAATACTGGTCTTAGTATAGAAGAAATAGAGAATCTCTAATAAATATAAAGCATATATATAATATTTTATTATTATGTTACCTTTTGTTACAATAATAATAAAAAAAATGTAATTATTTTTTTTATAAATACGATAATTCTAATAAGTAAATTATTATTTATTATAGTTGTTAATTAACTAATAAAAATTATATATTAATTAAGTTACTATGTTTTTAAGTGATAAACGAGCAGCTGATAACTGACGAAGGAAGTTGTCAGCTATGTCTTAGCGAGTTTATCCCTAGCAACAATAAAAAATTATTATTTTTAAGGAGCATAATAATGTCAACAAGCTCATTTTTCGGTATAGAATTAGGTAAAAGATCTCTCCAAAACTTCAAAACAGCTTTGGAAGTTACAGGTCATAATATAAATAATGTTGCAACTAAAGGATACAGCAGACAAAGAGTAGTAATGCGTACATTTGATAAGCCTTTAGAACAGCCTAGTTTGAATAGAGCTGAACGTGCCGGTCAAATAGGACAGGGTGCTGAAATAACTACAGTAGAAAGAATAAGAGATCAATTCATTGACTCTAAAATAATGATGGAGCTTGGTACTGACGGTTATTGGAAAACAAAATCAGACTATTTAAAGCAGTTGGAAGCTATATATAATGAACCTGGCAATGCTAATTTAAGAAATGACTTAGATGCTTTCTGGGATTCTTGGCAGGAAATGGCTGCTAATCCGGCTGAAAGAGGCACTAGAATGGTGCTTGTAGAGAGAGCCGACAGAATAAATAATTCTATTAATCAAATGTTTAATCAAATGAACGGTATGCGTAATAATTTGAATAACTTAGTTGAAAATAAGGTTAAGAGAATTAATGATATATCAAATTCTATAAGAGATTTAAACGTAGAAATAGTAAAACAGCAGGCATTAGGACAAAGCCCTAATGATTTATTAGATAGAAGAGATTTACTCGTTGATGAGCTTTCTTCTCTTGCTAATGTTGATATAAAATCTGTTGATCCTGATGAAACTATGATTTATATAGGCGGAAGAGCATTGATTCAAGGTAATGTTGTAAGTGAATTAAGTGTTGAAAGAAATATAAATAATGAAGGAATGTATGATATTTATTGGAAAAAAGATCATGTTCAGGTTCAGTTTGAAGGCGGAGAATTAAAGGCTTTAATGGAGCTTAGAGATGTTGATACTGTTGATGCTATAAATGATTTAGATACTTTTGCTATGAATTTGGCTGACAGTGTAAACGAAATACATAGAAGCGGTTTCGGACTTAATCAGGAAACAGGTATTGATTTCTTTACAGTTACAAAAACTACTCCTTCTGTAATAGGTAATTTTGATATTAATAATGACGGACAGGAAGATTCTACTATAATGTTTAAAGTAAGCGGTATTAATTCAGTAGATTCTACATCAAGCATAGGAAGCAGCGGAACTTTAGTATTCGGTAATAAATCCAGAGAAGGCGCTGATGTAGCTATAGATTATACTGCTCAAATGAAAGTAGGTGAGTTAATAGATAAAATCAATTCAAGCGAGGCTAATGTTTCAGCTTATTTAGATGATAAAAACAGACTTGTTCTTAAAGCAAGAGGTTTTGATGATTATATGAGGCCTTCATATTTCATTAAGCATATAGAAGATTCAGGAGATTTCCTTGTAGGAATTACAGGCGTATTGAATCAGTCTGGTGCAGCTGGTGCTTATAATTGGCAGACAATAGATCAAGTTAACCAATTAGCCGGTGATTTCAGAAACTTTACAGTTACACCTGACAGACATCCTGCTTCAGCAATTGCCGTTAATGATATCATTAGAAACGATATAAATTACATAGCAGCATCTAAAGGTATAGATACTACAGGAAACGGCTTTAATGATAAATGGAACGGAATAGGCGATGGTTCTAATGCATTGGCTATAGCTAATTTGAAAACTAAAGAGATAATGGTAGACAGCAAATCTACATTCAATGATTTCTATACAGGAAGTTTGGCAAAAATAGCATCAAGAACAGAAACTGCTAATGCTGAAACTGAAAAACAGACAGTTGTTATGGAATATCTTGAAAAATTAAGACAGTCAGTATCTGGTGTTAACTTGGATGAAGAAGTTGCTCAAATGGCTATGTATCAGCATGGTTATAATGCTTCCGCTAGGGTTGTAAGCGTTATGGATCAGCTTCTAGATGTTGTAATAAATAGAATGGGTGTGTAAGTAATATATATATTTTTTTTGAGGCGGTATCTATATTTTTTGATATCGCCTATTTTTATATTTAAAATTTAAAAACTAATTTTTTTATTAATATCTCTTTACAGCTATTAGTTTTAAATATATTATAGATATAATTCTTTAAAATATATACTTCCAATGCCGATATTAATTAAACAGGAGCATTTTGAAATGGGTATAAAGATTCGTATAATTTTGATAATAGTTGGAGTTATGGTTTTAGTGGCTTTCAGTACCAACTTTTTGAGTAATACTTTAAATACTGAAACTTTTTCTGCTATTATAGAAAGAAGTTTGGATTATAGATTTAAATTAATAGAAAAAGAATTTGAATATAATATAATTTCAGCAAGAGAAGAAGCTGCAAAAATATCTACAACGCTTTCAGTTGATTATAATAATATAAAAAATTATCCAATTGAAGAAAGAGATGAATATTTTAGAAATTTTCTATCAGCTACTGTAAATGAATCTCAATTATATTTTAATAGAATAGTTAGTGTTTTATTTCACCCTGCAGTTATGGGCGATGGTAATGAGCCTTTTACAATTTATAGATATTCCACTTTCAATAAAGAATTCACTAAAATAAATACCACAAATAAAGCTATGTGGGATACTTTAACAAATACTTATGGACAGACTTATAAAAGCATATTACGCAGACAAATATTAAAGCCTTATATGATTAGTGAAGGTCCTCATATCGGTATAACTTTTAATATATCATCTACAATACCGGATATGCAAAATGAAGAAAGAATTATAGGACTTGCAAATGTAGGAGTACTTTTTAATTATTCTACAGAAAATATAAAAGATATACTTGATATAGAAGGTGCAGATATAATGGTAATTGATAAGAAAAATTCAGCCATTATTAATTCTAAAAATCCTGATATAGTAAATTCAAGAATAGATGTTTTATTCCCAGAGTATTATGAAATATTTAATTATAATTTATCTACAGGATACAGCAGAACTGATGATATAGAAATAAATAATACATTATATAAATCCTATGTTGCTAATATTGCAGGACTTATAAATATAGTAATGCTTATCCCTAATTCATATTATACAGCACAGATAAAAGATATGAATAATGCTATATTCTATACTATTATAATAGCATTCTTAATGGCTATAGTTACTATAATCTTCTTTATTAAATTGTTATTTAGTTCAATAACAAAAATATCAGATGCTATAGGTAATTCAGTTGATAATAAAGACTTAACAGTTAAAATACCTGCTATTTCAGGAAGTGATGAAATAGGAGAAATGACTAAATGGGTTGGACTTTTAAATAATTCATTGCAGTCGGTGCTTTCAAGTGTAAAAAGAACTATTTTAACTTCTAAAAAACAAAGTGATACGCTTTCTCAGAAAATCAGCGATAACTTAGAGATAATATACGGAATTAATAATAACATAGAAGTTATTAAAAATAATGTTAATGATGAATTGAATCAGGTAGAAATAGTAGAAAGCAGCAACCAAAATATGCAGGAATATATATCTGCCAATACTAATAATATTGATTCGGTTGAAAGAGATACTAGAGAACTTCAAAGCAAAATCATTGAAGAAGGTGAAAATATAGAACAGATAGCCGCTTCAGTTGAGGAAATGAGTAAAACTATTGAAAACATAGACTCTATTATTTCTAAAGCTACAAACAAAGCTAAGGACTTATCATTAGCTTCTGTAAAAAGTAAAGAGAAGATGCAGGCAACTTCTATGGCTACAGGCGATTTGAGAAATGCATTAGGATTCATTTCCAATTTCGTAAGTTCTATTAGAAACATAGCGCATCAAACAAACCTCTTGGCTATGAATGCTGCTATTGAGGCTGCACATGCCGGAAAATACAGTTCAGGTTTCGCAGTAGTTGCTGAAGAGATACGTAAATTATCTGAGGTTTCTAACGAACAGGCTGATAATGCTAATAAAGTTCTTCAAAACATAGAAGAAAAAATCATTATCACTACTAATGACTTAACAGAATCTACTGAACAATTTGATATACTTACTAAAGATGTACAGGAAGTTACAGAGATTATGGACACAGTGCATGTATCTTCTGTAGAGCAATTAAAGGCTATTAATGAAATAGTAGACTCTATTACTAAAATCTCTCAGTCAAGTGATCATATTAAAACCCAATATATTGATATGGCTGATAAACTTGGAAATATAAAAAATAGTCTTGAATCTCTTCATAATATTTCTATATCTACATCAAAAACTATGAATAAACTCAAAAATATATCTGAGTCTATACATACAAGTGTTGTAAGTATTTCTGATAGTTCAAATGATCTTTCTACTTCTGCAAATGTTATGAATAAATTTGCTAATGATAATAATAAGTTGTTGTCAGAACTTGAAACAGAAATATCTCAGTATAAGATAAGAGATATAAAAACTAAGAAAGATACAGTTACTCAAAGAGTAAGAGGTATAACATTAATCATATTAAAAGAATTTATAAAGACAAAATTCGGAGAAGAAGGATATCAAAAATGGGTAACAGCTATGGAGCCTTCATCTGCTTTAATATATAAAAATGAAATATCAAGTAAGGAATGGTATCCTTATATGACTTCATTCCATAAGCCTTATAAGTTGGTATGTGATTTATTCTATTCCGGTGCTAATACAGGTATTAAAGAGATTTCTGAATATCATTACAGACAGATAATACCTAAATATTTGACACATTTACTATTCTTTATACCTAAGCATTTTACTTTAAGCTATGCAGCTGAACATATATTCCCTGATCTATTTGATCCGGCTAAAATAGAATTAATTAAGGCTAGAAGAAAATTATTAGTAGTTCATCTTACAAACTTTAATGAAGATCCTGAAGTTATTGAACTTGCTATACTTGCTTGGTCTAGTCTTTTACTTGAGTCTATTACTCATATTAGATCTAGTATGGAGATTACAAAGTCAATTAAAGATGGTGAGATTTATACTGAATTTATACTTAAATGGTAATATAATAATTAAAAATTAAAATTAATAAATAAAATGAGGTAGAGAATTCTGCCTCATTTTTTATTTAGACTTTATAATTTTATAATATAGTTTGTTGTAAAAAATTAAATTGTAAAGTTAAAACACTTATAAATTTTTAAAATTTATATATAATATTTAAAAAACTATAATTTATTTTATAAAAATAGGATTAAATATGAAAGTTAATAAGTACATTGTATATAGTATAATTTTTGTATTAACATTATTATTAATAATATTTTATATACTTGGCAGAATTGATAGAAAATGTTCTTTTGGTGATATGAAATTAGTAGAAAGAATAAATGATACAAGATATTCTTATTCTGTAAGAATACAATATTATGATAAAATATTTAGAAATAGTGATATATATGGTGTTTACATAAATAAGAAAAAATTACCTGATAATGTTATAGATATATCATTTACAGGATATGGCAGTCCATTTGGTAAAATTGTAACTTCAAATGAAATAAAAGATGGTAAAATAGATAATGTATACTATTATTTAAAAATAAAAAAAGAGATATATACATTATTTGCAGCAATTATATTAATACTCATTTCCATAACTAATATTCATTTATTTGATAGGTTTAAAGATTTTATATACAATAATTACTTTATAATATTTTCTATGATAATTATATTTATATACCTGATATTTCTTGATAGAGGGTTGCTAGTATGGGATGCCATTAATTATATATCAAGAGGTATAGATATATTCTATAAAAGAGAATTATTTGAATATCCTGCTACTATATTTTCGATTATAACTACCGTTACTACTATGTTTTTATTTGGAAATACTCAGTTATCTTATTTAATTATTATAAGTTTAATTCCTACTGTATTGACTGTTGTGTTTTCATATAAATTATTAAACAAATTTATTGATAAAAATATATCTGTATCTATTTTATTAATTTTATTTGTTATATTATCGTTTGAAACATCGTATATTTTGGTTCAAGCATATACAGACGGTTGGCTTCTTATGTTTATTGTTTTATCAATATACTTTATTTTAGAGAGCAAAATATTTATATCAGCAATATGTATGGCCATTGCATATTTCTTTAGATCTTCTTTAGCATTACCATTAGGAATATTTATACCATTATTATTGGAGTATAATAATAGCTTTAAAAGTTTATTCAGTAAAAAAAGTATAATATCGTATATTAAATATTATTCTGTATTGATAGTATCTATAATATTGTTTCAGCTAGTTTTAAATTTATTTATTAATAGCAATAATGTAGAGGGAAGTGATTATTTAGTAGTATTTAATATATCAAATTTAACTTTATCCAATATAATGAGTGCTTTTTTAATTGTTATTAAATTTTTTAGAGATTCTACAATTCCTCTTTTTGTATTTTCAATTATCTCTTTATTTTTGATTACCAAAAAAAATCTAAATATAGAATTAAAAAAATTATCTTTGATAGGTATTATATATTTTATGATTTGTACTTTGGCTACTACAAGATTGGTATTATTAGGTTATACACCATCAAAAGGAGAAAATAGATATTTTATTTATCCTTTATTAATTTTATCAATATCTTCTATATCATTATTGTATGAATATTTTAAATCTAAAAATATATTTTTGAATATCAAAACTTTTTTGATAGTATCATTATTATTAATAAGTATTGTGAAAACTATGTTATTAACAGATAATATAACTAATTTTTTTACGAATATTAAATCATATGACTATAGTACAGATTACCCTAATATAGAAGATGATGCTAGTATAGCTGTTATGAGTATTATGGCGCAGGGAACTTTAAATTATATATTTAAAAATCAGAAATGGGGATATGAATATATTGATTTTTATAAATTTTACACTAATGATAATTCTAAATATAAATATCTTTTTTATGATAGTTATATAGTTCAAGATGAGAATTATATTATAGAAGATGAATATGGAAATAAGTTTCAATTGATATGGCAGTCAAAAAAAGGCGGTAAGTACACTCTTTATAAGAATATAAATAATTAATAAAAATATTTTAATATATTACAATATGTAAAGTAATTTTATTATAAAAAATATTGCAAAAATTATAATCTCGTATATATTATAGCTTTCATAATAGTAAATGGTTATGAATAAAAAAACTGTTATAAGGAATATATTTATGGAAAAATTTTTCAAGCTTAAAGAGTATGGTACTAATGTAAAAACAGAGATAATAGCAGGCTTTACTACTTTTATGACAATGGCTTATATATTAGCAGTAAATCCAGGTATACTTAGTGCAACAGGTATGGATAAAGGAGCAGTATTCACAGCTACAGTAGTATCTGCAATAATAGCAACTTTGATAATGTCTTTGCTTGCTAATCTTCCTTTTGCTTTAGCACCTGGTATGGGACTTAATGCTTTTTTTGCTTATACTGTAGTATTGGGTATGGGTTATAGTTGGGAAACAGCTTTAACAGCCGTATTTATAGAAGGTATTATATTTGTTGTTCTTACTATTTTTAATGTGAGAGAGGCTATAGTTAATAGCATACCTGTTAATATGAAAAGAGCTATTTCAGTAGGTATAGGATTATTTATAGCTTTCATAGGACTTCAGAATTCTAAAATTATAGTAAATAATGATGCTACTTTGCTTGGACTTGGTAATATTACTTCAGGAAGTGCATTACTTGCTATTATAGGACTTCTTATAACAGCAATTTTATTAGCATATAATGTAAAAGGTGCAATACTTTTAGGAATACTTATTACTACTATAATAGGAATACCTATGGGACTTACAAAAATGTCTCCTGATGCAAGTCTTATACCTCCTTCATTAGAACCTATAGCCTTCAAACTTGATTTCGGAAATATATTCACCCCTAATATGTTTATAGTACTCTTTACTTTCCTTTTTGTTGATATGTTTGATACAGTAGGTACATTGGTTGGAGTATGTACTAAAGCAGATATGCTTACAAAAAACGGAGAAGTTCCTAGATGTAAGCAAGCTTTATTTGCTGATGCTGTAGGAACAGTTGTAGGTGCTTGTTTAGGTACTTCTACTGTTACTACTTATGTTGAAAGTGCATCTGGTGTTGCTGAAGGCGGTAAAACAGGATTAACTTCTCTTGTTGTTGCTATATTATTCGCTGTTTCATTATTCTTATCGCATATATTTTTAGCTATACCTTCTGCTGCTACTGCACCTGCTTTGATTATAGTTGGTTTATTTATGATGACTCCTATATTGGAAATTAATTTCAATGATTATACAGAAGCAATTCCTGCTTTTATATGTATAATATTTATGCCTTTTGCTTATAGTATAGCTGAGGGTATTACTTTCGGAGTATTGTCATTTACTATATTAAAATTTGTTTCAGGTAAAAGTAAAGATATATCATTATTGACTTGGATATTATCAGCGCTTCTTTTAATTAAAATACTTATGCCTATAATACAAGGATTTTTAGGCTAATTTATATTTAATTAATTGATTATTTTTAGATGTTACAAACAGAGGGATTTTTTATCTCTCTGTTTTTTTATGATTTACAATTAAAAAATCGTAATTCTAATTAATTTAATTATTGCAATAAAAAATAGGCTCTGTAATATACAGAACCTCTATATTTAATTCATAATTTTATTATTATTGTTTTTTTGTTGATTTTCTTACGCATGGTTTTCTAGCAGATTTCTTTTCTACAGCTTTTTTTTCTACTGCTTTATCATCAGATTTTTTATCTAATTCAGGTAAAAGAAGCTCAGCTATTTGTACAGCATTTGTAGCAGCGCCTTTTCTTATTTGATCTCCTGCACACCAGAATACTAATGAATTTTTAGCACTGATATCTTCTCTTATTCTTCCAACATATATATTATCTTGGTTAGAAGTATCCAAAGGCATAGGATATTTAAACTTAGCAGGATCATCAACCACTTTTACACCTTTTGCTTTAGATAATAATTCTTTAGCCTTTTTAGCAGTGATTTTTTTCTCTGTTTCTACTGTAATAGATTCGCTATGACTTCTAATAACAGGAACTCTTACACAAGTACAGCTTACTTGCATATCAGGAGCATGAAGAATTTTTCTTCCTTCATTAGTCATTTTTAATTCTTCTTTAGTGTATCCATTTTTATCGAAAGAATCGATATGAGGAATTAAATTGTGAAGTATTTGATATTTGAAAGTACTGTTTTTAAGTTTTTTTCCAGCAACATAATCTTTTATCTGCTGTTCTAATTCTTCCATACCTTCTTTACCTGCACCTGAAACAGCCTGATAAGTAGATGCTATTATTCTTTTTATTTTTCCGAATTTATGAAGAGGAGCTAATGCTACTAAAGCTATTATTGTAGAGCAGTTAGGATTAGCTATTATTCCTTTATGAAGCTTAACATCTTCAGGATTAACTTCAGGAACTACTAAAGGAACATTTTTATCCATTCTAAAAGCACTGCTGTTATCTACTACAATACTTCCAGCTTTTACAGCTAACGGACTTAATTTCTTACTTAAATCAGCTCCTACAGCAACCAATGTTATATCCATATCTTTGAATGAATCTTTAGTTGTCTTTTCGATTGTGTATTCTTTGCCATTAAATTTTACTTTTTTTCCTGCTTCTCTATTTCCAAGAAGTCTTAACTCATTGATTGGGAATTTTCTCTCTTCCAATACTTTAAGCATCTCCTGACCTACAGCACCGGAAGCCCCTAATAAACATAAATTTACTTTTTTCATAATAGTGTACCATTAATTATTTTTTATTTTTTGTTCCTGCAATTATATATTAATAATATATTAAAATCAAGAATTTTTATATGTAGAAATGTTTAGTTTTTTAATTTAATTCAAGTGATTTGATTATAGTTTTTTATAAAAATGAATAACATAATGTAATTATAGAGTTAATAAATGTCTGTAATTAGACTATTTATTAATTCTATTTTTTAATAACTATTTAAATTTTTTAAAAAATTAAAACTCTATTTTGTATATGTTTCAAAATTAAATCAATGAATATTTGAGGTATTTTTATTTTATATAAATTTTGACTTAGCAGTAAATAACAATTATTTTTATTATTAAGAGTATATAAGTGTATATAATAAAATATTTTATATATTAAAAATTATGTTTTATAAAACTTATAATAACTCATTTCTATAATTTATTTATTAAAATAATTTTTAATATGATTTTATCAAATATTTTTAAAACATGTCTAACATAAAAAAGCTAATATAATTAAAAAAAATGTAAATTTTCAGTAAAAAACTAGTAAAATTAATTGACATAATCATAAAATTATACTATAATACTAAATGTAAAGATAATTTACCTGTTGCTAAATTGTTTTTACAAAATAAAAAACAGGAGAAATTTTATGACTACTATAAAAAAAGCTTTATTTATAATTTTTGTTTCAGCAATGCTTACAGGTTCATTGTTCGCTCAATATGACGGATATTATGATAATAATCAAGGAGGCTATCAGCAAGGCGGTCAAGGCGGATATGATCCATATGGTCAGCCTCAAGTACAAGATCCTCAGCAAAATTACCAAGATCCTTATGCACAGCCTCCTGCTCAAGGACAACAATATGGATATGGAGTGCAATTATCTTCTATACCTCAAAATGCTCAGAACTTTATCAAACAGCATTTTGCTAATGTAAAAGTAACTTTCATTGAAAGAGATTGGGAAGATATAGAAGTATATTTAGAAAACGGAACACAAATAGATTTCTTCCCTAATGGAGATTGGAAAGAAGTTAAATGTTATGGTAATATGCCTGCTACTATACTTCCTGCTAATGTTATGAATACAATAAGAAGAACTTATCCTAATGCTGCTATAATTAAAATAGAAAAACAGTTCACTATATTTGAAATAAAATTGAATAATATGATGGAATTGTATGTTGATAATAATGGTCAGTTATTAGGTCAAAAATGGGACGATTAATTAAATATTTAATATAAAAAATAATAAAAAATAATAATTAAAAAAAGGAGAAAATATGAAAAAAATACTTTGTTTATTAGTAGCTTTAACAGTTTTAAGTACTTCAGCTTTATTTGCAGATTGGTATGTGCCTCTTAATCAAGTTCCTCAGGCTGTAATAGCAACAGCAAAAAGAACTTATCCTCAGGCTCAGATTTGGGCAGTAGAAATGGAGCATTACAATGTATATAAAGTAAAAATGAATAATATGATGGAATTATATATTGATAAAGCTGGAAATCTATTAGGTCAGGAATGGGACGATTAATATAAATAAAATTAAAATATAAAACTATTAGAACAAGGGATTATTAAAATCTCTTGTTCTTTTTTTAAATTTAGTATTTAAATTATTGACATTATATTTATAATTATGTAAACTTTATTATGTTTATTAAATATGGTAAAGGTATTTTAATATGATTAAAGTTAATGTAAAAGAATTAATGGATGCCGTATACAATAAGTTTAAAATGGCTGGAGTATCTAATGAACAGGCTGGAATTGTAACGGATGTACTAATTTATGCTGATATAAGGGGCATACATTCACATGGAGTATTAAGAGTAGAACATTATATAGATAGAATAAAATCTGGAGGAATAAATTTAAATTCTGAATTTCATATAGAAGAGAAGAGACCTTCTTTTGCATTGATGGATGCTGACGGCGGATTCGGACATGTAGCAACACAGTATGCTATGGAATGGGCTTTAGAAACTGTTGAAAAACAGGGAATTGCTTTAATAGGAATAAAAAATAATAGTCATGCTGGTGCTTTGGGATATTATAATAAAATGGCTATAGATCAAAATAAAGTTTCTCTTATAATGGTTAATACCGATCCTTGTGTTATACCTTTCGGAGGAAAGAGATCATTTTTTGGAACTAATCCTATAAGCTATGGTTTTCCAGGAAAGAAAGATTTTATACTTGGAGATATGGCAACTAGCGAGGTATCGCTTGGAAGAATATTTACAGCAAGAGAAAATAATGAAACAGTGCCTATGCATTGGGGAGTAGATGAAAACGGCAATCCTAGCTCTAATCCTAATGAAATAAAATATGTTGTGCCTTTCGGAGGAGTTAAGGGATATTTGATAATGACTATGGTTGAAGCATTTACTGGACTTTTAGTAGGACAAGTTTACTGCAATAATTTAGTAAAGATGTACGGCGATATGGATAAAAAAAGAAATTTATCTACATTTATGCTTGTTGTTGATCCTGCTGTTTATAATGATTTAGATACTTATTTAAATACAGTTCAATCATTTATAGATGATATAAGGAAAGAGCCTGCTTTAAAAGAAGGCGGAACTATTTCTATACCTGGTGAGAGAAAAGAGGCTTGTTCTAAAGTTTATTTAAAAGAAGGTATACCTTTACCTGAGCATATTTATAAATATATTTTTGATAAATGATTTTTGAGGCTTAATTTAATGAGTGATTTATACACTACTCTTTCAGAAGAATTTGAAAAATTAAAAGATGAAAAAGAAGCTATATTAATGGCAAAATACATGAAAAATAATTTTGAGTTTTTAGGTATTCATTCAAAAGAGAGAAAGGAAGCTGAGAAAAAAGTATTCAAAAATATTCCAAAAGAAGAAAAAGAGTTTATTGATTTTAACTTTACAGACAAATGCTATGACAACAAATACAGAGAATTTCAATATGCTTCTTTAGACTACTTAAGGTTAAAAAAGAAATATTTAAATAAAACTCATATAGAAAAATTAAAAGTATATGCACTTACAAAATCTTGGTGGGATAGCATAGATTGTTTAGATAGAATAATCGGAGATATTGCTTTGAGAGATGAGGCTGTAAATAACATACTTTTAGAATGGTCTTTATCTGATAATATTTGGCTTAGAAGAATAGCTATAGATCATCAGCTTTTAAGAAAGGACAAAACAAACACAGAATTATTAGAAAAAATTATAATAAACAATTTTAACAACAAAGAGTTTTTTATAAATAAGGCGATAGGCTGGTCTTTAAGGGATTATAGTAAAACTAATCCTGACTGGGTACGAGATTTTCTAAATCGTCATAAAGAAAACATGGCTAATCTAAGTATCAAAGAAGCTAGCAAGTATATTTAAATTTTTTGCTTTACTCAACGCACGATTAATATTTAATTTATTAAAATTCGATTATTAAACTAATGCATATTTATAATCCTATTAGCGTGCATTTAAATATAAAAAAGGTATAATTAATTATGAAATATTTTGAAAAAAAAGAAGGCAATATATTTTTTATTCCTTTGTTTTTATCAAATGATATAAAGGACAATACTAAAAACTATTCAAAAATAAATTTTAATATTGAAGAAAACTACGCTTTTGGAAGACTAATTGAAATTGATAAATCCAAAGGAGATTTAATTGAAATATTTAATTATACAGGAAATATTCCAAATGATAAAGATGATATAGTTAAATCAGGACTTATGTTTGATCCGCTTCATATATCAATGGCATTTACTAAAAATAGATGGAGATTTGTTTTTGAAGAATTGGCTTATGATAGAGAAAAATATTCCAATTATTCAAAAATAACTTTTTTATTAGGCGATGAATATGATCCAAAATTATGGATAGGCGGTAAAATAAAATCAATAAAAAAATACGATACAAATAAATATAATGAATGTATTGTTTATACTCCTACAGAAATAGAGATAATGATAAAAGAGCGTATAAGCAGCAATAAATAAAATCAAGTTTGCTGATGAAACATTGCCGTAATATTACAATCAGTACATATTTCTATAAACAAAGTACCTTCTGCCATAGATTCAATAGTATGCCAATGAATCTGCATTAAGTATTTCATTTTCTTTCCGCAGCTTGGGCATTTCATATATTCCCAGTCCTGAACCCAATTAGCAAATCCTCCTATTGTATTTAAAGTATCATCGAATGCCCCGTAAAACAAAGGAACTTCATTTTTTGAAAGTATATAATTATTATTATGCATTGAATTTAATTCTTCTTCCTCTATATAATTTTCTTCAGGAGGATAATAGTTTTCAGACTCTTTATCGAAAGGAAGTATTTTGCTTCCTCCTTTTAAATCATATTTTGAATAAGTTGTATTGTAAATTACACAGTTAGGACAGCATGAAGCCTTTATTATTCCATTAACACCTATAAATTTTAATCTTTCATCTCTGCCGTCAATAATAGCCATATCCATATTTCTGCATCCGCATTCAGGACAATTGTCATTCCTTAATGAAGCTATTATAATAGGGCTCTGTTCTTTTTCTTCTTTGCTTTGAGCTTTATCTAAATAATAGCATTTATCGAAATTAAGTATTTGTCTCTTTTTATCTTTATCAAAAGTCCAGCCTGCACATTCAGCATAAACTGAAGGATCAACATAAAGTTTATTTCTCCATTCTCTTGGATTCATTTCAAAATCATATAAACAGTCAAGTGCAGCATCATCTCCCTGCATAGCTAAACATGATAATAAATTAGCTCCTTCAGAATAATCTTTAGTTGCTCTTATTCTTTTTATAAGTTCATCTCTTATTTCTTCGCTTGCCTTATAATAAAATACTTCAGGGTAATAAATTTTTTTCTCTAATGCTTTTTTTGCAATATCTTTTAAATCTATATTTCTATATGCAATTAAATCATAAATATAAATGCCGTCTATTAACTCTTTATCAATATCTTTTTCTTTTAGATTTTTTACATATTTACTTACTATATCTTTTATTTCATCATCAGTTAAAGCAAGAGTTTTATTTCTTTCTTCTTCTGCCTTACATTTAAAGCATAAACCTTTATAACCCAATTCTGTTCCGCATTTATCGCATTTATGTTCAAGCATAATTCTACCTCTTTTTAAATAAAGCTGACTAATTTTATAACAATTCATTTTTATAATAGTTAAACTCTACGCACGGTAAACGAAATTAACAATATAATAAAACTAGAATTATAAATAAATTTAGATTTTTAATTTTATTCTGCGTGCGGTGAATGCTCTGTAAATTTAAAAAAATCCTGGGTAGGTTGTTAGAAATTCTATTTAAATTTTAAAGAAATAAAAAATAATAATTACAAATTAAATAATAAAGATAAAGGGTGGGCAAATGTAATTAAGCTTTAAAACTCTATTTAATACCCCGCCCTTTCAAGTTTACTGCTTTATTTTGAATTACAACAATTAATTATATTTATAGCTTAATTATAATTTGTTAGCACCCACCCAAGTTTTGTTTAAATTTTAAAACGTTATATAACACACGGTGAACAAAATTAACAATAATAATAAAATTTGAATTGCAAATGAATCTATATATTTAGCTTTACTCTCCGTGCGGTGAATACACTATAAATTTAAATAAAACTGGGGTGGGCGTTAACAATTCTGTTTAAACTTTAAAGAAATAAAAAGTCATAATTTCAAATAAAAATAATAAGCCTAAAGGGTGGGTTTTTAATAATATTAACTTGAAAATACTAAAAAATGAAATATATCAATTTTATAATAAAAAATTATTTGAGGTAAAATATGTCATCAGAACAATATTATGAAGAAGGTTTAAATTATTTTAAAGAGAGAAAATACAAAGAAGCTATAGAATCTTTTGATAAAGCAATAGAGTTAGCTCCTAATAATAGTAATACTTATTATAACAGAGGAATTACTAAAGTAAATTTAGGACAGTATGAAGAATCTATAAAAGACTATGATAAAGCTATAGAGTTAAACCCTAATGATAGTGATTCTTATAATAACAGAGGAATTGCTAAAAAAAATTTAGGACAGTATGAAGAATCTATAAAAGACTATGACAAAGCAATAGAGTTAAACCATAATTATAGTAATGCTTATAATAACAGAGGAATTGCTAAAAAATATTTAGGACAGTATGAAGAAGCTATTAAAGACTATGATAAAACAATAGAGTTAGACCCTAATGATAGTAATGCTTATAATAACAGGGGACTTGCTAAAGGAAATTTAGGACAATATAAAGAAGCTATTAAAGATTTTGATAAATCTATAGAATTAAACCCTAGTTATAGCGATGTTTATAATAACAGAGGAGTATCTAAAGAAAATTTAGGACAGTATAAAGATGCATTAAAAGATTATAAAAAGGCTTTGAAATTAGATTCTAATAATAACATAGCTAAAAATAATATAAAAAATCTTCAAAATAAATATGGTTTGAAATGACTTTACGCACGGTAAACAAAATTAACAATATAATAAAATTTGAATTGCAAATAAATCTATATTTTTAGCTTTATTCTGCGTGCGGTGAATGAACTATAAATTTAAAAAAAATCTTGGGTGGGCAGCAAAAATAACAGATAGAACAAAAAGAAATAAAAGATTATAATTTCAAATAAAAATAATAAGCCTAAAGGGTGGGCAAATGTAATTAAATTTTTAAACTTAAATATTAAAATTCACTGCTTCATTTTTAATTTTTATATTAATTATATTTATAGACAATCAGCAATTTTAGCACTAGATCAAATATTTATTAAATTTAAGAATGATTTATAAAATTTTATATTATAAAAAATTAGCACTTTTGCAACTTTGACGAAGTCAGGGAAAAGTTGATAAAAAATAACTTTTCAAATTTATTTAAAACTCCGCCCTTTAAAATTTACTGCTTTATTTTGAATTTTAATATTTATTGTTCTTATAGCTTAATTAGAAATTTTAGCCCACCAAGCGGTAATTAAATTTTTTTGCTTTACTCAACGCACAATTAACTAAATTATTGATGTAATAAAAATTTGAATAATAAATTAATTAATATTTTAGTTTATCTCTCCGTGCGTACCACTAAAATCAATAAATATCATATAATATAAGTAATTTATATACTATATTATATAGATTTTTTGAAAATTACACAAAAAGTAAATTTTTTTTTATTTTTCTTCTAAAAAATTTTGTATTTTTTTAAATATTTTTTAAAATCTTTTTTATATTTAACCTTGTAAAATATAATAAAAGTAAATTGTGGAGAAATTAATGAAAAGAGGATTAATGTTCAAGTTTTTGAGTATTTTTTCTATATTTCTTTTTGCGGCATTTTTAGCAATATTATTTATATACAAACCAATATATAAATCAAAATTCTTAAAGGAAAAATACTTTCAAACTCTAAACTCAAAAAACGAAACAGAAGCATATGTAAAAGAAATAAAAAACACAGTCAATTTAATAGTTAATAATTTGGAAGCTAATCCAGATTTAGAAACATTCGGAAATTTTATAACAAATGTTCAAAAAACAGGATCAGGTTATTTAAACATGTATTTTGGTGATACTGTACCATATTCTGATGGAGGAATATATATAAACACTTTAGAGGAATATCCTCGTACATACAATCAAACTTCAAGACCATGGTATAAAGATGCTGTAGCTACAAATGATATAGCAATAAGCGATCCATACATAGACTTTGCTGTTAATGAACTTACAGTTACATTCAGTAAGGCTATATATACAAATGGAAAATTAAAAGGAGTATTTGCTATAGACTTCGCCGATATGAATAGCATCATGAAAGATATAAAAGAAAATTTTGATGAAAGTTTTTATATAGTATCTACTGATGGAATATATATGACTCATGAAAATAGCGATTATATTTTAGAGGAAAATAAGAATTTATTTACAGATCCGCTTTTTAGTTCTTTCAAAGGCAATCTTATATCGCATGTAGGAGAAGTTAAAATTGTAGGCAATCAATGGTATGCTGTGCAAAAAACAGATAATGCTCCATGGATATTAATATTCAAAGGAGATGCCAGTGAATTAAATAATCAGTTTATGATTCTAATGCTTGTAATATTTGTTGTGATGGTTATTCTTTTATTCCTTGAAGGATTTTTAGTTTATAAAATAGTAAAGCCATTAAGGAATACAATAAAAATTATAGACTTAATGAAAGAAGGCAATTTTAATAGTGTATTTAATAAAGAAGATTTGGCTTTAAAAGATGAGTCCGGACATTTAGTTAATTCTGTTAATGATATGCAAAACAAAATATCATCTATAGTATCAGAAATAAAAATGAATATGGCTTCTATTAATAATTCAAGCGGACAAATATCAAATGGTATAGATAATTTATCGGATAGGACATCTTCTCAGGCGGCTGCAATAGAACAAGTAAGCAGTGCTATAGAAAATTTGTTTTCTTCTATATCAGAAACATCAAGGCATACTAATGATGTAAAAGAGATGAGTAATAAAGTAGCTGATTCTACAAAGCTTGGAGTTGAGGCCGTAACACAAATTTCAAATAATATGGTTGATATATCAGAGTCTAGTAAAGAGATATCGGATATAATAAAACTTATACAGTCTATAGCATTTCAGACAAATATACTTGCTTTGAATGCAGCTGTAGAAGCGGCTAGGGCAGGGGAGCAGGGAAAAGGTTTTGCAGTTGTTGCTACAGAAATACGTTCGCTTGCTCAAAATGTTAATGATGCTGCCGGAAAAATTACTACTATAATAGAAAATACGGTTGCTAAAATAGAAACAGGTGATGAATCTGTTAAGCATTCTTTAGAGATACTTTTGAATATAGAATCTTCTGCAAATGAAGTTTCAGAAGTTTTGACTAATCTGTATAATGCTGTTTCAGAAGAGGAAGGAAGCGTAAAAGAAATTGCACTTGCCATGAATGAATTAAACAATATCACTCAGGAAAATGCTGATTTAGTACATAACAGTGCTATTTTAGGAAGAGAAGTTTCTAATAATACAGAAAGCGTTTATTCAGAATTAGAATATTTTAAATTACATAAAATAGGTTAATATCAAAAATAAATAATCGTATAATGCTAATGCATTATATGATTATAGCATATTAGCGCTGTCATCATCCATATTTCTTCTATCTTTATTATCTCTGTCATCCATATTAAGACTTAATATTCTAAGTCCTTCAGTACCAAGTACGGATTTTAATGCTATTAAAAATGCTGTATCTCTGCTTGATGCGATATTGCTTTTATATAGTTTCATAGCATATCTAGCCATATTAATACCATCTCTTACAGAAAAAGAAGCATTATGTATATGTGATTTTTGCAAGAATCCAACAGTGATTTTTAATATTTCATCATCAGCAAAAGGAAGATTCATTTTCAATATATCATACTCCTCTTTAACATCAGGGAAAGGAAGTTCAATAGTAGGCTGTAAACGTGAATGAATATATTCAGGAAGCTCAAAAGTGCTTGCATCATCATTCATAGTAACTATTACTCTGAAATCAGGGTGAGCTTTTATTTTTATTCCAGCTATTACGCTTTCTACATATCTTCTGTCATCAAGTAAAGGTGCAAGTGAAGCCCAAGTTTTCTCACTCATTCTGTTTCCTTCGTCTAATATAGCAACTCCGCCTTTTATCATTGCTGTAACCAAACTAGAAGCATGATAACTTATTTTATTATTTTCAGATATTACAGGAATAATTATTAAGTCTTCCGGTCTTGTATCTACAGTGCATTGAAAAATATAAACATCTCTATTAAGAAGCTCTTTTCCTACATAATATGAAAGAGTAGTTTTTCCGGCACCTGGTTTTCCTACGATTCTAGGGTTTAGAGGTATATCATCTTCTGAAATTAAATGCCAAGAAGCCATTATCTGTCTTACTAAGTCATTCTGTCCTGTCCATTTTATATTTAAATTATCCGGATGTGATAATGTAAGTTCAACATTTTCTATTTGCACTTTTTCCATTTTTTAAGCCTCTTTTTTAAAGAAATTTATAGTTAATCAATGATATTATTAATTTTATAAAAAGTCAATTATTTACAATAATTTTGATGATTTGTGTTGATTTATTTTATATAAATTTATATATTAACTATAGAGTAAAAATTAAGGGTGTATATATATATGTTTCAAAAGTTTTTCTATAGCTTGATTATCGTTATGTTAGTTTTTTCATGCAATAAAAATCAAAATAGCTCATCTGTCAAAAATAAAAATACTTCAGAAATACAAGAATCCAAATTCTATTTGCTTGAAGGAAATATATCCGGAGAAAAAGCAGATATGTATTTATACGTAAATGAAAAAAACAAAAAAGTAAGCGGATATTATTATACTGAAAATAAAAAATCTGTAATTACAGGCAGTATTAATAATAAGAAATTGAATTTACAGGAAGTTGATGAAAATAATAATATGCATGCTTCTATAGTTGGCAATTTAAGCGATGATATAGTATTAAGTGCTGAAATAAGATATGAAGAATTGAACGAAATAAAAGATATGGAATTTTCTTTAAATAGAAATCTTCCTGTATATTATGCTGATATAGTTGATTATTATAAAAATGACAGCATAAGTAATTCTATATTCTCATATCATAGAACTATACTTCTATTTAGTAAAAGCAGTGATATAAACTCTTTGGATATGGAATCATCTATTAATTATGTTAAAGAGGAATGTGATAATTATTATAATGAATGGAAGGGACTTTTATATGTTGGGGCAAGCAATACCACTTATGAAATAGATAATACTGTTAATGTGGGATATATAGATAATAGGGTAATAGCACTAGATAATTATTCATCTATGTATACAGGCGGTGATCATGCAGCGAAAGCTAATATTCAGGAAGTATTTTCACTAGAGAGTTCTAATCTTATCACTATAAGAGATGTAATATCAGATTTTAATAATGTCAATTTAATATCATTGATGAGAGATAAAATATTAAAAACAGGTTCTGCCAAAGAAGATTATTATGAATTTGATTCTATAACATTAGAAAGCTCAAGTTTCAGAATACTTCCTAATTCTATAAATTTCGTATGGCAGGCTAATGATATATCTCCATATACAGTAGGAATAACAGAGATAAGTTTTACATTTGAAGAATTAAAGCCTTATGTAAAAGAAGATTCTCCTTTATATTATTTATTTTTATAATTTTTTATAAAATCTAGGCTTAAATCGATAAAAAAATTTGTTTAACTATTAGCATAAAGACAATAATTAAAAAGGAGATTTAATATGTCAGGACATGCTAATATTATAGTAATTGAAGGAAGATTAACAAAAGATCCAACTTATATGAAAACTAAAAATGGAAAATCTTTATGCAAATTTTCTATAGCTAATAATAGGTTTTATTATTCAAACGGAACTTTGCAAAAGGAAGTATATTTCTTTGATTTAGTGACTTGGGGATATAATGCAGATAAGGCGGCAGTTAGTTTATTTAAAGGAAGACATGTACTTGTAAACGGAGAATTAAGACAAAATATTTATACTTCTAAAGATGGAATCAAAAAAAGTGCTTTTTATATACTAGCATTAGAGATAAAAAATTTGGATAAAAAATCTATAGGAAATACTTCATATACGAAAACAGCTAATAATCAAATAGTATCTGATTTTATTGAAGAGAATCTAGAGGAAGTATTTTAGATTCTTTTATAGTATTCAATATTTCATCGCATATTGATTTTTGATCTTTAGAAGCATCTATATGCTGCATATATGGTTCATTGAAAGAAGAGAATATTTTATCAACTTCTTCTAAATAGTGTTTGTTTTCAAATCTATCAACGAATCCTCTTTTTTCCATGATTCTGTTTAATGCAGTTTCTATATTTAGGTGAAGTATGAATACTAAATCAGGTTCTAATATGAAATCTTTATGCAGATTATATATGTATTCTTTATCAATGCCTTTAGCTCCTTGATATGCTATAGAAGAATGCATATATCTGTCTAGTACTATTACATATCCATCATTAATGGCAGGTCTTATCATATGTTTTATATGCTCTTTTCTATCTGCTATAAATAAGGATAATTCTTCTTCAGGTGTTAAATCTTTAGAGAGCATACTTTCTCTTAATTTGGAGCCATAATATGCATGAGTTGGTTCAAAAGTATATATAGATTTTATTCCTATATTATTTAAAATGTCCGTAAGCATCATGCCAATGCTTGATTTTCCGGAACCGTCGATTCCTTCTAATACTATTAATTTTCCTTTCATTAATTTTTCCTGAATTATATTTACATCCTACCCCTATTATAAATATAACAATTATTAAAAATAAATCAAAAGAATATATAATTTTTTTTTCATTATTATTGTTAAAAAATTGTTCGCCCGCAATGTCTGGCAAATAAATTTCTCAGACACTCACAATTTTTATTATTATACTAATCTAAAATAAATTGACCAATCGCTATATTTTAATTATATATAATTATCTTATTTTAAGCGTAGCTATACCAATAAGAGCCATTATGATTCCTATAATATAGAATCTAAATACCACCTGTGTTTCTTTCCAGCCCGATTTCTCAAAATGGTGATGTAAAGGCGCCATTTTAAATATACGTTTTTTATTGAAAAATTTATAAGAAAATACCTGCAAGACTACGCTTAAAGCCTCTGCAACATAAACGGCACCTATTATAACAAGAAGCAATTCATGTTTTATGAATAAGGCTATAATACCCAAAACTCCGCCTAAAGATAAACTTCCAACGTCCCCCATAAATACCTGAGCAGGGTGGGCATTAAACCATAAGAATCCTAAACCGGCACCTATCAAAGCACCTACAAAAACTGTAACCTCTCCTGCATCTGATATGAAAGGTATTTTTAAATAAGTTGCTATTAATGAGTTTCCTGATACATAAGAAAGAACAGCTAAAGCCATAGACATTATTATTAAAAGTCCTATAGCAAGTCCGTCAAGTCCGTCGGTTAAATTTACGGCATTACTCATACTTACTACTACAAATGTAGCAAATGGTATATATAAAATTTTTAAGTCTATATATATTGTACTTGCAAATGGAAGGAATATTGTAGAAGAAGGAACTTGAGCCACTTTTACGGCTTCTAATACTCCTATGCCTTGATTGAGTTCAAATGTCATTAAAAAAGTTGATTTATCAAAATAGTATAAATAAACACCTATTATAATTCCAACAAATGTTTGAAAGAATATTTTATATATTCCAGGAAGACCTTTTGAATTCTTATATTTAATCTTTAGAAAATCATCTAAAAATCCTGCTATTGAAAGTATTACTAATGATAAAGTGAGCAGTATTATTTTTAAATTATCTAATTCAGCCCATAACAGCACACTAATCAATATACTTCCAACTATGAATATACCGCCCATAGTAGGAGTTCCTGTTTTTACCAAATGTGTTTCAGGACCGTCATCTCTTACAACCTGCCCAAAATGCAGCTTTTTTAATTTTTCTATAACACCAGGGGCAAATAAAATAACTAATATCAATGCAGTAGCTACAGCACCTGCAGTTCTGAATGTAATATATCTGAATAGGTTAAAACCAAAAAATGATTCTCTTAATGGGTAAAAAATTTGATACAACATGACTATTTACAACCTTTATATAATTAAAAAAGTTAAATATTTAAATATACTATTATATATATAAAGTTTTGTCAATTAAAAATATTATGTTAATTAATAAAATTTTAATTATTATATTATTTTTTTAAACCATAAAAAAGTCAGGCTATTATATTTTTCATAATAGCCTTATTTTTATAAATTTTAATAATATTATTAAATCTATAAAATTGACTTGCTTATTTATTACAGCTAATAAAAATAATTTTCTAATTTTTATTTCTTTTTATTAGTAAGTGCAAGTATTAGAATATGCACAACCGATTTATCCACTTCAGGTATTCTTAAAGCCTGAGATATATTATAAGGCTTGTACTGTTTTAATTTATTAATAGCATCAATCTTAACGCTTTTTAAAGTAGAGTAGTCAAAATCTTCAGGTATAAGCATATTTTCGTATTTTTCTATATCTCTTATTTCGTTTAAATATCTTGCAATATACCCTTCATATTTAATAGCTATTTCTGCATTCTCTAATACATTTTTATTATAATCGCCGTCTATTAAATGTTTTAACATGTCGATACCGCATTCAGGACGCTTTATTATAGAAGCCAAACTCATAGTACGGTACTCTTTAGCCTCTTTTGTGAATCCTAAATCTTCAGTTTCTTTTTGAGTGAGTGTGCGTTTATTTAAATATTCCACAAGTATTTGAGTTTTTTGTTTTTTATCTCTTACCTTTTCAAGTCTTTCTTTGCTTGCAAGCCCTATATTATAAGAAAGTTCTGTTAATCTTTCGTCTGCATTATCTTGTCTTAAAAGCATTCTATGTTCTGCCTGTGAAGTAAACATTCTATGCGGCTCTTTAGTTCCTTTAGTAGTTAAATCATCAATTAAAACGCCTATATATCCATCGCTTCTTTTTAATATGAATGGAGCTTCTTTTTTTATTTTTAAGCTTGCATTTATTCCTGCCATAAGTCCCTGACATGCTGCTTCTTCGTATCCGCTTGTTCCGTTAATTTGTCCTGCTAGAAATAAGCCTTCAATTTTTTTAGTTTCAAGTGTAGGCTTTAATTCTATAGGGTTCACATAATCATATTCTACCGCATAGGCTGGTTTTAATATTCTTACTTCTTCAAGTCCTTTTAATGATCTTATCATCTTTATTTGAACTTCTTCCGGCAAACTTGAAGAAAATCCATTTATATAAACTTCATTTGTTCTGTAGCTTTCTCTTTCCAAATGTAATTGATGTCTTGGTTTATCAGCAAATCTTACAACTTTATCTTCTATGCTTGGGCAGTATCTTGGACCTATACCTGTTATCACTCCGCTGTACATTGGAGACAAATGTATATTATCCTGAATGATTTTATGAATATTAGCGTCTGTATAAGTTATATAGCAAGGCTCCTGAACTATATCGATTTTTTCATCTAAAAAAGAGAATGGAGTTATTTCATCATCGCCTTTTTGCATTTCTAATATATCAAAGTTAATAGAATAATAATCAACTCTGGCAGGTGTTCCTGTTTTTAATCTTCCAACCTCAAGTCCTAAACTTCTTAAACTATCAGATAGTCCTATTGCAGGGAGTTCTCCGATTCTTCCAGCCTGTTTTTGATACTTACCTATATGAATGAGTCCGTTTAAAAATGTTCCTGTAGTGAGTATAACCGCTTGGCATTCGTATTCTCTGCCTCTTTCTGTTTTGATTCCTTTAAGTACATTATTTTCTACAATTATTTCTGTTACTATATCTTGATGAAGTGTGAGATTATTTTGTGCATATAATGTTTTAGCTGCTTCTTCTTTATATGCATATTTATCTGCTTGAGCTCTTGGTGCCCATACAGCTTTACCTTTACTTCTGTTAAGCATTCTAAACTGCATCATAGTTTTATCTATTAATATTCCCATCTCGCCGCCGAGTGCATCAATCTCTTTAACTATTGTCCCTTTGGCTACTCCTCCTATAGAAGGGTTGCATGACATTTGTCCTATAGTATCCAAATTAATAGATATAATTAGAGTTTTCATTCCTAGTCTTGCAGATGAAAGTGCTGCCTCTATTCCTGCATGTCCTGCCCCTACTACTATAACATCGTATTTATTATTATTCATTAGGATTTCTCTCTATTTTATTGATTGTTTTATAATTACTAAAGATGATATATTAAAAATAGTATATTGTAAAGGTATATTTTAATAAGTTATTTTTATATAATTAAACTAATAATTAAAAAACTTTTATAGTAAGTTTGGTTTATAATACTATTTATACTAGCAAAAAATTATTATTAATAATATCTTTTTTATTATATTCATTTATTTTGCATTATTTGCTGAAATAGTATATAAATTACATAATGTCAGTATTTTATTATTTTATAATATAAAAAATATATATTTTAAGGTTTTTTATGATTAAAAATATATTATTAATAGTTTTTTTAATGCTATTTATGATTTCTTGCAGTAATGTAAAAATACTAGACCCTAATGAAAGAGATGTTGAAATTCAGTATGTAGAAAATGGATATATTTCCCAAAATGTAACTTCTACAATGCAATTTAAATTAAAAGATTTTGCCGATGATTTTACAAATATATGGTGTTTAGAATTGGGTAGTAGTACATCATACGATTTATATATAAAAAATGATCTATTTACTATAAATTTTAACAGAAATGATTATAAAAATATAGACTATATACTTTATGCTTCTTATAGAGATATTTGGTTAACAGGTAATTTTAGAATTACTAATGTAAGTATAAATGGCAGTCAATTAACATTAACTTTTGACAAACAAGTTAATGGAAGTAATACTGTAATAATAGATTTGGGTACAGATTTAGACAGCTTAATGAACAGCATTAAAACTTACAGCTATTTATCAGATAAAGAAAATTATAATTATAAAATTGTTATCCTTACAATACTTATATATTCTTCGCTTCAGGCAAATGGTATAATACCAGCTTATTAATTTTTATAAAATGCAGGATAATTTTTTTTAATTAAATAATTAAGGAGGATTAAATAAAAATTGTAAGCCTCGAATGTCATATGGTTATAAGTGAACAATTTTTATTAGCAATAACCATAAAAATTGTGAGCCTCTGGCATTCGCAAGAATGGCAGAGGATTATAAGCGAACAATTTTTATTAGCAACAACCATAAAAATTGTGAGCCTCTGGCATTCGCAAGAATGGCAGAGGATTATAAGCGAACAATTTTTATTAGCAACAACCATAAAAATTGTGAGCCTCTGGCATTCGCAAGAATGGCAGAGGATTATAAGCGAACAATTTTTATTAGCAACAATATGAAAGCAATAATCATTTTTTTAATTATAAATATTACTTTATTTGCTCAATTTGAAGTAAATGCATTTATTCCATTTGGTATCAATGGGAGTTTTGCGTCTATAACATTAAATCGTCCTAATCATACCTATGAAAGTATAAAAGGAAATTTGGGAGGAGAGTTTGGAGTAATTACTCAGCTTGGTTATAATTTGGCATTGAATAAAAATATATCCATAAGCTCTATAAGTTTTCTTTTTGAATTGGGATATTATTTAAATGCTAATACTATAACTTATGAATATCCTTATGCTGATTCATATAATTATTTTAAAGTTACAGAAACTTTGACATTTCATAATATTTTAATTGGCTTTAATCCTAAAATAAATTTTAATAATTTTTCATTAGGAATAGGTGCTGGAATAAAAATACCTTTATATGCTCAAATTGATAAAGATAAAAAAGAAGGGTTTTTTGAAGGCTCTTTAATGCATCAGGATAAAAAAAGTTGGAATTTTGATACTATAAAAACAATATATAAAGTTCCTGTATCTCCTTATATAAAAATAAACTTTGATGGACTTTCTTATATCACCGAAAAATTAGCTTTTTTATATGGAGCTTATATACTTTATGATTTTTCAATGTCCTATAATACTGATAATATAAAAATAATTGATAAAACTTTAATAAAGAATTATCAATTATCTTCTTTATCATTTATGTTTTATATAGGTGTATCTTTTGGCAGAAATAATGATTAGTATATAAAATTTTTTAATTGACAGTGTATTTAAATTTTTAATTACATTTGCCCGCCCTATAGGCTTATAACTTTAATTTGTAATTTTTACTTTATATTTTCTTTTTGCTTAATTAGAATTTATAGCTGCCCACCCAGGATTTTTTTAAATTTATAGCGTACTCACCGCACGTAGAATAATATTTTGTAAATATTAGATATATTTGAATTATAATGTTAATAATAAATAAAAATCAGCTCACCGTGCGTTGAATAAATTTTATTAAAAAATACACAAATAAAGGCTTCACTCTTATAAAGCAAAGCCTAATCATTTATTGATATTTTATTCTCAATTATTTTCTATTTTATTGATTATTCATCTTTATTGAATTCCAAATCTTTAAGCTCTCTTAATTTTGGAAGATCATCTAAACTATTTATACCAAAATGCATTAAGAACTTATCAGTAGTTCCGTAAGTTTGTCTTTTATCTAAATAATCCTTTCTTCCTTTCCAAGCAATGAAACCATCTTCCATTAAAGCTCTTAAATGATAACCGCTGTCGCTTTGTCTTATATCATCAATCTCAGCTTTAGTTAAAGGCTGTTTATATGCTATTATAGAAAGAGTCTGAAGCATTGCTTTTGATATTTTTTTCTTTCTTTTTTTGTCATATATTGCTGATAAAGTACCGAATGTAGAAGGTATTATAGTCATAAGTATAGAATCTCCTACCTCAAGTATCTCTATAGCACTTTTGGCATTTCTATATCTATTATTTATATTTTCTATATGAGTTCTTATGTCAGAATTTTCGCATTTGAAGAGTGTTCTTAATCTGCTTATTGGAACATTGCCTTCAACATATATGATGGCTTCCATAATCTTTTCAAGTTCTTCTTCATTTGCAAGTATAGAATCGTCTATCTCTAAAGTGTTTTTATTTTCAGTATTTACTGCCTGAGTATCTGCATTATTTTCAGAATTCTTTTCTGAAATCTCATTCTCCAAAAGAGCACCGCTTGTTTCAATCATTTCATCCATATTTATATCCCTAAAAAATAACTTCCTTTTTATTTTTAATATATCCAGATTATAGCATATTAAAAACTTTTTTCAATCGTTTAGACATAATTTTGTGTATATATTTTTATGGGAAAATAAATTTATTTTCAATTATTAATTATTTTCTTTGCATAGTTTAATACTTTCATCATTGATTATTCTTCTTATAATTTCTATATTGGAATCATCAAAGTTTTTAGGGAAGTATATGCTTTTTATTGTTATATTATTGTTATTTAAAATTGCTCTGTAATCATCATTTCCAGAATTATAGCTGAATATAGAAAGTAAAGTGTCATAATGAATATCATCTTCTTTAGTGATAAATTTTGCAGTTTTTCCATAAATATTTTCTTCATTATAACTTTTTGTTTTAATTATGATTGAATCATTAGCTTCGTATTCTATGCATATAACATTATCATTTAAATTGTTAATATATGAACTGAATGAATAAAAATCAATATTCATCTTTTTATTAAAATTTTCTATAACAGGTTTTATCGCTGTTAATTTTCCTTCTTCAATAGTATTTTCTAAAATATCAAATATGTTTTCTGTTTCTGTTTTCTTATCTAATAATAATTTAAGGGTATCTGTATTATAATTAATATTTTTATATAGAGTATAAGAAGAATTATTTTTATGTATATTATGAAACTCTATAGTTTTATTCAAAGATTTTTCAAATAAATTTAAGAAATCATTGTATTTTATTATATTTCCTTTCAATAAAGTATATGATAATAAAAATATATTATAGCTTGCAAAATTATCTTCTTTTAAATCAAAATTATCTATATATCTTTGATAAGTGTTCAAAAGCATATCATAATCTTTTTTCAAGTAGTATATAACGGCTAAATTATTATAAAGCTCGAAAGATGATTTTTTATTTTCTATTAATTTATTATAGCATATAGAAGAACTATCATAATCTTTTATTCTATAGTATGACTCTGCAAGCATATTGTAAATATCATCATTTCTTTTATCAGTTCTTGATGCATATTCTATAACTTTATTATAATCTTTATTATCAAAACATATTGAAAGTAATTTATCATAATATTTAAATGAATTAGGATTTACTTCTATAATTTTATCAGCAATATTCAAAGCATTATCATATTCTTCTAAATCATAATATATGCTGAATAATATTTCATAAGAATTGTTGTATGAAGGATTAAGCTCTAATGCTTTATTTAAATAAATTAATGATTTTTCTTTTTCTCCTAAATGATAGTAGGATAAGCCTATGCCGTTATATGAATCTGCATTATTATTATTATTTATATCTATTGATTTATTGAAATTTTCTATAGCATTATTATAATCTTTTAAATTATAATAAGCGAGTGCTAAATTATTATAAGCCTTATAATATCTGTCATTAATTTCTATAGATTTATTGAAATAATTTATAGCTTTATCATATTCTTCATTAGAAGAGTAGCATATACCTATAAAGTTGTAAGCCTTATAAGCATTTGAATTTTTTTCTATTACTCTTTCAAAACATTCTATAGCTTCATAATAATATTTTTTAGAATAGTAGCTTATTCCTAATTTATTATAGTCAGTAAATGCATTAACATCTAATTTTTTGGCCTTATCAAAATAAAGTGCAGCCTTATCGAACATCTTTCTATTGAAATAAACCAAAGCTAAATTATTATAGGCATTAGCATATTTGGGATTAATGTCTATAGCTATATTGAAATATTTTATGGCATTATCATAATCTTTTAGGAAAGAATATACTGCTCCCAAAGTATTTGCTGTTTTACAAGATTTACCATTATACTGAAGAAATTTAGTGAAGCATTCTATTGCCTTATCATAGTTATTTATATTATAATAGCTCATTCCAAGCATATCATAAGCTTTAAAAACTCTTTCATCTAAAGATTTTGAATGCTCAAAAAACTCTATTGCTTCATTATATTTTTTATTTTTATAATAGAATAAAGCCAAATTATTGAAAGCCTTATCATATTTAGGATTAATCTCTATAGCTTTATTAAAATTTTCTATAGCATTAGTATAATCTTTTTTTTCAAAATAACTTATTCCGAGAAGATTATATGCTTTAAAAGAATTAGGGGTGATTTTTAAAGTTTCATTAAAACATTCTATAGCTTTGTCATATTGCTTTATAGCATGATAGCTTATACCAAGAAGATTATAAGATTTAAAAGTTTTTATATCTACTTTTTTAGCTTCTTCAAAATATCTAACAGCATCTTCATACTCTTTAAGCTCGACGCATACCTGTCCTTTATATAGATTTGCTCTATAATTTTTAGGGACTTTTTTTAATATACCGTCAAGTATTTCAAGAGTTTGATGATAATCTTCATTATTTATTCTGTATGAAACTTCATTTAAAAGATTTTCCATCTTTGTATTGTACATAAAAACCCCGTATACAATTATTGTAAATATTTTACAATGAATATGTATATTATGTCAACAATAAAATGTAATTTTTTATTTATTAAAATACTTTTTTAATTCATTATCATTTATATTGATAGAGATAAGTTTTTTGCTGTTTTTCTCGCCCTTTAATATTTCAACATCTCTTTTTTTGATATTAAGCTCATCGGCTAAAAAATCAATTATAGCTTTATTGGCTTTGCCGTCTATAGCCTTAGCCATAATACGAATGGAATAGGCCCCATTCTCGAATTTAAAACTGTTGGATTTAGCTCCAGCCGTTACTTTAACTTCTATGTTCATATATTATGGAATTATATTTTTATCATTTTATTTTTTTATTAAAACTTATAATATTTCTTTTGTCAATATAAATTATATGAATCCAATAGAATTAAAATTATTAATATCATTTAACTTTATTATTTCTTTCAAAGCAAATAAAGTTTTTATAATATTTTCAGATTTGTATTCAATATCATTGTTAAATATTAAATCTCTAAATAATTCTATCTTTTCTAAATCAGAGAAGATATAATACTATTTTTGTTTTTACATAAATACAATAATGAACAAAATAATATTTTATCTTTTATATACAATTCATAATGTTCAGGTTCTTCAAGAAGTATATTATCTAAAATATTTTCATTATAATAATTTTTTATTTTTTCTTTATTAGATTTAATGAATTGAAATGCATGAACGATCCAATCTAATATTTCTAATAATTTTGTTTTATAATTATCTACTTTATCTTCTTTAATACTCATTAAGCTAAAATATATTTTCTCGCTGTATGATTTATAAATATTATTCTCTATTACAAAAATATTTTTAGCCCAATATAATACAATATTAGAAATATTATCTATATTATAAATATAACCTGACATTGTATTTTTATCTCATTTTAAATTTTATTTATTAATTTTACATATATTTGTAAAGCCGGCAGTAGGAACTCCTAATCCTCTTATAAGCCTAGCCCAATAATTAACCTGTGCGGCAGTGGAAGCTAATATTAATATGGCACGTTCTGAATACTCTTTTTTTACTTCTGTGATTAATTCTTCGGATATTATTACAGGTGTTTTTGTTATAGCTGAAATATATTTTAAAGCTATTTTTTCTTTATTCGATAGAGTAGGGCAAGCATCTATATCTTTATTTTGTAAATATTTTATTTCTTCATCTGTTACATTTTCTTTATCATATTCAAAGCTGTTCATGTCTATGCAAAACGGACAGGCTACGTCTATTGAAATCTGTATTCTTATGAGTTTCAAAAGCCTTTTAGGTACTTCTTTATCATCATGAGTTATTAATGCTTCCATTACTCCAGAACTTATTGCAGTTTTAGGATTCCAAGCTAAAATCTTTGGAAGCAGTAAATCTTTTTTCACTTTCTTTTTCGCTATCCACATAGGAAATTTCAAAAAGAAAGGGATTTTCTTAGGAGGTTTTATATATGCTTCTATTTCACTTTCAAAATAATTGTCTTTATTGCTTTTTATGTCAAAGTTTATATTGTCCATTTTATTACCCTTTTTTTTAAATTTTTTGTATATTAGTATTGTTTTTAAGCTATAAACGAGCAGCTGATAACTTTAGTTGTCAGCTATTTTTAGGCTAGTTTATAGCTAGCAATAGTAAAATTTTTTTAGGCTGGTTAATGTAGGCATTAGTTTCACTTTCAAAATAATTGTCTTTATTGCTTTGTATATCAAAATTTATATTATCCATTTTATTACCCTTTTTTTAAATTTTTTGTATATTAGTATTGTTTTTAATTAATATTTATAATACTAAAATCAACTATTTTTATATCTTTTAAAATAAAACAATTTTTTATAATAATGCATATATAATTATTTACAAGTAGTTTAAAATTTCTTAAATATGATTTATAATATTACACTAATAGTGTAAAAGGATTATATGGAAAATATTAATAAATATCTGCATGAAGTAGATGAGTGTATAAAAAATAAAAATTATAATGATGCATTTTCCTTATGCAATGATATTTTATCTATAAACCCCAATAATATAGAAGCTATGTTTAAAGCAGGATATTGCTGTTATAGATTAAAAAGATATGATATATCTATGATGCATTTTATAAAGGCTTCTTCATTAGAGAAATTCAGCACCAATAGGGCTATATATAAATACTATATAGGAAGATGCTACTATTCTTTGAGAGTATATAAAGAGGCATTGGAATATTTTAAAGAAGCGTACAATCTTGATAATAATAATAAATATTATACCTTATGGCTTGGAATAACATATTCTAAAATAGCAGTAAATGATAATGAATATAATACAGCGTTAATGTATTTGTCTATGTCTTTAGGTTCGGAAGATTATTTAGTATATGGATATATAGGATATTGCCATATTCAATTGAAAAATTATGATAAAGCTATTATGTATTTAAATAAATCTGTAAACTTGAAAGATAATGATTATCTAAGCAGATATTATTTAGGCAATACGTATTTTATAATGCAGGTATATGATAAGGCTTTGGAGCATTTAAGTGAATCTGTAAAATTAAAAGATAATGATTTTGATAATTGGTTTGCTTTAGGGCTTCTTTATAAAGTTATAGATGAAAATGATTTATCAGATGAATGTTTTGAAAAGGCAAGAAATATTGCTTTGGATAATAATGATATTGATGAAGAGCTTGACTGTTTTATCAAACTCACAGATTCACAAAATGATGAATATTTGAATTATTTATATCTTGGTATTTGCTATGCAAAACTTGAAAGCTATAAAAATGCTGTGCATTATTTACTTGAATCTATAGAGATAAATGAAAAGTATAGTAATGAAAATAATTATTTAGCCTATTATTGGATAGGATATATTAATTACGTAGACAGTGAATATGAAGATGCAGCAAAATATTTTGAAAAGTCTTTAAGTTTAAATGATGAAGAAGAAAATTATTTAGTTTTATTATGGCTTGGCGACTGCTATTTTAGATTAGGTAATTATAAAAAGGCTTTATTTAATTTAAAAAGGTCTATAGAACTTAAAGATGATGAAGCAGATACCTACAAATTAATATCTGAATTATATTTAAAAGCAGGAAAAAAAGAAAAATATAATAATTATATAAGCAAATATAAGAAACTTATAAAAAATATTAATACATATGATAATAACTATAACTATTCAAAAGGATACAATAATCCTGAAAGTATAAGTTCTGCATTTGAAAATAATAATAAGTCAGAAAATATTTATCAAAAAGAAGAAATATTAAATAACGAAGAAATTTATTCTAAAAAAACAGATATTGAGCATTTTATTAATCTTTTGTTTCAGGATATAGAAAAGAATGATTTATATAATTTGTATTCATCTAATACAGAAAAGAAATGCTATATAGATTTTAATGATTTTAATATAGATAATTATTTATCATATAGAAATATAATTAATAATGCGGTAAAAGATAATTTTGATAATACTAATAAAATAACAACTATAAGAAATATTATAACTAATTTTGATATTATAAGTGATTTAGAAATGGAATATGCCAAAAAAGTTATAGATGATATAGAAGAGCTATTCAATCATACTTCCGAGAGCATATTAAATACTATGCATTATTATTATAAGAAGAAGGATATAGAGCTTTATTTTATCTTAATGAAGATAATAGAAGATAATTTATAAAAAAAAGCACATATATGAAAATATATGCGCTCTTTTTTATTATTTATTATTTATAGTTTGAAAAATTTCATAGCTTGCTGTAATGAATTAGCCTGAGCAACTAAATCTTTTGAAGCATTTTCAGCATCATTAACCAAAGCATTATTCATTTGAGTAGCTCCGTCCATTTCGGATACCGCTCTATTAACTTGCTCAACACCTGACTGCTGTTCTACTGCTGCAGAGCTTATTCCTCTCATTATATGAGCAGTTTCATCTATTTTTACTCTTAAATCGGCAAATATTTCCTGAGAATGATGAGCTGTTTCAGTGGCTTTATTTATTTTATCATAAGCATTTTCTACTAAATCAGTAATATCTTTTACAGATGACTGAGTAGTTTGTGCAAGATTTCTTACTTCGCTTGCTACAACAGCAAAACCTTTTCCTTGTTCTCCTGCTCTTGCTGCTTCTACAGATGCATTAAGGGCAAGTATATTAGTTTGAAAAGCAATATCTTCTATTATTTTAGTGATATTTTTTATTTTTGTGCTTGCATCATATACTTCTTCTATATTTTTTGTAGTTTGTATAATGATATCGCCTGCCTCATCTATAGAAGATTTTGAAGATATCATCATATTATTTCCTGTTATAGAATATTCAGTAGATGATTTTATAGTAGAAGCCATTTGTTCCATAGAAGCTGCTGTCTGCTGCAAACTTGCTGACTGAGCCTCTGTTCTTCTAGATAATTCTACATTTCCCTTAGCCAACTTTTCAGAAGCATTCATTATACATATAGATGCTTCATTAACTTCTTTAATAGTTTCAACTAATTTATGTCTCATATTAGCAAAGCTTTCTGCAAGTATTCCTATCTCATCTTTTCTAGGTTTTATTTTTCCTGTAAATTCTGTTAAATCGCCTCTTTCTATCTTTTTAGCTTCATCTACTACTAAAGATAAAGGCTTTGTTATAGATCTTATAAATATATTAATAAATATTGCTATAGATACTATTGTTATTATTCCTAATATTATACCGCTTAATACAGCTTTTCTATTTTCAGCAAATATTTCTTCTGAAGTCATAGTCATAGAAGTAATCCAAGGCACATATTTCATTTTAGTATATGACCCCATCATTTTATGATTATTAGCAGTATATTCAACAACACCTTTTGATAAATTTTTATTAAATACTTCTTTATAAACCTGAGGAGCGTCCGTATTAACTTTATTATAATCAGTATTCATAAGGACTTTCATATTAGGACCTATTACATCTAGTCCTCCTGTTTTACCCAATTTTATTCCTTCTATATAATTTTTATAAAACTCTCTCCAGTTAAAAACAGTATATAAATAGCCTATTTCTCTATTTTCATGTTTTACAGGAGCAGCAAAAATAAATGATAATTCTCCATTAACCACTGAAGGAGCAATACCGTTTCCATAACTTACGCTGCCGTAACCATATTCTCTATTGTGAAGTTTATTCCAAACATTGATATTGCTGTCTGTAAATTTTGTTCCAATCCATTTAGGATAATCGCTGTCTGCTATTATGATACCATTTTTATCAACTATTCCTATATGTATAGCACAAGCATTCTTTTCTCTGAATGTTTTTAGATTTGAAGTTACTTTTCCTTTTACATCTTCATCCAAAGAAATTAGATATTCGCTTATGATAGGCATAGAAGCATAAGTTTCAAGTATATAAGATTGTGTTCTAAACCAAGCATCAAATACTGATGAATATCCCATTACTGTAGTTTCAAACCCTTCGAATCTGCTTTTTGATATTCCGTTTCCTGCTATTGTAAGTGAAATGATAAGCATTATTGTTATCAATATCGTTGTAACAATACAAAGAATTACAGGTACCTTTACCGCCAAACTATTAAATTTACTCATCCTTGTACTCCATATACTTTATGAAAATTATCAACGCTTTGAATATAATAATTATTTTTATATCGTCAATATTTTTTTTATATTTTTATTAATTTTCTAAAAAAAATTTAGATATTTTTTAATTTAATTAATAACTAAAAAGTAATCATTAATAGCCGATAAAATCCGAATATTATAGACGATATAGATTTAAATATAAGTTATGGTGCAAAAATTATGAATATTTTTATTAACGGCAAAGAATTATCCGTAATGCTTGAAAATGAAACTAATGCATATGAAGTATTAAAACCTATAGAAGAATGGTGCAATTCTAATGACTTTTTAATAAATAAAGTTATTATAGATAATACAGAATTGCAGCCGTATATAGATGAAGAATATGAAACCATCCCTGTAGAAAATATACAGAAAATAGAAGTTGAAGCATTAAGTCAGGCTGAATATTCTCTATATTCTATTATGTCTATAGTTGAATATATAGAAAAAGTATCAAATACTGTTTCAGTAAATAGTAAAGATATAGAAGATTTAAAAGATGGAATGTATTGGGTATTAGATTCTATACCTAGAACTATATTCCTATTTAATATGAGTTTAGAATCTTATGGAATTATTCATTTATTAAAAATGCTCGAAGTAAAATTAGAAAAATTTAATAATGCATCAGATAATATAGATAAATTTAATGAATTTTTTAATAATGAATTAAAACCTTTTTTAAGTGAAAAAATGCTTCCTACTATGTATCTTGTTATAGAAGAAGCCAAAATAAATACAATATTCTTATTTGCCGGAAATATAACTAGCAGTAATGCTTTATATAAAGTAGGAAGTTTGCCTAAATTCTTACCTTTAATATTAGATATACTTGATTCTATAGTAAATAAACTTCAATCCGGAAATGATAAAGAGGCTTTTATGTATGCGGAGAAATTCTCCCGTATAGTAAGCTATGCATTCAGCATACTTTCAAATGTAGCTTCTATATATTCAATAGATTATTCTCAGATTTCTTTGAATGCTGTTACTCTTACAGATGCTATAAATGATTTTAATGAAATGATGAATAATGTTTTAGATGCTTTTGCAAATGAGGATTATATATCAATAGCTGATTTGCTTGAATACGAAATCAAAGAAAGAATAGAAAATATTATGAATTATATACCGCTTGTAGAGGAACATATTGAAAAACTCAATGTTTGATTTTGAAGAGGACATTAATAATTTCAAGCCTATGGCTGAAAGAATGCGTCCTCTCACTATAGAAGAAGTTTTCGGGCAGCATCATATATTAGACAAAAATAAAACCCTAAGAAAAATGATAGATAATGATAAGATCACATCTATGGTTTTCTTTGGACCTCCAGGTGTAGGAAAATCAACCGTTGCATCTATTATAGCTAAAAAAACTAAAAGCGAATATATAAAACTCAATGCTGTACTTTCAAATGTTTCTGAAATAAGAGAAGCTATAAAAAAAGCAGAAAAGAATTTAGAAAACAGAAAAAAAACTATACTATTTATAGATGAGATACATAGATTCAATAAGAGTCAGCAAGATGCTTTACTTCCTGCTGTTGAAAACGGATCCATTATACTTATAGGAAGCACAACATTAAATCCTTACTTTTATCTTAATAATGCTCTTCTTTCACGCATTATGCTTTTTGAGTTTAGAAATCTCGATGATAATGATATAAAAGAGGCCGTATTAAAAGCAATTGAAGATAAAAGAGGACTTGGTGAATATGATGTAGATGTAGAAGATGAGGCGGTTAATTTAATAGTACGTTATTCTCATGGAGATGTTAGAAAGGCTTTTACATATCTTGAAGCATCATATTTAGCTACTCAGATTGATGAATCTAAAGAAAAACTTACTATCACAGAAGAAATAGTAAGAGATGTTACAAGTAAGCAGTCTATAAGTTTTGATGAAGATGAACATTACAACACTATAAGTGCATTTATAAAGAGTGTAAGAGGAAGCGATCCTAATGCGGCAATTTACTATTTAGCTAGAATGCTTGAGTCCGGAGAGGATCCAAGGTATATAGCTAGACGTTTATGCATATTAGCTTCTGAAGATATAGGACTTGCCGAGCCTAATGCTATGAATATTGCTTCTTCTCTTGTGAGCATTATTGATTTTATAGGTATGCCTGAAGGAAGAATACCATTAGCTGAAGTTACTATTTATTTAGCATTATGTCCTAAATCAAATTCCGCTTATAATGCCATTAATAAAGCTATAAGAGATATAAGAAACGGAGAGTTATATTCCATCCCAAACTATTTGAGAGATAATCATTCTGCAACATTCGATAAAAAAAGCGATGAAGAATATAAATATCCTCATGATTACCCTTATCATATAGTAAAGCAGGACTATTTAGAGCATGGAGTAAAAAAAGAGTATTATGAACCTGTTGATATAGGCGAAGAAAGAGAACTAAAAAAACGCTATGAATGGATTATAAAGCATATATAATTCATTTTACTTTAATAAAGTAAATTTGTTTTAATTTATATAAAAAATAGATATATATGTTATTTATTTTTATATGTTTGAAATCATATAATTTGCTTTCATTTGATTTAAATTTCAATTTATTTTCTATGGAGGTTAGTATGAATGATATAACTTTGGAACATGGGGTATATGGAAGCATTATCCAAAAAAATATAAAAATGAATAACTAGAATATATATATACCCCAAGCTTCCACCATAATATTTACAAAATTCTATTATTTATTTTGATATATCTTATAACAAATTCTGTTTTTATAACTTTAATATGAAAAAATCTTATTAATAATATGGACTAATTCTGTAAATTATATATAATTAAAAATAGAGTTTGTATATTACATATTATGGAAATATTTATGAAAATCAATAAAATAAAAGCAATTTTATATTTTATGGCATTAATATTCTTATTTTCATGTTCGAATTTCAAAAAAGAAGAAAAAGATATTATTATATTTGCTTCTGCTAGTTTAATGAATCCGTTAAGTGAAATATGTACTAATTATGAAAAGGAAACAGGTAAAAAAATAGGCTGTTCATTCGATTCATCAGGAAGACTAAGAAAACAGATACAATCCGGAGCTTATGCTGATTTATATTTTTCAGCTTCTGCTAGGGAAATGAATGCATTAAAGAGTATAGATTTTTTATATAATGACAGTATAACAAATGTTCTTAAAAATGATATAGTATTAGTTATGCCAAAAGATTCAGATATTCATCTTGACTCTTTTTGGGATTTAACTAATGATTATATAGAGAAGATAGCTGTTGGAGAATCTATGACTTCTTCTATAGGAGAATATACGGAAGAAATATTAAAAAAATTTAACATATATGATATCATTTCGGAGAAAATTATATTCGGTAAAGACACTAAAGAAGTAATTGATTTAGTAAAAAATGATAAAATAGACTGCGGTATAGTTTATATAACAGAAGCTATACTTAATAATAATAATAATTTACAAATAGCTGCCGAACCTAAAACTCATACAGATATAATTTATAGTATTGCTGTGTTAAAAAAATCTTTAAAAGAGAAAGAGGCAAGAGATTTCATTAGTTATTTATGTTCAGAAAAAAATCTTAATATATTAAAAGATTATGGATTTGGAATTGTTATATAGAGAATTCATTTATCTTTATTATCCGATTAAAATTTTAAGTATTATTTTATTTTTTATTTATTTAACGCACGGTAGGCTAATTTATATATATATGATTTAAATTATAATTATAAATTATTCTATATTTTAAATTCTGCTCTGCGTGCGCTTAGTACATAATAAATTTAAAAAAATCCTGGGCGGGCAGCTAAAATAACAGTTTAAAACAAAAAAGGAAAATAATCTAGAAATGACTTAACGATGTAAAAAGCATAAAGGGTGGGCAATTGTAATTAATTTTTAAAACTTTATTCACATACCCCCACTTTTTTAAATTTATAGCTTTATTTTAAAGTTTAGTGTTATTTATATTTAAAGCCAAATTAGAATTTATTAGCACCCGCCCAAGCTTTATTTAAATTTAGAATTTATTTTAATGCTCTAATTATCCTCTTTAGAAGGAGAGTTCAATGTGAGATTGGCATTCTTTTGCCATTTATTTGAATAATAATAAACTAAATGGAAAACCATATTGAAGAAGTTACTAACAGACATAGAAATCCACACTCCCCATAAACCTATTTTTGGAGATAATAAATAAACAACAGGAATTCTTACTAGAAAATGAGTAAATAAAGTAAACAGCATAATTACAAAAGTTTTTCCGGAAGCATTAATAATACCATTTGCTGAAAATATAATGGCAACTAATATTGTTGAAGGCACACCGGCATATATATAGCTTTTCATATACGGCATTATATTATCATCTTGTACAAATATTTTTATGATAAACTCTGGAAACAGTATGCATAATGCAGTCATAATCAATGCTATAGCTAAAGAAATTTTTAATCCGGTACCAAATATTTCTTTTATTCTATACATTTTATCAGCACCAATATTCTGAGCAGCCATAGTTCCTACACCTGAAAGAATAGCAGAAAGCGGTACGAATGATAAAGCATCTATTCTAGCAGCTACAGCAAAAGATGCTGAAGCTAATTCTCCATAAGAATTAATAACTTTATTTAAAAATAACCAGCTTATAGAAGATATCAGCTGCATAAGAGTGAAAGGCAAACCTATTTTTATTATTAATTTTGTTATATTTAAATCAAATGTGAAATTAAGCGGATTAGCCCTTACAATACTATTTTTTGCTTTTAAGTAAATCATACTTACTATTACGGATATGGCTTGTGCAAATACTGTAGCATAAGCAGCGCCTTCTACACCCATAGCCGGCATTGGTCCTATTCCTTTTATTAAAATAGGATCTAATACTATATTTATCACAGAAGATATTATCAAAAATATTAAAGGCCTTACAGTATCCCCTATACCTCTAAGCAAAGCAGAAACGAAAGTGTAATAGAATACAAATGGAAAACCAATCATGCTTATTCTAAAATAATTTACAGCATTTTCCATTATAGTTTCAGAAGTATTTAAAAATATCATTAATTCAGGAGCAAATACATATCCTAATACTGATAATATTAAAGCAGTTATTAAGCTTACAGTAGTTGAAACTTTAGAAATGTATGTTACATATTCCTTATCATTGGCACCGAAATACTGTCCTATTAAAACATTCACAGCAGTTGCTATTCCTGAAGCTATAGCTGTAACAACCATCGTAAGAGGAAAACTTATTGAAACAGCTGCAAGTCCTTTAGAACCTACAATCTGACCTATCCAAATAGCATCGACTGTAGAGTATGCCACATTTAATAAGTTACCCAAAACCATAGGGATAACTAATATTAAAAGCCCTTTAGCTACATTACATTCTGTTAAATCTAATATGTTCTCTTTTTTTGACATTATTAATTTACCTTAATCATTTTTTATTAGATAATTTTATACAGAAGATATATAAAAGTCAATAATTAATATTTTTAGTACTTATATATTATGTTCAGCTGCGGAATGAGAGGCTATATTTGCATCTTTTTTCCATTTGTTTGAAAAATAGTATAGTAAGCTGAAAGTCATACTGAAAAAGTTACCTATAGCCATAGCAGTCCATATACCCCATAATTCCATTTGAGGAGATATCATATATGCAAGAGGCACTCTGATTATTATATGAGCACAAAAAGCAAACAGCATAAGCATAAAAGTTTTACCAGCTCCATTAATAACACCATTAGCAGTAAACATTACAGCAAGCATTATTATAGAAGGCATAACAACATAAATATAGCTTTTTGTATATTTCAAAACGCTCATATCTTTAGTAAACATTCTTACAATAAGTTCAGGAAACAATACAGAAAAAATAGCCATAAATGCAGATATTCCTACAGAAAGCATCATTCCAGCTTTAAATATTTCCTTTACTCTCTCCATTTTTCCAGCACCTATATTTTGAGCTGTCATAGTGGCAATACCGGCAGATAATGCTAAAAGCGGAAGAAATGATAAAGAATCCACTCTCATAGATACAGCAACTGAAGCTGATGCTGATTCTCCGTAAGTATTTATAAGTCTATTTAAAAATAACCAGCTTACAGATACTATTAACTGCATAGCAGCAAATGGAAGCCCTATTCTAAACATCAATTTAGTGATATTCAAATCAAATGCAAAGTCAAAAGGATTGGCTTTTACAATACTATTTTTCATTTTTAAATATATCATACTTACAGCAACTGAAACAAATTGGGAGAAAGCTGTAGCATAAGCAGCACCGTCAAGTCCCATAGCAGGAAAAGGCCCTATTCCTTTTATCATAAGCGGGTCTAATATTAAATTTAATACAGAAGAAATAGCCAAAAATATTAAAGGTCTTACAGTATCGCCTATTCCTCTAAGCAAAGCAGATACTAAAAAATAATAAAACATAAATGGAAAACCTATCATGCTTATTCTGAAATAGCTTACTGAATATTCCATTATACTATCTGCAGTATTTAAAAATCTCATCATAGCAGGAGCAAATATATATCCTATAATAGCCAAAGCTAAAGCAGTTATCAAACTTATAGTAGTAGAAACTCTTGAAACATATATTACGGAATCCTTATCATTAGCACCGAAATACTGTCCTATTAAAATATTGGATGCTACTGTAACACCTGAAGCTATAGCCATAAGTATCAATATTATTGGGAAACTAACAGCAATAGCACCAAGTCCTTTAGGGCCTATCATCTGACCAATCCAAATAGTATCAACTATATTATATGCAATATTTAAAAGGTTTCCTAATATCATAGGTATAACTAAGTTTATAAGTCCTTTGTTTACATTACCTTCTGTAAGCTCCAACATCTTATCTTTTTCCATGATTGTCCTCATTTATAAGTTTTATAATTGTATAGTGTTTTTATTTTTATCATAATGTTTTCATAAAAATTAGTCTTGAAACATATTATTTTCAAAACCTATTAATAACTTTTTTATTATTGCATTGTTTATAGAAAAAAGTTTAAAAATTATAAAATCATTCAAAAAAGATAAACATAATGCAAAATATTATGTTTATTATAAATTAAAATAGATTTAATCATATTCTCAATAAGAGATAGAAATAAATGATGCTTTACTGCAATAATATCAAATACAGATATTTGATAATATGAATCAAATCGCGGTAATTTCATACAATTTCCTATATGATTATAAGTTATAAAAACGGAATATATGTTTTCTATTAAAAACTAATTAGTAATCTTATATTCTTAAAAAATAAAGTCAATATCAAAAATGTATTATTTATAAAAATTTAATATTTTATAGTATAAAACATAAATTACTGATATTATCTTCTTCTCCTAGTAGAAGATCTTCTGAAAGTAGATTGTTTTCTTGTAGAGCTTCCTGAACTAGGTTTGAATAATGTTCTTCTTTTAGTAGTAGAACTATTATTATTATTTACTGTTGTTCTTTTAGTTGTAGATCTTGAATTATTGAATATGCTTCTTCTTGTTGAAGTTCTATTATTATATTTGTCATCATAATAATCTCTATTAATAGTTCTTCTTTTACCATAATCATCATAATATCTTGGTCTTCTATCGTCCATCATATTCATAAGCATCATATATGTAAAGAAACTGCTTCCATAACCTCTGTTATTTACCGTTCTTTGGGCTGTTTCAGGCTCAATTTCATCAATGAAATTTGTGTATTTAGTGAAACTATTTGTAGGAAGAGGAACATTAAATTCATATTTTCCTTTATCAAACATCATAGGACCTATTTGCGACATAGAAGTATTAACTATTACATCATCATCATTTAAAAATTGAGAAACTAAAAATATATTTTCTGATTGTCTGCCTGACTTTTTAGCTTCTACTATTACTTTTATACTATCATTTTCTTTATTTGCTGATACTACATTAAAATATGATTTTGCAGGTGCAAAACAAGAAATAAAAATAAAATTTAAAAATAATAAAATATAAACTTTCTTCATAATCATAAACCTCATAATTACTTATATATTTTTTATCTAGTCCAAATTAGTATAAGCAATTTTTTTATACTTATTTCTAATTCCATAAAGTTATTGGATAATGTTTTTCTTTCGCTTTTTATTAATAATTTCTGATATAAAATTTCATTAAGAAGATAAACCAAAAAGTCTTCAACACTTGAATATACTTCTCCGGCACTTTCAGATGTATAAAATACTATTTCATTGTTATTTTTTAATTCATTTGATACAGCATTTCTGATTCTTTCTTTTTCATCATCGTCTAAATCATATATATGATTTTCCAATTCGTCTTCATTTTTTAAAACTTCAAATTGAAAATCATCTTCATAAAGGGCTCTTAATTCAGAATATTCAACCAAATTAAAATATTTTTTTACTTCGTCTAATATCATACAACCTCCATAAACCTGATTTTATTATAACCGATATTTTTTGCATGTCAATATTCAAATAATTATAAAAAGAGGTAAAAGCATATATAATGCTGTTACCTCTCAATATTTTATGACAAAATAATTTAGAATATTTTATTTTGATCAAAGAGTTTTCATATCTATTACATATCTGAATTTTGCCTGACCTGTTGTAAGTTTTTGATATGCTTCATCAATTTGATTTGCAGCAATAATTTCTGTTTCAGGATAAATTTTATGCTTTAATGAGAAGTCTAACATCTCTTGAGTTTCTTTAATACCGCCTATCATAGAACCATAAACTTTTTTTCCGCCTGAGAATATTAATCTTGCCAAATCTATGCTTTGTTTCAATTCTGCAGGAGGAAGTCCTACTATAGCCATTTCTCCGCCGTATTTCAATAGATCAACATAATTGTTAACATCATAACCAGTAGGAATTGTAGATATGATTAAATCGAAACGTACAGGAACATCTTTTGTAGAAGTAAATAAATCTTTAGCTCCCATTTCCAAAGCTTCTTTTTTTTTCTTATCATTTCTAGCAAATACATAAACTTGAGCACCCATATTAACAGCATATTTTACAGCCATAGAGCCAAGTCCTCCGAAACCTGCAACACCTACTACATCTCCTTCTTTTACTCCTGAGAATTTTAAAGGAGAATAAGTTGTGATTCCTGCACATAGTAATGGGGCTACTTTTTCCATTGGTGCATCTTTTGGTACAGTAATAGCAAATTTCTCGCTTACTACTATATTATTTGAGTATCCTCCGTAAGTAGGTTCATCATTATGGAAATGGTCTTTACAGTCATAGGTTAATACAGTTTGACCTCTTTCGCAGAATTGTTCATGGCTTCTTTTGCATGCTTCACATTCTCCGCATGAGTTTACCATACAGCCTACGCCTGCATAGTCTCCTACTTTAAACTTAGTAACATTTTTTCCTACTGCTACAACCTTTCCTGCAATTTCATGTCCCGGAACCATAGGGTATATTCCTTCATGCCATTCGCTTCTTGCTGAGTGTATATCACTATGGCATATTCCGGCATACATTATTTCTATTAATATATCATTATCGCCCATAGAATGTCTTGAAAATTCAAATGGTTTAAAAGTATCTGTTTTGCTATGTACAGCATAACCTTTAGCATTTATTCTCTGTCCTGAATTAGCTTCTTCTAAGTTTTTATCAAGTAACATAAATAACTCCTTTTTATAAATATGGCATTATTATAACATTGAAGTGTACTCCAATGTCAATAGGAAATATACATATTTTTGAATTTTTATTACAAATCCCGCCCCTTATTTTTCTTAACTTTATTTACAATTAAGAGCTTTATTCATATTTAAATCCAATTCAGAAAAAGCATACCCACCCAAGCGTTTATTAGATTTAAAGTCTATTAACCGCACGGTAAGTGAATTTTTATATATAATTTGATTTTGATTAATAACTTATTTATATTAATAGTTTTACTCTGCGTGCGGGTGTATAAGCTGCAAATTTTAAAAAAAAACTTGGGCGGGTGCTGAAAATTCTAATGAGATTAACAAATATACTAAAAACAAAATATTCTAATAAAAATTATCAAGCCTAGAGGGTGGGGAGTGAGAATAAAATTTAATAAAATACAATTTACTATTTTTAAAAAAGCTGTATAATTTAATACAAATTTTTATTTAAGGATTTTTATTATGATAGATGTAAAATTAATAAGAGAAAATATTGAATTAGTAGAAGAAAACTTGAGAAAGAGAAGAAGCAAAGTATCTTTAGACAAGTTAAAAGCATTAGAACATGAAAGACTAGATTTATTAAAAGAAGTAGAGCAGGACAGAGCTAAAAAAAATGAATCTTCAAAAAAAATCGGCGAATATATGAAAGCCGGCAATAAAGAAGAGGCAGAAAAAATAAAAGAAGAAATGAAAAACTTCACAGAATCCTTAAATAAAAAAGAAGAGAAGTTGTCGCAGTTGGAAGAGGCTGTTAATAATGAAATACTTTATTTGCCTAATATGCTTTCTGAAGATGTACCAGACGGAGATGATGAAAAAGCAAATAAAGAAATAATCAGATGGGGAGAGCCTCGTAAATTTGATTTTGAAGTAAAAGACCATGTTGATATAGCTATGGGTTTAGATATTCTTGATATAGAAAGAGCTGTTAGAATGTCAAGAACTCGTTTTTCACTTATGAAAGGAAAAGGTGCAGCATTAGAAAGAGCTTTAATTAACTTTATGCTTAAAAAACATACAAGCGAACATGGTTATACAGAATATGTACCTCCTATACTTGTTAATGGCAGAACTATGACAGGTACAGGTCAGCTTCCAAAATTTGAAGAGGATTTATTTAAAACTACAGATGATCCTGCTTTATATCTTATACCTACTGCAGAAGTTCCTCTTACAAATATATATAGAGAAGAAATCATACCTGAAAACATGCTTCCTTTATATTGTACTGCTTATACACCTTGTTTCCGTTCTGAAGCTGGTTCTTACGGACGTGATATGAGAGGATTAATAAGACAGCATCAATTCGATAAAGTTGAGCTAGTAAAAATATGTGCTGCTGACAAATCTAAAGAAGAGCATGAAAAAATGCTTAAAGATGCAGAAAGTATTTTACAGGCATTAGAACTTCCATACAGAGTAGTAGTTCTTTCTTCAGGAGATATAGGAAATGCCGCTTATAAAACTTTTGATATAGAAGTTTGGCTTCCTTCACAAAACATGTACAGAGAGATTTCAAGTGTAAGTAACTGTTGGGATTATCAGGCAAGAAGAATGCAGATGAGAACTAGAAGAAACGGCAAAACAGAATTAGTACATACATTAAACGGTTCAGGTATTGCTGTTGGAAGAACTTGGATTGCTATACTTGAAAATTATCAGCAGGCAGATGGAAGCGTAATAATTCCAGATGCTTTAAGACCATTTACAGGATTTGATAAGATAGAGAAAGCTAATTAATATCATTTTATAAATAGTTTTTGATATAATATTGATGATATGGGGACTAATAAATATTTATTAGTCCCTTATTTTTTGTTTTATTATAAAAACAATATACTAACTATAAAAGGTTTCATTTTTATTTTTATATAATAAGATATTTGTAAGCTAATGATAGTTTTTTATTTTTATCAACTTTTTTTGCTAAAAAAGTTGCAAAAAAGCAAATTATTGAATTATTATATAAATAATTATTTTTTATTGTTTTTTCCCGCGACTTCGTCAAAGAACATTATATCCTCGACAGGCTCGGATACGCTACGCGAAAGTGCATTTTAATAATAATAATATAGCAACTATAAAAGGTTTAATTTTTATTTATATGATATAAAATGTATTCATTAGTGTTTAGGAAATAATTATGAATGATAAAGAAAATAAATTAAAAAAAATTTTCAAAGAAATAGAGAAATATAATGATGGAAAACATGATAATAAAATAATAAAGTTATGCGATGAAGGTTTAAATATTGATAGAAAAAATATTAGATTATATTTACATAAAGCTGAAGCATTACATAATTTAGGAGAATATAACGATAATTCAGATTATCATAATAAAGCAATAAAATATTTTAATGATGTAATAAAAATATTATCAGAAATAGAAAAAGACGTTAAAGATAATTCAAAAAAATTAGAGTTATATAGTTTATATGCACAAATATATAATAATATAGGCTCATCTTATATGTATTTAATTGATTATAATAAAGCTCTTGAATATTTTAATAAATCTATAGAATATGGCTTTATTAATGGAGGAGTTTATTATAATAGAGGGGGATGTTATTATCATATAGCAGTCAAAAACAATAATGATATAAATAATTTTCAATCAGCAATAGAAGATTTAGATAAAGCAGAACAATTAGGATTTAATGATAGTAATATTTATTTCTTAAAAGGTTCTTCTTATTTAAATTTAGGTTCAGTCAAAACTGATAATTTTACAGAATATTTAAATAATGCTATAAATAATTTTGACTTTTCAATTAAGTTAGACAATGATAATAAAAAAGATGCATATTATAGAAAAGGATTAGCCTATATGTATTTGGCTTTATACTCAAATAATAATATAGAATATTTTGAAAAGTCTTTAGAAAATTTTAATATTGCAATAGGGTATAATTCAACAAATGGAGAATATTATTATAATAGGGCTGGTTGTTATTATAATTTAGCATTGATAGAAGAAAATATAAATGCTGATAATTTTCAACTAGCTATTAATGATTATAGTAAAGCTATAGAATTAGGCTTTAGTAATTTTGAAATATATTATAGCAGTGGATTAGCATATATTTCGTTAGGTTTATTAGAGAATAATAATTCGTATTTTGAATCGGCACTAATAAATTTTAATGAATATCTAAAATTTGATAAAGAGAATCCTGATATTTACTATAGGATAGGTATATCTCTTAATCAATTAGAAAAATATGAAGAATCTTTAGAAAATTTTGATAAAGCAATTTCTCTTAATATTGTCGATTCATTTTTATATTATTATATATTTTCATCAAATTTTAGTTTACAAAATTATCAAATTGCAATAGAAAATATAAATAATTTTATAGAATCAAATTTAGATTCAGAAGTTGGCTATTATAATAGAGGTTTATGCTATGTAAATCTAGCTTTGAAAAAAGATGAAAATTATAATAAATATTATGAAATGTTTGAAAATGATTTTAATAAAGCTATAGAATTAAAACAGAATGATGAATTTATGATTTCAAAAATGGGAGGATTTTATTATATTTTAGGAGATTATGATAAATGTTTGAATCAGTTTAATAAAGTAATTGAAATAAATAAGGAGAATGATTTTGCCTATTATTATAGAGGTTTATGTTATTTTTATTTAAAAAATTATAATGAAGCTGTTAAAAATTATGATATATCAGAAAAATATTGTAAATCTTATCAAAATAAATTAAGTATATATGATAGAAAAATAGAAATTTTATTAAAATTAGAAAATAGAGAAAATGAGATATATAATTTATATAAAAATGTAATATTAGAATTATATAAACAAATATCTAATGATTCAATTTTTTATACTTATGATTTATTTAATATATTATCATCTATAACAAGAAATTTATTATATATAAAAAATAAAATAGATATTGATGAAAATGATATTATAAACAATAATAAACAAATTATAAATAAAGCAATTCAAGATGATTTTTATAATCAACAATTTTATTATGAGATAAAAAATGATAGTTTATATAATTATACTAAAGTTAATAAAGATACTTTAAGAAGCGTACTAAATAATACTTTATGGTGTAGTAATACGAAAAATTTTAATGACCCTGTTGATCCTTTTATCAAAAAAAATAGCTATGATAAATCTTATGATTATTTACTTGAAAGAATAAAAGTAGCTTGTTTAACAACACATAATGATAATACTTTGATATGGAGTCATTATGCTGATAAACATCAAGGTATATGTATTGAATATGATATTAATAATATTTTTGATAAAAATAATATAATTTTAAAAAAAATTAGTTATAATAAAAAAGCAATAAGATTTGATCTTATAAAAAATACACAAAATACAATAATGTTATCTAACACAAAAAATATAGATAATTTTTTAATTAGCCCTAATTTCATTAGTAATGCTTTAATAGATAATAAGCCATTGGATCATATTACAGAATTATTTATGGTAAAATCAAAAGAATGGGAATATGAAGATGAATACAGAATACTTTTTTATGATGAAGAAAATAAAAATCCCAATGGAACACTTATAAATTTACCGATAAAAAGTATTTGTTTCGGAGTACAGACATCAAAAGAAGATAAAGAACTTATATACAATTTAGTAAAGTCTATAAATGAAAAGAACAGAAATAAAAACGGTAAAAAATATAAAAGAATTAAATTATACTATGCGGAACTAGATGATAATGAGCTTTTTAAGATTAATATTAAGCCTTATGAACATAAAAAATAAAGTAATGTAATAATTTTTATTTTATAGAATAACTATATAAATTCAGTCCTTTTGCTTCTTTCCATAGGCGTACTTCGTATGGGTCACCAAAAGAAGTGTGGTTACCCTACGGGTACGCTTCGCGGGGGCAAAGCCACATATATAAAAATATAAATACAAGCGTATATTTGTATAAAAATATACGCTTTTTTATTGAACTCTGTATCTTTAATATTTATTTAATTTATATTTATTGATAAACATTAAAAAGTAAATTATACCTATAAAAGATGGTGCAACACTTGATACAGCTATAGAAATATATATCCCTATAAAACCAATACTAATTTCTAATATCATAGATAATATCACTTTAAAAATAATTGAATCTATAAAAGAGTTAATAAAAGCTAAATATGATTTTTGAATTCCTATTAAAAAGCTGTCAAGTATATACATAAGAGCATATGTCATACCATTAAATGAAGCACAAACTCTCAAATAAAATATAATATCATTTATCGTTTTGTCATCTCCATTATAAAATATAGCTATAATGTTTTTAGCAAATATATGTATAAATAAAACAGCCGTCATAGTAACAGCAATATTAAAAAATACGGCAAATATAACAGTATTTTTTATTTTAATATAATCTCTTTTTCCCATGCTTTTTGAAACCAATATACTTAAAGCCTCTCCTATAGACCATGATATCATACCAATAAAAGTATTAATCTTAAGTCCTATAGTAAAACCTGTTATTACATCATATTTATTCATCATTATATTTATAATAAAAAAAGAAATATTTATAATGAGCATTTGAAATATGCAGGGAAAAGATACATATATCAATTCTTTTATTATTTTTATATCTATATTAAAAATTATATCCTTTCTTATAAAATATAATGATAATAAAAAACTTAAAGCCTGTGATATTACAGTAGCAAGGGCAGCACCTTTTACTGATAATTTTAAAACATATACAAATAAAAAGTCTAATAGTATATTAGTTATAGAAGCGACAATTATAAAGTATAATGATACTTTCTCTTTTCCGCTTGATTTTATTATTGATGATATAGAACCATATAAGAAAATAAAAAACACACCAGAAAAAATTATTCTAATATAGTCATAAGCATAATTAAAAGACTCTTTAGGTACATTCATAAATATTAATATATGTTTTGAAAATATTATACCTAATACTGATATTATGATAGAAAATAAGGCTGATAAAAATAATAGAGTTGAAATACTTTGATGATATTTTATAGTATCATTAGCTCCTTTATATTTAGAAATTATAATAGAGCCTCCTATTGACAATCCCAATGATACAGAAGTTATAATAAACATAAGTGAAGCACTATTTCCTAATGCTACAACTCCATAATCTCCAACTATATGCGAAATAAATATTATATCTATAATACTATATAAATATTGAAGTATATTTGAAACAAATAGTATAAATGAAAATTTTATTAAATACATGAAACTTTCCTTGAATTTACATTAAAAACATAATGCATACTAAACGAATTGAAAATCTATAAAGAACTATAGCTTAATATTTTTTAGTATGCCCCAAACAATAAATAAAAATATTACCGGAGCTTTATTCAATAACAAGTTTCATATTTAGATATTATTTCATTTTTATTTAATGTCAATAATATTATTATTAGATTTAACGCACGTTAAGTAAAATTTATAAATTATTTTAGTAATAATTCATAATTACACTATATTATAAATTTTTCTATTCGTGCGTTGAGTAAACAGTAAATTTAAATAAATCTAGGGTGGGTTTTATAATAACAGTTTAATGTTAAAAATAAATATAGTACAAAAATTACAGATAGGATTAAAAAGTTTAAAGGGCGGGCAAGTGTAATTAAATTTTTAACTTAAATTACATATCCCACCCTTTAGATTATATACTTTTATCAAAAATAGTAACTTTGTTTATTTTATAGCTTGAATTAGAAATTAAAGCACCCGCCCAAGTTGTATTTAAATTTAAAATTTATTTAACGCACGATTTTGATTTATTAAAAATATGGCTGAATTAATAAAAAGATTTATACTTTAAATATTAGTTTTCTTACCGTGCGTCATAAAAAAGGCTCTACCTTTATTAAATAAAAGTAAAGCCCAAATAAATTTTATTATTAAAAAATTATTCCCAATATTTTTTCATTCTTTCTTTTAGTGAAGATTTGTATTTTTCAAAATCAGTAATAGGTTCTTTTGCAAGTCCTTCATCACAAGCAGCCTTAGCAACGGCAGGAGATACCCATTCAATAACTCTAGGGTCAAAAGGTTTAGGTACTATATAATTTTTACCAAACTCAAAAGTCTTATTTCCATAGGCTTTGAAAACTTCTTCAGGAACTTTTTCTTTAGCAAGAGCAGCCAATGCTAATGAAGCAGCCATTTTCATTTTTTCTGATATAGCTTTTGCCTTCACATCTAAAGCACCTCTGAATATAAAAGGGAATCCTAATACATTATTAATTTGATTAGGATAATCGCTTCTTCCTGTAGCCATGATTAAATCATCTCTTATAGCTATAGCCTTTTCGTATTGTATTTCAGGGTTAGGGTTGGCCATAGCAAATATTATAGGATTTTTGGCCATAGATTTTACCATATCTTCAGTAACGCAGTCGGCAACAGAAAGCCCAGCAAATACATTAGCTCCTTTCATAGCTTCTTCCAAATTTTTTACTTTTAAATCAGTAGCAAACTCTCTTTTCTCTTCAGTAACGGATTCTATTCTTTCTTTAGTGATAACCCCTTTACTGTCGCACATGATAATATTCTCTCTAGGTACTCCTAATGCTACAAACATTTTAGCACATGAAATACCAGCAGAACCGGCTCCATTAAATACTATCTTAGCATTTTTTCTATCTATATTTGCAATCTCTAAAGCATTAATTAAAGCAGCAGAACATATTATAGCTGTACCATGCTGATCGTCATGAAAAACAGGTATATTACATTTTTCTATTAAAGTTTTTTCTATTTTAAAACATTCAGGAGCTTTTATATCTTCTAAGTTGATTCCTCCGAAAGTAGGCTCTAATGCATGTACTATATCTATAATTTTATCAGGATCTTTTTCATTTATTTCTATATCAAATACATCAATATCAGCGAAACGTTTAAATAATATTCCCTTTCCTTCCATAACAGGTTTTGAAGCTAAAGCGCCTCTATCTCCTAAACCAAGTATCGCAGTTCCATTTGAAATAACAGCTACTAAATTTCCTTTTGAAGTGTATTTGTATGCTTCATTAGGATTTTCAGCTATTTCAAGTACAGGTTTTGCAACTCCTGGAGTATATGCTAAAGATAAATCATCAGCAGTTTTACAAGGTTTGGTAGCTATAACTTCTATTTTTCCAGCTTTGCCTTTAGAATGATATTCCAATGCTTTTGTTTTTAATTCATCTGACATAAATATTTCCTTAGATATTTTTTATATAAAAAGTTATAATAATATTATATAAACAATATAATTTTGTCAATTTTTTTATTTAGGTATATAAATAATTATAAGGAAATAGTTTTATGAATAAAAATAATGTATATAGAAATGAAAAGATAGAGGGAAGAAGTTTTTTCGGTATTATAAAAAATGGTAATTACTTTCTTTCAAATTTAGCAATTTATGAGGACGGTATAGTAAGTGCTTGGTTTAAATTTGATATTTATCAATTTGAAAAAGAGTTAGAAAGAAAATGGGTTGTATCATTTATAGAAGATAATGAAAAATTAGATATTAATGGTATAGGTGATTTTGAAATTTTAGAATCAGAGTGGTTTCATAAAGATGATTATTATGAATACATTAAAAGCATATTAAAAGAAATGAATCCTGAAATGCAAAATATTTATAAAACTGCTCAAAGAGAAATAGAAAAATGTGAAAAATTAAAAGTGTCATTTATGGCTAATCCTATAAATTTTAAAATGAAAGCTCAATTTGGATATGATTTGGCTGATGGAAAAAGTTATTTTATATTTAGAAAATCTCCTAATTATTCATCTAGCAAAGAAATATTTTTAACTTGCTATATAATTTATGAGGATGAAACAATATCAATATATAATGATGATAATATATATAATTTTGATGATATAAAAAAGATGTTTAATAAAAATGAACTTCTTTTATATCCCAAAGAAGATGATACTATTATAATAGAAAATCTTGCCAAGCTTAAATTAAAAGCATCTGTAAAGTATACAAATAAAAAAGAAAAATTAAAAGAGATAGAAGAAAATATAAATGAGATTTCTGGAAAAGAAACTGCTTCTGATTATGCTATACAATGCTATCATAATTATCTTATATATCCTTCAGATTATAACCGAGAATTATTAAAAGAGGCTTATGAAAAAGTACCTGAACATGAAAGAATGTTTTTGGGAGATATGGACAATAAAGACTCTGATTTCATGAGAATAATTTACACACCTAATATAAAAAGAGAAGTATGATTTTTATTATCGCATGCTGAGAAAAACAAAAAATATAATAAAAATTAAAATTATACTTATCATAAAAATACAACATTATATAATACATGCGTTAATTAAATTTTTAAATTTAAAAAAACTTGGGCGGGTGCTTTTATTTCTGAATTGGCTTTAAATATAAATAAATTAAAAATTGCAGATTATAGTAATGAAGAATAAAGGGCGGGGTATGTAATTTAAGTTTTAAAATTTAATTACAAAGCCCACCCTCTATATTTAAAATATTAATTTGTTATATAAATTTTTATTTTCTTGCTGTCAAATTAGAATTTATTAATACCCACCCAAGCGGATATTTAAATTTATAGCATATATTAACGCACGGTAAACTAAACTTAAATATTAGCAAAAATTATAATTTAAATTTTCATTAAATTTGAAGCCAACTCACCGTGCGGTAAATTATTTTAGTTATTCTCACCATACCAATCCACATTACGAGTGAAGTACATAGCAAGAGCAATAACAGCGAATAGCCCTAAAGTTCCCATAAGCAATGCATAATCAGTAAGCTGAAGTATTCCAAATAAGAATATGTATATCAAAGCCTCTACAATAGCCATTGAAATAGTGTACTTCGGAGATTTTATAATGTATCCTATATATATTGAAGTTAAAGCAGTCACCATCAATGCACTTATAAAATAACTAATATTGAAGTTTATGTGTTCAGATATTGCTAAAAGTAGTAGGTAGAATATTGCATTGGCTATACCTATTAATATATATTGAACAGGGTGTATACGCTTCTTTGAAAGTACCTCGCATAAAAATAATACAAAAAACGGAATGAATATAAATAATATTGCATACTTCACACTTCTTGATGTTTTCTGATAATTATCATTGAGAAGTAAAAAAGATATTAAAACATTGTTTGATGATCTATTAAAATTCTGATCTGCAGTAAAGTATTGAGTATCATCAATATTATCTGCTCTATTGGCATTTTCATCGCTAGTCCAATATTTAGTAAATGCTGTATTAAAACTAGCTATATTCCACTCTGCATTGAATCCGTCATTATTAACTTCTCTCTTTGTAGGCAAGAATCCGCCTGTAAAACTAGGATCTTTCCATTTTGAAGATATTTTAAAAGTGTTTTCAGAAGCTAATGGAGTTATTATAAGAGAGTTTCCTCCTTGAATGTCCATTGTAATATTAAAATCAAAACCATTTAATATTCTGTCTCTTGAAATAGTGTATAGGAATTTATTATTAAACATATTCAAAGCTATACTAATATTTTTCTCATAATATTTAAGCTCTTCATTTCCATTAACTAATATACTAGGAAGCTTCATAAGATTTTTTTTATTTCCTATTCCTAATATAATCATAACTTCATCATAAAGTATAGTATCATTATTCTCATCTAAATTATATATTTCAGCATTATATTTATCGAATCTTCCTGTAATATTTAATTTAGAATTGAAAATAGGAGCTTTAAATATTCCTCTGCTTAAACTTGAAACTTCAACATCTCCTGTAATATTATATTCATTAGGCATATAAAAAATATATTTTCTTATATAGCTTATCTCTTTAGTTTCACTATCAATAACCCTTGTTAAATATGGTATGGCAACAACTATACCTTGTATATTTGCACTGCTTCCAACAGGCTCAATTATAGAAGATACTGCCTCTCTTTGATAACTGATTCTATCTCTTACAACACTATTTATAAAAGACATTGGTATCAAAAGCAAAAGCCCTAGTATCACTATTATAAGTATTTTAAAACCTAAAGTTTTTGTTATCTCATTAAAATTTTTTATCATTATATTTACCCCATAAAAATTTTATTTTGTATAAAAAACCATAATACCATAAATAGGTAATAAAAAATAGTAATAATAAAAAATGATTGTATAGTATGATTTGTAATATAAATGGTATAATAGTTTAAATATTATTTTTTATTATAACAATATGCTAATTACACATAGTCGATGATTTTTTATATGTTTTATTTTATTAACGCACGCAGAACAAAGTTAAAAATATAAGTTTATTTTCAATTCAAGTTTTTACTATATTGTAATTTAGCTAACCGTGCGTTAATAAATTTTTAAAATATAAATAACGCTTGGGCGGGGGCCTTAATTTCTAATTTAAATTATTAATATAAAAAACTTATGATTACAGATTGAAGCAGAAAATATAAAGGGCGGGATAATGTAATTAAAGTTTTTCAATTTAATTACACTTCCCACCCTCTAAGTTCTTTATTTATTTTGAAATTTTAATTTTTTATTTCTTTATGATTAAATTAGAGTTTTTAGCTCCCACCCAAGTTTTATTTAAATTTGACACATATACATGCATATAAAGTTAATTTTTTAATAATATAAAAATCTATTTACTATGAATTATATAATCTTATTTCATAAGCTAAAATCATCAATTTTTCTTAATTCATCATCAGTAATAGGCATTTTATTTATGATTTTTAGATTTTCTATTATTTGGCTTGGCTTTGAAGCACCTATTAATACACTTGTAATTTCTTCATCTTTTAACACCCATCTCAAAGCCATTTGTGCTAAACTTTCCCCTCTTTCCTTTGCTAAATTATTGAGCTGTTCGATTTTGTATAATCTTTTTCTAGTTATAGCATCATGTTTCAAATATCTTCCGTCAGCTGCTATTCTGCTGTCACTTGGGATACCATTTAAATATTTATCTGTTAATAAACCTTGAGCCAATGGACTATATGCTATGATTCCTTTTCCTAATTTTTTTGCCTTTAATTTTAATCCATTATTTTCTATAGTTCTATCGAATATTGAATATCTGTTTTGATTGATTATAAATGGTACATTTGCCATATAAAGTAATTTAGAAGCCTTTTCCATTGCAGCACCATCATAATTTGAAAGTCCTATATATAAAGCTTTACCGCTTTTAACTATTCTAGTTAATGCTTCCATAGTTTCTTCAAGCGGAGTTTCAGGATCCATTCTATGATGATAGAATATATCAACATATTCAAGATTTAATCTTTTCAAGCTTTGATTTATACTAGCTATTAAATATTTCTTACTTCCCCAATTTCCATAAGGACCTTCCCACATATCATAACCTGCTTTAGTGCTTATTATGAGTTCATCTCTGTATTTATTAAGTCCGTCATTTAATATTTTACCCATGCTAATTTCAGCAGATCCGTAAGGAGGTCCGTAATTATTAGCTAAATCAAAATGAGTAATGCCGTTATCAAAAGCAGTTTTTACCATATCTTTCATATTATTATAATCGCAGTTTTCACCGAAATTATGCCAAAGTCCTAAAGAAACGATAGGAAGTTTTAATCCGCTTTTACCGCATCTATTGTATATAATATTATCATATCTATTATCAGCAGCTTGCATTTTTATTATCCTTTGTAAAATAGTGTATATTAATTAAGTATAGATTTATTATAATTTTATTCAAGTATAAAATGTAAAAAAGTATTTAATATTACCAAAATAGTTTCCGATAGTTTTAACAGTATTAATTTAAATAAAATACTTGCGGAGGCATCATGTTTAAGAAACTTTTTATTGTTGTGGGTTTGATGAGTGTGCTTGCTGGATGTGAAACTATGCAGCCTAAAAATAATGATACAATTGTAAAAAATGATAATTCATCTAATGAAGATAAAAAAGAAGAAACTATAACTAGAGAAGATACACCAAAAATGAAAGTTACAGTTTATGGAGCAGATAAAGAAATTCAAGCTGTGGAAATAAATGATAAAACTTATTATGTAATAGGCGGAAAAGATGTTGAGAATATGACAGAAGCTGATATAAAAAAATCATCTTTAGTAGCACCTTTAAAAGTTACAGAAGAAACTATTAATGGTACAAGAGGTATAGTTGTTACATATTATGATGTAAAAGTATTCTTGGGTAAAAGAACAGGAACAGGAACTATCGTAGGAATATTCGAGCCTCAGAAAAATGATTGGACTACAGGAAATGATTTGGATAGAAGTTTATCTATTCAAATAAAATTATCTAGAAATATAGCAGGTCCTATAGATATAAAAAGAGGAAGCATATCTTTAGCATTTAATTAATATATTATCTATAAATGAATTGTTATCAATAAAATAAAAAGCTGACTAAAAAATCAGCTTTTTATTTTTTTATGAGAAAAAATATTTCTATTTATTTGTATACAATTTATATAACTCATTTGCTACTATATCGATAGTGTATGGAGTTTTATTGATTTCAAATGCATATAATTCCCATCTGTACTGATCTGTTACTTGAAACTGTATTATATATTCATTAGTGTCATATCTTGCTACTATATCTATATAACGGTTATAATCATCTTCAGATATAAAATCCTGCCATTCTACAGAACTGAAAGGTGATAAAAGCTCATTTATTGTTATATTAGGGTATGCCGTAAATGAACTGTTTTTAATTAGGCTGATACCGTCAAAATTTCTGCTTTTTATATTTATTACTTCATTTGTTTCTGCTATATTGAGTCTGTACTGTTTGCTTTCTAATTTTTTGTCATTACATGATATAATGAATAGTATTATTATTACTGATGCATAATAAATTTTATACATATCAAAAACCTAACAATTAATTTCATTTATTATCGGTCAAATCATTTTATTTATTGAATTATCAAATTTTAATAATAGAGTTTATTTTATAAAATTAATGAATATAAATCAATATATTATGTAATTTTATTTTTTATTATTGACAAAAATATTATTGATTTCTTATAATGATACTTGGCAATAATGATATAATATAAAAGTTTTAATTAGTGATTGTTAAAATAATTAAGTAAAAAAATAAAAAAATCGTAAAATGATATACATTTTTTATAAATAATGTATATAATATTTCATCATTGAAATAATATATTGTTAGGAATAAATAATAATGACTATATTGGTGTATTCTATGCCGTTTTTGCTTTATTTATGTTCAAGCATATTCAGCACGGTTTTAGTTATAAATGCTTCTATATCAGGGGCTACTCCTTTTTTTGTATCATTGATTGGTGTTTCTTATGGTATGGGAATGATGCTAACAGCGGGTACTTTCTCACGCATTAAAATACAAAAGAAATATTATACAAATTTAATATATGTTGAAGCAGTACTTCAGCTTATTATTGCAGCAGCATGCTTAATATTTCTTCCTCCTGAAATGTCTTTATTTTATTCATTTTTATATGGATGCAGTGCTACTATATTTTTTGTATGCTTTCAGTCATCATTAGATGTGGTATCAAAAGATTTGCCTGTTACATTAAGCGGGGCTTTATTTATATTTTCTTGGTCTTTGGGTTTTGCCTTAGGTCCTACTATTACAGGTATGATATATAAGTTTGATTATAAATTGGGTTTTTACTTTGTTATAGTAGTAAGCGTGATAATGTTTATACTATTTTATCTTTCAAGGCATTTAAGATTTAAGGCTAACAACAAAAAAAGAAATTGGAATATGCCTTTTATGAGAGCTCCTAGATATAAAGTACATATAGGCTGGCTTGTAATATTTGTAGGTGCTATGGTTTTACATACTTTAAGATTCATGTTTCTTGATTATGGAATAAAGGTAATTGGTTTTTCTGAGGCAGATTCTTCATTATTAGTAGGAAGTTTATCGGCTTTTATGGCAGTAGGTTCTTTATCATCTGCTTTTTGTTTAAGATTTTTGGAGAAAAAGAGAGTATTTACTATAGTAGGGATTCTTACTCCGGCTGCTTTGCTATTAATAACATTCACTAGAAATTTCTGGTTATTTTTAGTAGCATTTATGTTTTTAGGTTTTGTAAGCGGTTTCGGTTATTTCTTTGGGCTTTATTATGCTTTGGCGGATCAGGATAATGCTCCTAGAAATGTTGCTGTTAATGAGGCTTTGACAGGTGTTGCAGCTTTATTCATACCTTTTGTAGTGGGTTATTTAGCTTCTAATTTCTCGTATTTTGTGGGATTTTTATTTATGATGACAGTATCTTTAATATGCTACATTATAGCTATATACATTATGTGGCAGAAGAAAAGAAGAGCTTTGCTTAAAGAAAAATTTAACAAGATGATAGATGATATAGACAGTAAATATATTGATAAAACTCTTTAATATATTTAAGTATTATCGATTTTTATGTTTATATGGCTTAATGTTAATCTTAAAAAGCTCATTATCATCAAGTTAGTAAAACAGTTTTCAAATATTGTATTAAATATAAATTAAACTTTTATAATTATCATATTACTTTTATTAAAAACGAAGAATTTCTAGAATCGTATCCGAATACTATAATGAAAATATTTTACATCAATTATATGCAATTTAATAATTTGTTTTTTTTGCAACTTTGGCGAAGCCCAAAAAAAGTTTATGAAAATAAAAAATATAATTAGTTTATAAAAATTAAACCTTATATAGTTGTATTTTGTAGTATAAAACAATAAAAAACATATTGAATTAAATCAAAAATATAATATAGTTTTTAATCATTAAAATAATTTTTAAATATTAGAGGAATTATCATGAAAGTTTTTATTAGTGCGGATATTGAAGGAATTACCACAACTACACAATGGCCTGATACAGATGCAGGAAGTTTAACTTATAAAGATCATGCACTTCAAATGACTAAAGAAGTTAAAGCGGCATGCGAGGGAGCTATTGATGCTGGAGCAAAAGAAATATTTGTAAAAGATGCCCATGACTCTGCTATGAATATATCTCAAACTGCTTTGCCTGAATGCGTGAAAATACATAGAAGATGGAGCGGAGATCCTTATTCTATGATAGAAGGTATTGATGAGAGCTTTGATGCTATAATGTTTATTGGATATCATAATGCAGCTTCTATTGGAAATAATCCGCTTTCGCATACTATGAATACTAGAAATGTTTATGTGAAGCTTAATGAAGTATTAGCAAGCGAATTTATGTTTTTTAGTTATGCGGCAGCTTATAGAAAAGTACCTACAGTATTTTTATCAGGAGATAAAGGATTATGCGAAGTAGCACAAAATATGCAGCCTAATCACCCTAATTTAGTAACTCTTCCTGTTAAAGAGGGTATAGGTTATTCTACTATCAATTATTCACCTAATTTGATGGTTAAAATGATTAAAGAAAAAACTAAAGAGGCATTGAGTCAAGATTTTAAAGGTAAGTTATTAAAACTTCCTAATCATTTTAAATTAGAGATTTGTTATAGGGAACATGGATACGCTCATAAAGTGTCATTCTATCCTGGAGCTAAAAAAATTAATGATACTACGGTAATTTTTGAAAATAATGACTATTATGAAATACTAAGAGCCTTGAAATTTATATTATAAAATAATATAATATAGGAATCCGATAACTTATGAAAGCCTCCTTAAAAAGCAGCATTCTTTTAAGGAGGCTTTTTTATTGTTAAATATTTTAAAAAAAGTTTGGGTAAAGTTTATGGCAGAGATTTGGGATATATACGATATAAATAAAAATAAAACAGGAAGATTTCATCAAAGAGGAATTCCTTTAAATAAAAATGATTATCATATAGTTATACATGCTTGGGTAGTTAATAGTAATGATGAGGTTATAATCACAAAAAGACATAAGAGCAAAAAAATATGTCCTGATATGTGGGAATGCACAGAAGGTTCTATATTAGCCGGAGAGGATAGTATTGACGGGGCTTTGAGAGAGCTTGAAGAAGAAATAGGATTATCATTTAAAAAAGATGAAGCAGTATTTTTAACTTCTTTTGTATTAGACTTTTCAAATACAATAGTAGATTCGTATATGTTTAGAAGAGATGTAAATATTGAGGATTTAGTTTTGCAGGAAAATGAAGTTAGTGATGCTATGATAGTAAATAGAGAAAAATATTTAGAGATGTGTAAAAGCGGAGAGATAATTTCTTCTATAAGATATTTCTATGATATTTATGATAAGTTAAATAATAAGTAAATTAAGAAATTTTTATAATAAGTTTAGTTTTATTAAAAGCCATACAAAATATGTAAGTTCAATATTTACAACAATGGCTTTTAATTTAAATGATAAATAAAATTCATTTAATGGTTTTCAAACTTAAATAAAGCTTGGGCGGGTTTTTATATTTTATAATTATACTTTAAAAAATAGCTAAATTGAAAACTTCAAATTATGGTATTAATGAATAAAGGGCGGGGTATGTAATTAAAGTTTTAAAATCTAATTACATTTGCCCACCCTTTATATTTATAGCTTTAATCTGAAATTAATACTATTATTTTTTATTGTTGCTAAATTAGAATTTACAGCTTCCCACCCAAGATTTATTTAAATTTGTTGTCTGATTACCGCCAATTATATAAAAAATTATTTTATGTCATGCTTCTTGCAGAAATTTTCAGCAGCTTCCATATTAAGAAAAGCCAATTTTTTAAGCCCATCAGATATTATATTCTTTATATGTTCATTAGCTAAATCATATGCTTTATCAAAATCATCTTCAGATTCTTTTATCATATTTTTATATTCATCTTCATTCATTTTATCTTTTTTCATATATGCAGTTTTAGATTTGGATATTCCACGGTTGAAATAGCTTTCAGAATAATTAGGATTTAGTTCTATGGCTTTGTTATAATAAAGTATAGCTTCATCGTATATACCCAAATGATTAAGAGCAACCGCTTTATTATAATGAGCATCAGCAAGATTAGGTTCTAATTCTATAACTTTGTCAAAATCTTTAATTGCCTCCTGATATGCTTCCATAGTCATAGCAATTATTCCTCTATTTAAATATGCCTTTGTATATTTTGGATTTATCTTTATTAATTCGTCAAAATCTTCCACAGCACCTTTATAGTCTTTTATATGAAACTTAGCATTTGCTCTATTGAAATATCCGTCTGCAAATTCTCGGTTAATATGAATAGCATTTGTATAATCATCTATAGCTTCATTAAAATTGCCGAGCTTTTCTTTGACATTTCCTCTGTTATTGTATGCATCAATGAAATGAGAATTATATTCTATGGCTTTGTCATAATCTTTTATAGCTTCTTTATATTCTCCTAATGCATTTTTAGATAATGCTCTATTATAGTAGGCATCAGCGAAATGCGGATAAACTTCAATAGCTTTATTATAATCTTCTATAGATCCTTTATAATCTTTTAAGCTTGCTTTTGTATTCGCTCTAACATAATAAACTTCTTCAAGATTATAATTAAGCTCTATAGTTTTATCAAAATCTTTTAAAGCTTCTTCAGTATTTCCTAAACTTCTATTTATAATTCCTCTGTTATAATATGCTGCTGCAAATTGATCATTTAGTTTTATAGTCCAAGTATAGTCTTCTACAGCACTTTTATATGAAGCCTCATCATCTATATTTGCTTTTGCATTTGCTCTGTTATAGTATGCTTCGTAAATAGTTGAATCTAATTTTATAACTTCAGAAAAATATTCTATTGCTAATTTATAATTTTTACTTTTAAAAGCATCATAAGCTTTATTAAAAAAGTTTTTAATATCTTTTTCAGCCATAAGTTAAAACCTTATATTATATTATTATTTTATGATATAATTAATATCGAAAAAACTCAATTATAAATATAGCAAAATATATACCACTTGAAAGAATATCATAAATAAAATATACTATTTTAGAATTATAAAACATTATAATTATATAAGCGATAAAGATAATTATGGACATAAATAACTTAAATACAACGATATTAGAACTTTTAAAATTAAGAGGCATAACTTCAAAAGAAGATATTTATGATTTCTTTTTTCAGGATATATACTCATTATCTAATCCTTTTAATATAAGAGATATTAATGTATTTGTAGACAGAGTAAAAGAAGCTATAGATAATGACGAAAAGATATTAGTATATGGCGATAAAGATGCAGACGGCATAACAGCAGCATCTATTATATATAATACATTGAAAGTAGTTACAAAGAATGTTGAGGCATTTGTTCCTAATCATACAACAGGATACGGACTTTCTAAGGCGGTTATAGAGGAGTATGCTAATTCAGGAGTAAGCCTTATTATAACAGTAGACTGCGGAATATCCAATGCTGAAGAGGTAGAGTTTGCAAGGGATTTATCAATAGATATTATAGTAACAGATCACCATGATATACCGGAAATACTTCCTAATGCTTATGCAGTATTTAATCCTAAGATTTCAAATACAGGTTTCGTATCAAAGAACTTTTCAGGCTGTGCGGTTGCCTTTAAACTTATGCAGGCTTTCGTGTTTTCTTATACTAAGCTTTATAATAAGGATATAATAGTATTAGATTATGAGATTGATAAGTCGAAAAATGTATTAAAAAAAATAAGAGCTCTAAAATCTACTAATTTTGTTATAAGCGATGAGGTGTTCGGATTTGAGCTTATTAATGATAATAATTGCTATAAATCAATATATGCTGACTATTATGATGAGCTTATGAGTGAAGATGAGGTACTTGAAGAGCTTGCTAGTTATATGTTTGAAGGTGATGGATGTGTATTGGTACTTACAGGAGGAGAGGAGAGATTAAAGAAACTTCTTAATTTCTATGAAAGGTATGAAATATATTTGCCTGAATATGACAATGTATATGATCTTCTTCAATTAGGTGCTAAATACGGTAATGTTAATATAAAGACTACAAAGACTTTAGATGATTTTGCTTTGGCGCTTAATGTTAATATTTATAGATATGATGATATAGAGTATAGAGATTTAATTATAAAGATGGAAATATTCAGAAGACTATTTTATATAAGTCAGAAACAGCTTCAAAGTTATATAAAGAAGAAATCAATACTCGTATTATTTGGAAGTGTAGCTGATGTTGTGCCTCTTATAGAAGAAAATAGGGCTTATGTAAAATGTGCTTTGAAGGAATTAGAAAAGCCTAGTCATATAAGATACAATATAATACTAGAGAGAATCAATTTATTAAATACAAAGATAGATACTCAGGCTATAAGCTGGAGACTTGCCCCTTTTATAAATGCTGCAGGAAGAATGGGAAGCCCTGAAACTGCTTTAAAACTTCTTACATGCGAGATAAAAGAGGAAGCTTTGAGTCTATCAAATGAAGTTTATAATATGAATGAGACTAGAAAATCTTTGACGGAGTCCAATTTTAGTATTGTAAATGAATATATAAAAAATAATGGTTGTTTAGAATTTCCTATTATAGTTGTAAAAAGCAAAAAGATAGAGCAGGGGCTTACAGGACTCATTGCAGGAAAGGTATTAAGCGAATATGGTAAAACAGCTGTAATTATGCATGAGAGCGAAGACGGTATTTGCATAGGCAGTATAAGGAGTAGGGGAGATGATAATGCCAGAGATATGCTTGAGTATGCCAATATTTATTTAACTAAATTCGGAGGACATAAGAATGCTGCCGGATTTACTTTAAATACTGATAATTTTGATAAGTTTCAAAGTAAGATAATAAAGTATGCATCGAGTCAGAATTTCCAAACTGAAAAAAAAGATGATGTATTTGATTTGGAAATTAGTTTTAAAGATATAGATATAAAGTTTGCAAGATTATTGGAAATGTTTGAGCCTTACGGATTCGGTAATGAGGAGCCTTTATTTATGTCTAAAAATGTAAAAGTGAACAGCATAAATAAAATGAAAAAAAATAATAAGACACATTTAAGACTTGAGTTATTGCAGGATAATAAAAAAGTCAATGCCATTATGTGGGATAAAAGTGATGAAGAAGCTCAAAAATTACTGTCTTCTAATTATATAGATATTATTTATAAATTAAAGGTTAATCGTTTTAATGGAAGCGAAGATGCTAGAATATATGTAGAAAGCTATAAAATATTCTAGTTTTTTACACATGATATTTAGTGTAATTAGACTTTATAAAAGTATATCATAATATTTTTTATAGTTTGGATTCCCATTTATATTAAACAAATATTTTTAATGAATACTAAATTAATAAAAAAGAGACTGACTTTATTAAAGCCAGCCTCTCATTGATCTGTATTAATTAACTTCTAATTAATTGAAAGCAGGTAAATACCAAGTTATACCTGTAGTAGTTTCAAAGTATACAGGGATATTAGATGGTTGTCTTGTACCGCCATTATTAACATCCATCTCGAAGTACCATTCAAGATCTTGAACAGGTCTTACATAAAGTTCTGCATAAGCACCCCAAGCTAAGCTATGTTGTACTTTAGAATCTATATTTAAAGATGGATCTTCAGATATGTGTTTTCCTAAATATGTAGCTTGATAACCTAAAGAAGGCTCAACATAAAGAGATACTACATCGCTGTTAGCAGTGATACCTAATACAGCCTGAGCTTTTACATCATAAGGATTTGAATCCCATTTGAAATCTTTACCAATGTATCTACCAGCAAATGCATCTAATTTATAATTAGGATGAGAAGGATTATAACCAGAAACAGTATTTTGTACAGCTTCTCCAGCTCTTACAGTTCTGCTTACACCTTTTAAAGCTGTGTTATAAACAACTTTGATGAAAGGATTGATAGTTACGTTTCCAACAGGAGTATTCAAGAAATAGAATCTAGCTTCAAAACCTAATGACTGAGCAAAATACTCACTAGCTCCGTTAGCTGTTTTAAATCCAGCTTGTCCGTATTTGAAGTATAATCTTATAGCATTGAAAGCATCTATACCAGTATAGTATCTTAATTGTATATCAGTGCTTATACCCATATAATCTTTTGTAGATGATGAATAAGGGAATTTAGCAGAATCATTGAAAGGATCATGACTTACAGCTATTTGAACAGGAACTGCTATTCTTAAGTTGTTGTTTAAAGCATTGATCATAAGTACAGGAGTATGAACGCCTAATCTAGGATTTACATAAGTGTAGTTATAACCTACGCCAATACCGAAAGGCTCAGAAGTATAACCTATACCAGCAGAAATAGTAGTTTGTAAATCTACATTTCCAGTATTACCTGAAATGATATTACCTAATGCTGTTCCAATAGCTTGAGATCTAAAACCGAAAGTACCTTTAATAGTACCGTTACCTAAAACGAAACCTAATTGATCCATTCTAGCTCTGAACTGATTACCATGAGTAAGGAAGTCGATCCAAGAATCTCTGTCGCCATACATACCGAAAGCAGATGCACTAGCTATAGTCAATAATGCCATAGCTGTCAATAAAACTTTTTTCATTGTTTTTCTCCTAAAATTTTATATAGTTAATACTCATTGTAAGTAGTAACTCCAAAATAATTTTAGGAAACAACAAAGACAGAGGATCTTTATTGTTTCCAGATGAGTTAGAACATCTATATAATTCTAACGGATTATAAAAAATCAGTGAGAATAATAAGATTTAGAGGATCTTTATTCTCCGTAAAAACAGATATTTAAATGGAAAAATTATGCTGTTTTTACTAATGTGTCAATTGGAATAATAAGGATTTAGAGGATCTTTATTGTTCCTAATATTGGTTATAGACATTATAAGCAATCTTTTTTTAATGTCTATATCTTACCAACACTTTTATTCTAATGAATTTACATAAAAAAGTCAACACTAATATAAATAAAATTATTATTTTTTTTAAAATAATACTTAGATTTAATAAAAACAGCTATTTATTTAAATATGTAAAGTATTAATTTAAATTTTTTATAGAATTATTAATTTTTTATTTTTTTTATTCAATAAATGTTTAAATTATACAAAATAATATTTTTATTATAATTCAGGCAAATACCAAGTTATCCCTGTAGTAGATTCAAAGTATATAGGTATAGAAGAAGTCTGTCTTGAATTACCATTATTAATGTCCATTTCAAAATACCATTCAATATCTTGAACGGGAGTAATATAAAGTTCTGCATAAGCTCCCCAATATAAATTATGCTGTACTTTATAATATTTACTATCAGTTTTATATTTTCCTTTATAAACGGCATTGTATCCTAAAGAAGGTTCAACATAAAGAGATAGCATATCACTGTTAGCAGTTAATCCTAATACAGCAGCAGCAGTTACATTATAAGGATTTTTTTCCCATTTATTTTCTTTTTTACTATAAGTAGTATTTACAAGAGATTCTCCTGCTCTAACCATTACATCACTGCTGGCTAAAGCTGTATTATATGAAACTTTAATAAAAGGATTAATATTTACATTTCCAATTGTGCGGTTTAAGAAATATAGTCTAGTTTCAAAACCAAATGATTGAGCAAACATATCAAAATTATTTTTAACATTTTTATAACCTGACTGTCCATATTTGATGTATAATCTTACTTGATTGAATACATCTATTTCTGTATAGTATCTTATTTGTATATCTGTGCTTATTCCTAAATAGTCTTTATATTGACTGATAGTATATTTTCCGAAAGGATCTTTTGATGCAGCTATTTGTATAGGTATTGCTATTCTTAAATTATTATTTAAAGCATTGACCATAAGTACAGGAGTATGAACGCCTAAAGTGCTGTTATAATATGTAAAATTATATCCTAAGCCAATGCCGAAAATATCAGAAGTGTATCCTATTCCCATAGAAACAGTAGCATCTAATCCTAAATTATCTGTTTTACCTGAAATTATACTTCCCAATGATGTTACGGCATCTTGAGTTCTAAGTCCGAAAGTACCTTTAATAGTATTGTTTCCAAGTACAAATCCTAATTGATCCATTCTGGCTCTTAATTGATTTCCATCTGTAAGAAAATCAATCCAGTCATCTTGATCTCCATACATTCCTAAAGCAGATGCACTAAATATAGTTAATATAGCAATAGCTGCCAGCATAATTTTTTTCATTTTATCTGTTCTCCTAAACATAAAATATTTTCTTCTATTATATAATTTATATAGGTAGATTATAGATAAAAATATTATATTGCAAAACAATAAAATGTAAACTTATATAATAATGAATAAACTATTTTGCAATATGAAAATTAATAAAAAAGAGGCCAACCTATTAAAGGCCAGCCTCATTAATTTCTATTAATTAACTTCTAATTAATTGAAAGCAGGTAAATACCAAGTTATACCTGTAGTAGATTTAAAGTATACAGGGATACCAGATTCTTGTCTTGTACCGCCATTATTAACATCCATCTCGAAGTACCATTCAAGATCTTGAACAGGTCTTACATAAAGTTCTGCATAAGCACCCCAAGCTAAGCTATGTTGTACTTTAGAATCTATATTTAAATATGGATTTTCAGATATGTTTTTTCCTAAATATGTAGCTTGATAACCTAAAGAAGGCTCAACATAAAGAGATACTACATCGCTGTTAGCAGTGATACCTAATACAGCCTGAGCTTTTACATCATAAGGATTTGAATCCCATTTGAAATCTTTACCAATGTATCTACCAGCAAATGCATCTAATTTATAATTAGGATGAGAAGGATGATAACCAGAAACAGTATTTTGTACAGCTTCTCCAGCTCTTACAGTTCTGCTTACACCTTTTAAAGCTGTGTTATAAGCAACTTTGATGAAAGGATTGATAGTTACGTTTCCAACAGGAGTATTCAAGAAATAGAATCTAGCTTCAAAACCTAATGACTGAGCAAAATACTCATTAGCATACTCATTAGCTCCGTTAGCTGTTTTATATCCAGCTTGTCCGTATTTGAAGTATACTCTTATAGCATTGAAAGCATCTATACCAGTATAGTATCTTAATTGTATATCAGTGCTTATACCCATATAATCTTTTGTAGATGATGAATAAGGGAATTTAGCAGAATCATTGAAAGGATCATGACTTACAGCTATTTGAACAGGAACTGCTATTCTTAAGTTGTTGTTTAAAGCATTGATCATAAGTACAGGAGTATGAACACCTAATCTAGGATTTACATAAGTGTAGTTATAACCTACGCCAATACCGAAAGGCTCAGAAGTATAACCTATACCAGCAGAAATAGTAGTTTGTAAATCTACATTTCCTGTATTACCTGAAAGTATGTTACCTATTTTTGTTACAGCAGATTGAGATCTGAAACCGAAAGTACCTTTAATAGTACCGTTACCTAAAACGAAACCTAATTGGTCCATTCTAGCTCTTAATTGGTTACCATGTACTAAGAAGTCGATCCAAGAATCTCTGTCACCATACATACCGAAAGCAGATGCACTAGCTATAGTCAATAATGCCATAGCTGTCAATAAAACTTTTTTCATTGTTTTTCTCCTAATTTTTTTATAATCTTTTGACAGTGTCTATTGAGAGATTGCTTAAAAACTCAATAGACACCTAAATATCCTCTACTTTCATTATAGGAAAAAGTTATAAAATGTCAATACATATAAAAGGAATTATATAAAAAAATAGTCATTCAAATACATATTTACATATTTTTTTAATAAAAAATTATGAATTTTTATTGAATAATTATTTTTTATGAAATTTTGAATTTGCTTAGTATGTTTTGATTAAATTGATAATTATGAACAAGCTTTATATTTGTTTTTCTCATAAAAAAGAGGAGCTTTTTAATGAAGCTCCCCTTGTATTAAAAATCAGTTATTTCTGATTATTCACTGTTATTTATTATTGTAAAGCAGGTAAATACCAAGTTATACCAGTATTAGCTCCGAATACAACAGGCATTGAATTTCCTGAAGCAATAGGATTTCCTTGAAGTTTAGGTACTCCGTTATTAACATCCATTTCGAAATACCATTCAAGATCCTGAACAGGTCTGATATATATTTCTCCGTAAGCCTGCCAGTATAATGTATGAGTAAGTTTGCTTCCTTTTACACCATCATCTTGTACTCTGTATCCTAAACCAGGTTCAAATATTAAATTAACATAGTCTGTATTAACACTTAAAGATACGCTAGGTATGATTTTCAAGTCATAAAGTTCTCTGTCATAAATGCTGTTTGGATCATCTGCCCAAGCATTTGCAGCCCAAGCTGTAAGTCTTCCATCAAAAGCTGTAGCTGCTGGGAATACTACATTTCCTTTTCCTTTAGCACCTACAGTAGAAGCAAAATCAACTCTTAAGAATGGGTTTACAGTTACATTATTTCCAAGAACTGTATTTAAGAAATGAAGTCTTAATTGGAAGCTTATAGTCTGTGCTTGATATTCTGTAGTTGTATTGTTTTCAACACCATTATATTTATTTAATCCGTAATTGAATTCAAATCTTATATAGTTGAAAGCATCTATTCCTGTATAATATCTTATTTGAGCAGGTATGCTTAAACCTAAATAATCTTTTCTATCCATATTACCTAATTTACCTATATCTTTTTCTACAGCTATACTTACAGGTATAGCTACTCTTAAATTGTTATTAACAGCATTGAATGTAATAACAGGTGTATGAGTATTTATTCCTTTAGCAGCTTTGGTTTGAATAGTATTTGCAGCAGTATAAGTATAGTTATAACCAACACCAACACCAAAACCATCACCTGTGTAACCTATACCAGCAGAAATAGTAGCTTCTAATGGATTTTGGTTTTCTTTATTGCCTGTATTTAAGATGCTTCCGTTAATAAGCGTATTAGCTTTGAAACCGAAAGTACCTTTAATAGTGCCGTTACCTAGAGTGAAACCTAATTGGTTCATTCTAGCTCTGAATTGGTTGCCATGTATGAGGAAGAAAAGCCATGTGTTGTCTGCACCATACATACCAAACACTGATCCGCTAGCTATTGTTAAAATAGCCAGCACTGTTAATAAAAACTTTTTCATTTTTATTTTCTCCTAAATTTTTATATATGAATATTATTATATAAAAATTTTTTTAAAATTCTATAAAAAATACAAAAATTTTTATATTTTAATAATAATATATTTTTTCTTATGTTAAATATGATGGTTTATATCTAATTTGTGATACAATTATAGTAATATATCTATTTAGGTATAGTTATATAAATGATAATTTAATATTACAGTCAAAAGTATAAAATATAAAGATATATTAAAGTTTATTTAATACATAATGCTATATTTTTGTGAAATACAGTATTATAAAAAACATTAATGCTGTTTTTATCGGTAATATATTATAAATTAAAATTATTTAATAAGATTTCTGCTTTCATAATAGTCTTTCCATTTTTTACCAAATTTCTCAGCTTTTATTTTTACAGAATTATTAAAATAGTTCTTTAATTTTGGTATATCATCTTTATTTTCTTTGGCAACGCTTCCTATTAAGTTTCCGACTATAGTTTCCATTTTTATATTTTTATCGCCATAATAATAAGAATGAAGTGCTGACTGATAATAAACAGATACAGCTTCAGCAGTACTCATGACAGAATTTAATTCCTGTATCTTAGCATTTTCAAAGCTTTTTCCGCTTCTAAGCTCATTGAATGTAGTTGCAAGTATATCAACAACATCATACTCAATATCAATATCTATATCAGCAAGCTCTAATAATGTTTGGCATTGATTAGTTATGATCTCGCCTTCAAGTTTAGGATTTTTTATAGGCTCAACAGTTTCGAAATTAAATCTTCTTTTTAAGGCGCTGCTCATTTCATTGATACCTTTATCTCTTGTATTGGCAGTAGCTATTATATTAAAACCGGCATTTGCAAATAATACTCTGTTTTGCTCTGGTATATTCATAATTTTATCGCTCAATATACTTATAAGCGAGTCCTGTATTTCAAGAGGACATCTTGTAATCTCTTCAAATCTTGTTATTATTCCTTCATTCATTCCGGTATAAACAGGGGAAGGGATAAGAGCTTCTTCTACAGGTCCTTTTGCAAATAGCATGGCATAATTCCAAGAGTATTTTATATTATCTTCATTAGTTCCTGCTGTTCCCTGTATAGTTACTGTACTGTTTCCGCTTATGGCTGCTGATAATAATTCGCTTAGCATGGTTTTAGCAGTTCCAGGCTCTCCTACAAGCATTAATCCTCTATTTCCTGCTAATGTTATTATTGCTCTTTCTACTAGGGAATCATCTCCGTAGAATTTTCTTTTTATTTCTACACCGCTTTTTAATTTTTTACCTAATATAAAATCTCTAACAGCCTGAGGTGATAAATTCCAATTCTTAGGTTTATTATTTTTATCTTCTTTTTTTAGAGCTTCAAGTTCTTCTTTATAAAGTTCTTCCATCAAAGGTTTCTGATGTATTTTTTCTTCATTATTATTAATATTATCTTTTTTCATTGCAGTAAAAACTCCATTATTTATAAAAAATTATTGGGAAATAGTTTTTCTCTTTTCCCATAAAAATAAACCTATTCCTATTAATATAACAGATATTCCTATAAATTGCTTAAAACTGATACTTTCATGCAATATAAAATATCCTAATATGCAAGTTCCTACAGCTTCACCTAATATAGTCATAGATATTATAGTTGCTGAGAAATATTTTAAAAGCCAAGTAAATATTACCTGTCCTAGCATTGTAGATATGAATGTAATGCCTAATATATTAATCCAAGTATTTAATGAATATCCTATAAAAGGGATCTTCATTATATATGATAAAATTCCTAAGAATATAAAGGCACTAAAATAAGTTAAGCTAATCCAAGTCAAAGCTGAAAGTCTTTTTCTAGTATATTGCCCTATTATAAAATATGCACTTATAAGTCCTGCTGATATAAATGCTATAAAATCTCCTAATAATGCTCTTGAGCTTATTTGAAAATCTCCCCATCCTATTATAACAGAACCCGTAACTGCTATAACAAATCCAAGAATAGCTAATTTAGAATACTGTTCTTTAAAAAAGAAATGTCCTGCTACGAATGCAAATAATGGCTGAAGCGTTACTATAACAGTAGAGCTTGCAACAGATGTAAGGCTTAATGATTGAAACCATAAAAAGTAATGAAGTGCCAGAGAAAGTCCTGATATTACAGAAAGTATTATTTCCTTCTTACTAATAGATAAAAGTTCTTCTCTTGAAGATTTCTTTGATATAGTTATTACAGTTATAAAACAAAATGATATAAATATTCTGTAAAATGCTATTATAGATGAAGGAGCATTAGCAAGCTTAACAAATATTGCCGAAGCAGATAATGCCATCACTCCTATCAATAAAAATATAGCCATAAAAATTAAACCTTAAATTAATTACAATATAATATATTAAAAAAATACTATTGCAAGATAAAAACTTTTAAACTTGTTAATTTAAATATTTTACTCTGAATCCCGTCCTTTAGGTTTTACGAATTCATTTTCAATTACATATTTATTTATATTTTTACTTCATTAAAAAAAGCAATGCCCGCCCAAGCTTTGATTAGATTTTTAATATCTTTAGCGCACGGTGAACGGACTTTTATTTATTGTTTAAATTATAATTCAAAATCATCTTATATTTAAAATTTTGTTTTGCGTGCGTGTAGTAAAGCAGCAAATTTAAAAAAAACTTGGGTGGGTGCTTTGATTTCTAATTAGATTATTGAAGAAAAGAAAATTAGAAATTTCAAAATAAAATAATAAGTCTAAAGGGTGGGCAGATGTAAGTAAATTTATATTTGTAAATGCAATAAAAAAATGTAAAAACTCTTTGACAAAAGTTCAATTTTTCAGTATATATAATATGTAAGAATTTAATATAAGGAGATTATTTGTATTATGAAGAAGTACATTTTTATAATAATGGCATTGATTTCAAATATTGTCTTTGGATACAATCAGACATTTAAAGTAGGGGAGTATATAAAGTATGATGTTTTAGCACAGGTTCCTGAATTTAATATAAGCGGAAAGGTTGGTATGCTTGAAGCAGAAGTTCTAGCTATAAGTAATGTTAACGGAATACCTGCTTATCATTTATATGCTCATGTTTACACTACAGGGGCAGCTAATTTACTTTATAAAGTAAGTGATATATTTGAAGCTTGGGTAAGTACTAATGATTTTAAGCCTATACTATTAAAAAAAGATACCACAGAGGGAGATTGGACTAATAAAGAATCTTTAGCTTTTCATGGTAATTATTATTTATTCAATGATAAAAGAACAGTTGATGAAAAAATAGAGTTTGAAGGCATGGCTTTTGATGCTTTATCACTTGTATTCTTTATGCGTTTTGTTGATAAAAATATTGGAACATTCAAAATTAATTGGCTTGAAGGTAAAAATGTAAAGAAAGATATAAGATTTACTATAGAAAATGGTGAAGAGTTAAAAACAAAATTAGAAAGAAATAAATTATCTACTGTAAGAATTTATGAGAAGGAAAAATATGGAACTGATGCTTTAATTGCTAAAGATAAATATAATCAGGTTCCTCTAGATGTTATTATAGCAGAGCAGAAATACAATAAGGGTTAGAGGTATTATTAGAGAATATAAAGATGGAAAATAATATTTAATATTAGCATATTAAAAAGAGATAGTATAAATACTATCTCTTTTTTTAAAATAAAATTATTTACTTGCTTCCAATTTATCATTTATTTCTTTAACTAAACTGTCTATAAGCTCATCGCTCATTCCATGTCCGCGGCATCCTTCTTCTAAACTTTCCCAACTTGCAACATGACATCCTACACAATGAAGACCTCTTCCCATCATTATTTCTACAGAATCTGGAAAAATTTGTATTATTTCACCTATACTCATAGTTTTGTTTATCATATTTATTACCTCTTTTTTATTTTTATATGTTTATAATACTATTAATATATTTTTTTGTCAAAGTGTAAAATCCCTATTTAAAATAGGGTAAAAATTATTGAAATTTTTAATATATTTTCTTATATAATTTAAATTTAATTCACCAGTATTTTCTAATGCCTTTTTCTCCATTTTTGCCATTCTTCTCACATCATTATATTTTCCTAATTTTTTGTATATTCTTTTTAATGTCATTATGATATATATATTATGAGAATAATTTTCTATATTTTCAAATAAAGTTAAAGAAGTAACTAAATCAAATCCTTCTACATTATTTAAAGCAAAATATGAATATAATAATGCCACATAATCATGTGAGTTGTTTCCCAAAGCATCAACAGTTTTTTTTATTATATCATAAGCCATTTCTTCATTCTTTTCTACACCTATTCCTTTATAATAGCAATGAGCTGTAAGTCCATTAGAGCAGGAGCATTTTGAATTACTATTTTTACATATTGTCATAGCTTTACTATATATTTCAAAAGCTTTAAAATCATCTTGTTCTATTCCTCGTCCTAATTCATAAGCCTTTCCAATAACGGTCAAAGCACATTCCAAAGTATTATCTATATCAAAAGCTATATTTGCCATAGAAATAGCTAACTCAGGATAAGGAGTAATAATATCTCCGTAAAATAATTCTTTAGCATATATATGGTATGATATAGCATCATTTAATTCTAAAGCTTTTTTTAACATATAAATGCCTTCATTAACATATTCATTCGGCATATTATAAAGCATTATTTTGGCAATAGATCTGTATATAGGAGCTTTATCAAGATTACTGTTCAAACATATCTTAAAATTATCCAATATTAATTTATAATCATTAGATCCTATCATTTGTAGAGAATGAGCATATATAAATCTTATATAATAAACTTCATCATCATCATCATTTACATATTCAAAGAATTCTCTGCATAATTGGGCTGCTGCCTCATAATTTTTTATTTCATAATTAGAAAATATTGATAAATAATATGTAGAATATTTGTATTCTATTTTATCTATATGAGATAAATATTTCAAAGCCTCTCTATAATCATCATCATTTTTAGCATAATTATGATATAATTCTGCAATTTTTTCATAAATCCATGATTCTTTATTTTCATTTAGTATCTTTTTGAATTCTGCTATAGCTTTTTTTATTTCACCCTGATAAGCATATAAGTTTCCTCTATAATATCTGTATTGAAGGCTTTTTATACCTATTACATCTATAACTTTATCCAGCAAATAAAAAACTTCTGCTAAATCTTTTCCTTCTTCCTGACTGTCCGGATAATTTTCATTTTCATTTTCTATAATCAAATCATGTAATGCCTGAATCTTTCCAAGCAGAGCATTTAATCTATATTTATTATTATGTTTTAAAAGTTCATTATAATTTTCTATAGCTTTTCTGTAATTTTCTTTATTAAAATACCATTCGCCTCTTTCATATATTGCATTATAATTAGATGCATTTAATTCTACAGCTCTATCCAAAAAGAATATAGCATCATCATAAAATTCAGATTTTGTTCCATTTTTAGCAAGTATTATACCTTTAAGAAAATATGCATCATCATAGAAAGGAAAATCATAAATAAGTTTATTAGCTTCTATATCAGCTTTAGTAAGTATATTAAGATTATAATAACAAAGACCTCTTTCAAATCTTGCAACTTTGCTGTTTTCAGGCTTCACATTTTTAATAAAATCATCATAATATCCTATAGCCTGATGGAAATCTGCTTCATTTTCTCCATTATTTAAATAGCTGCTTGCAAGTATTAGCAGAGCATCATAAGCTGTGTTATCTTTTTCAAAAAGTATTTGAGCATACTCTCTTTCTTTGTCTACATTTTTTAAATCACGATTAAGATACATTAATCCTCTGTATGCATCTGTTATATTAGGATCTATATCTATTGATTTATTAAGATCATATTCTATAGTAGAATAAATCAAAGCTATTCTGGCATCATATTTATTTTTATCGAATTCTTCATTTTGAAGTTCTATAAATGCAGATTTGCCTCTCATATAAAAAGCTCTTGCATTATCCGGTTCTCTTGATATAATAAGATCTAATTCTTCTATGGCTTTTCTGTAATCACCGTCATCAATATATTTGCTTATTTCATCTAAAGAACTCATAATATACTCTATACCCTAGCAATTATGTTTAATAAAAATTGAAATACTATTCTAAGTATCATAGGAACAACTAACTGAAGAACTAAAAGAAACACTAATGGAGATAAATCGAGAATTCCTACAATAAGTCTTCTTCCTCCGAATATTTTATCTATTACTCCGTCAGTTATTTTATAGAAAAAGTTTATTATAGGATTATAATAATCTAAATGCATAGCTCCGAAAGCCTGAAGCCAGCTTAATATAATCCATACAAACCATATAAAAGAATAAAGTCTTAAAGTCTGCATTAATAAATAGTATATAAATCTAATAGTTTCTATTAACATATATTTCCTGTATATTATTTAATATTTTTAAGAGCCTCGTCTATATTATTAGCAGTATTTACAATGCTTAGAAATTTAGTGGCTTCAAATAATGATTTTAACTGTTTGCTTAAAGAACAAAAATAAACGACTCCGCCATTTTCACCAGATATTCTCAAAGCTGATGCGATAAGTCCCAAAGCTGATGAACACATATATTCTATATTATGAAAGTCAAATATCAAGTTTAAAACACCTGCATTTTTTATGTAATTTAATTTTTCTTCTAATATATCTACATTTTCAGATATTATATTTTTTTCTATATTAATTATAGCCGTTTTATCCTCAATGATTGTACGAACCATGCAAACTCCTTTAATAAGATGAAAATAGAACCATATTTAACAATTTTTAATATATTATAAAACTTTAAAAAATCAAGCAGTTTTTTATTTATAGCCTTATTGTTTATCCCATTCAATAAGTATAGGGCAGTGATCGCTTCCCATAACATCCGTTAATATATCAGCTCTTTTTATATTAGGAGCCATTTCATTATTAACGAAGAAATAATCTATTCTCCAGCCCACATTTTTTTCTCTTGATCTTGTTTTCATATCCCACCAGCTGTAATGTCCGCCTTCTTTTACAAACATTCTGAATGTATCTGTAAAACCTTTATTTAAAAATTCTGTTATTTTTTCTCTTTCTTCAGGAAGAAAACCTATGCTTTTTTCATTTTCTTTAGGTCTTGCCAAATCTATAGCTTCATGAGCGATATTCATATCCCCGCATAATATTACATTAGTATTCTTTTTTAATTTACTTAGATGTTTTGTTATTTCATCATAGAAAGAAAGTTTATATTGAAAATGTTCTTCAGATTTTCCGCCGTTAGGGAAATATACATTAAATATAGTAAAATCATCAAATTCCAATGATAATATTCTTCCTTCTCTGTCTGAGAATTTGCTTCCTAATTTATTTTTTATTTCTTTGTTCGGCTTTAATTTTGTATAGATTGCCACTCCGCTGTATCCTTTTTTTACTTCAGGATCTGCTGGATTAATAAAAAGTTCATAGCCTTCTATATTTCTTAAATCTTCAGGCAGCTGTTCTTCAAAAGCTTTAGTTTCCTGAAGACATATTATATCCGGATTTTCTTTTTTTATGAAATCTACCAAACCTTTTTTGTATGCCGCTCTTATTCCGTTTACATTCCAAGATATTATTTTTAATATACTCATTATTTTTAATGCCTTTTATATAATTATACTAATATTATAAACTTTATGCCGTAATAATACAAGTATATAAAAATTATATAGTTATTATTAAAAATAAATTTATAAAATGTATTATTAATATAATAAAATCTAAATAAGATTGATTTTTTTTTATTATTGTATTATGATATATAATATAAATATAATTTAAGGTGTATTTGTGAAAGTAAGATTTCTTGGAAGCAGAGGATCTATACCAACCCCAGGTAACAGTTTTAGTGAATACGGCGGAAATACATCTTGCATTCAAGTAATAGATGATGACGGTACTTATATAATATTAGATGCCGGAAGCGGATTAAAGAATGCAAGTTATTATGCTTTAAAATCAGAAAAAACTGAAAGTATAATATTATTAACTCATTTCCATTGGGACCATATAATAGGAATACCTTTTTTTGCTCCTTTCTTTTCGGATAAATATAGCTTTACGATATATGGTCCGAAAGATTCTTCTACAGAAATGTATGATACTATAAATAATATACTTGCTAAAGATTATTTCCCTGTAAATTTGGAGCAGTTTGCAGCTAATCTTAAATTTGAAGCATTTTATGAAGGCAAAAAGATAACATTTGGAAATATGACTATAGAAAGTATATGGGTTAATCATCCTTGCCATACTCTTTCATATAAAATAACTTCAGGTAATAAAACTGTTATATATCTTACAGATCATGAGCCTTATAAAAAGCGTCTTCATGCACAGCATCCTTCGCTTTCACATTATAATCATAATGCTGATTTGCTTCATGCAAGACTTATAGACTTTGTAAGGGGAGCTAATGTTCTTATAATAGAAGGCGAATATACAAAAAGCGAATATTATAACGGACATGTAGGCTGGGGACATTCTACTTTAAATGATGCTATACAGGTGGGACTAGATGCTGATGTGCCTTATGTAATACTTCATCATCATAATCAGGAAAGAACAGATGCCCAAATAGATTTAATACATAGTAAACTAATGGCTTTCCTTAAAAAAGAAGAAATTGATTTACAGCTTGCCTTTGCTAAAGAAGGTTCTTATATTAATATATAAATTAATGTTTTAATCATACCTAAATAACTATATTTGGTCAATTTTATTTTTTCAATTTTATTGTTTATGGTGGCTTTGCTCGAAGCACACAGTCGTGCCATACCCCCAGTTCTTTTACCGACGCTCTGCGTGCCGTAGGCAAGGTACCTTTCGGTATTGGTATAAGGCACAGTCCGCCTCACGAAGTGTGCCTACGGCAGGCGAGAACCTATATCCTCGACAGGCTCGGATACGCTTCGCGAAGAACTGCATTTATAGTCTAAATTTAGGTTATATCCTATATTTAATAAGTATATATTTAATATAAAGTTCTAGCAATTGCGTTTTTTGCTGCTTTGGCGAAGCCCGCAGAGCGTGTGCGGCAAAAAAGTAGATAATTCCATATAAAGTAAATCAGTTGACAAACTTAAAAATTTTATTTCTTTATTCTTATTTGAATATGTTAAAATTATTAAAAATATAAATTTTCTAATATATTGAAATTTGTATTATGAAATATATAAAAATCTTTTATGTATATAAAAAGCAATAGACATTTATAATGCCCATTGCTTTTTTATTATATTCCTAATTTAAGATAATTTGAAAAATGAAATGCTTTGCTGAAGTTTTTCTACTCTGCCGAAAAGATTTTTAGATAAATTATTAGAGTCTACAGCTAAAGATGCATTCTGAGTTGTGGCACTTTCCATACTATTTATTGCTGTGCTTATTTGATTAACTCCTGCCTGCTGTTCTAATGCTGTATGAGATATGCTTTCCATCAAATTAGAAGTTTCTCTAACTTTATTTTGAAGTTCTTCAAATAATTCTTGAGATTTTCTTGCAGTTTGTGTGGCATCATTAATTTGCTGTGCTGTATTATCAACTAAATTGGTTATATCTTTTACAGAAGCCTGTGTAGTTTGTGCTAGGTTTCTTACTTCGCTTGCTACAACAGCGAAACCTTTGCCTTGATCTCCAGCCCTTGCAGCCTCTACTGATGCATTAAGTGCAAGTATATTAGTTTGAAATGCTATATCTTCTATTATTTTTGTTATATCTTTTATTTTTTCACTTGATTTATAAACTTCTTCTATATTTGCAGATGTTTCAGTGATTATTTCAGCGGCTTCTCCTATATAGTTTATAGATTCATTCATCATATCCTTACCATTAACTGCATTTTCTGTAGATGATTGTATAGTAGAAACTATTTCCTCTATGCTTGCTGCTGTTTCTTCTAAACTAGAGGCTTGAGATTCTGTTCTTGATGATAATTCGCTGCTGCTTTCCAACATATTTTGAGATGATGATAATATTTCTTTGGATGCTTCATTTACTTCATTTATAACTTCAGATAATTTTTCGCTCATTATATTAAATGTTTTTTCTAGTTTTCCAAATTCATCTTTTCTCTCTTTTTTTATTTCTTTAACATTTATATAGCCTTCTGATATATTTTGAGCCTGTTTCATTATACTGTCTAAAGGAGACATAGTTTTCTTTATATACGAAATTAGGAATGTATTTATACAAATTATAGATAATATACATACTATTATGGCTATTCTAATCATTCTTATATTTTCTTTGTATATGATTTTATTATCCATAGCCATAGTCAAAGTCCAAGGCAGCTGCTCCATCTTTGAATATACTGCTGTTCTTGAAGTATTGTTGTTTAGTTTATATGTTATTATTCCATTTGGTTTATTATCTTTTTTTATTAAATTGAAATATGCTTTACCATTTTCATTTATATAATCATAAGTATCTGCTACTATAATTCCATCATTATCCAAAACAAATAATCTTCCTGTTTCATCTAACTTTAATTTTTTTAATGCATTTACAAACTCTTCCCAATTTATAATCATATAAATTGTTCCTATTAAGTTATTATTTGCATCTCTAACCCCTGATATTAAAGCTAATGACCATTTATTATCAGCACTTGATTTTAATATTTTAGTTCCATAGGCTACATCATAATTGCTTTGTTTGAAATTATCCCATATACCAGGTCTTAATTCCTGTATGTTTTTTCCTATTTCAACATGTTTAGCATTATCTAATATATAACCATTTGTATCTGTTAGTCCTATATCTAAAGAGAAATTGTTTATAGATTCAAATTTATTTAAAGTTTCATTTAATTGTATATTTGCATTAGTACTGTAGCTGTTTAATAAATAATTAATTACAGCAGGAGTGATAGCATAAGTTTTTATAAGTGTTTTATTTTCAAAAAGCCAAGAATCCATCATTGACTTATATCCTTCTATTGTGCTTGAAAAACCTGAAAATGTTGTTTTGCTTACTCCGACAAATGATCTGTATGATAATATAATGATAGTAATAATTAAAAATATTGTAGTTATTATGCTTATAGTCAATGGCATTTTAAATCTTATGGAATGTCTTCTTTTCATAAAATAATCGCTCCGTAACTTTTTGTACTCTATTATAAAATATAATATGTTTATTATAGATAATAAACTATTAAAAAAAGTATTTGGTAATATTATTTAATTATAATTATTATATAATTTTTTATATGTGTAAAAAAATGTTATTATTAGTTTACATAAACTGCATATATATAGCTCAATTGTAAATATTATATTCATATTTACTTAACAATTGTAAAGCAAGTATAAAAAATAAATAACTTATTATAAGTAATAATCATAAATTTTTTAACTTTACAAAAATGACTAATTTTAGTATAATGATTCTGTTTTTAAATATAATTTTTTCATAACGAAATGGAGGCATACAGATGACAGATAAAAAGTTTTATATTACAACTCCAATATATTATCCTTCAGATTATTTACATATCGGACATTGTTACTGCACTATAGCTACAGACACTATGGCTAGATATAAAAAGATAATGGGATATGATGTTTATTTTCTAACTGGTACTGATGAGCATGGTGAAAAGATAGCAAGAAAAGCAGAAGCAGCAGGAACTACTCCAAAAGCTTATGTTGATAATATAGTTAATGCCACAAAAGAGTTATGGAAAAGACTTCATATTGATTATAGTCATTATATAAGAACAACTGATGATTATCATGAAAGAAGAGTACAGAAAATATTTAAAATTCTTTATGATAAGGGATATATTTATAAAGGTTCGTATAAAGGACTTTATTGTGTAAGCGATGAGGCATTTTTCACTGAAAGTCAGGTAGTAAAAAAAGATGACGGTAAATTCTACTGCCCAGACTGCGAAAAAGAATTAGAATATAAAGAAGAAGAATGTTATTATCTTAAGCTTTCAGAATACGGACAATGGTTAATAGATTATTACAAAGAACATCCTGAGTTTTTAGAGCCTAAAGAAAGACAAAATGAAATGCTTAAAAATTTCTTGCTTCCTGGTTTAGAGGATTTAGCAGTTAGCCGTAAGGGTTTGCAATGGGGTATACCTTGTCCTGTTGATAGTGAGCATAGTATATATGTATGGATTGATGCTTTAGCTAATTATATAACAGCTTTAGGATATCCTGAAGATGGGCAAGATGAATTATATAAAAAATATTGGCCTGCTGATGTGCATTTTGTGGGAAAAGAGATAGTTCGCTTCCATGCTATTATATGGCCTATAATGCTTAAAATGCTTGATATACCTCTTCCTAAGAAAGTATACGGACATGGCTGGGTGCTTTTTGATGATGGTAAAAAGATGAGTAAGAGTAGGGGAAATGTTGTTGATCCTAATACTTTGATTGATAAGTATGGCGTTGATGCTTTAAGATATTTCCTTATGAGAGAGATTAATTTCGGTTCTGACGGTTATTATTCTCAGGAGCTTTTCTTAAAGAGAATAAACAGCGACTTAGCTAATGATTACGGCAACTTATGGCATAGAATAACTACTATGCTTGGAAAATATTTTAATAATATTCTTCCTGATGAGGTTGAAAGCGTTTACGGAGATAGAGAAAAAGAGCTTAAAAAAATGGTTCTTACTCTTGATGCTAATGTTGAATCTGCTTTGGATAGTTATAAATTCCATGAGGCATTATCATATATTTGGGAAGTTATAAGAATGACTAATAAATATGTAGAAGAAAGTGCTCCTTGGAATTTGGCTAAAGATGAAACCAAAAAGGATCATTTAGCTAATGTAATGTATATTTCTTTCCAAGTATACTATATAGTAACTGCATATTTACAAATATTCTTCATTGATACACCTAAAAAAGTATTTAATAGATTAGGACTTGGAGACAGTGTTTCTTTAGATACTGCTAAGCAATGGGGTTCTTTAAAGGCTGGAATAAAAATCGAAAAGGGTGAGCCTTTATTCAATAGATATGATATAGAAAAAGAAATAGGAGCAAGTACTGAAGAGAATAAAAAGCAGGTTAATCCTCCTAAAGAAGATAAGCATAAGCCTAATATAGAAAAAGAAGATTTTGATAAATTAGAATTATTAACTGCTAAAATATTAGTTGCTGAAAAGGTAGAAAATGCTGATAAACTTCTTAAATTTGTACTTGATATAGGGGAAGGAGAGCAGAGAGTTGTTGTTTCTTCTATAGCAGAATATTATAAACCTGAAGAGATGGTTGGAAAAACTGTTCTTTATTTAGCTAATTTGAAGCCTAAAAAATTCAGAGGCGTTACTTCTCATGGTATGCTTCTTTTAGCTGATAACGGCAAAACTCTTTCTCTTATGACTACAGAAAAAGGTTTTGATGCCGGCTGTGCTGTTAATTAATAATTTGTAATTAAACTTTAAAAAGCTGATATTATAATGAAAGATTTTAAAGATAATAAACTTAGAAAAAAGCTTAAAAAAAATAAACTTAGCGATAAGCAGAAAAATATAATAAAAAAAATAATTATCTTTTTTGCTTCGGCCATTATAATATTGTGTTTTGTTGTTGTTATAAATAAAGCTAGGATATTAAGAGTAGAAATACGAGGATTAGAAGTTTTAAATGCTATAGATATAATGGAAGAAGCCGGATTATCAAAGTATAATAACATAAGCATGTTTAATATACCTAAAAAAGAGATAAAGTCGGACATAGAAAATAATCCTAGACTTCAAGTAGAAAGTATAAAAACTTCTTTTCCTGATCTGCTTATTATCAATGTAGTAGAAAGAGGCACATTATTTTTATTAGAGTCAAGCAGCGGAATATATGAAATTACAGATGACGGCTATATCATAAAAGATAATATTATTCATAATTATGATGTACCTTATATAACAGGATTAACTATCAATCCTACAAACAAAATGGTAGAAAATGATTATTCTAAATATCTTTCATCAGTTATATACGATTTGAAAACTAATCATAATGAAATATATAATCTTATATCAGAGATTAATGCTTATGGTGATGATTTGATACTTTACCCAAGAGGTTATCAGGTACAGGTTATATTAGAAAAGTATGTAAAAACAGAAAAGTTTGTGGATTTGGCAGCCATACTGAAGACATTGCAAAACCATGAGAATAAAACTCACAGAATAGATTTCAGATTCAAAGAAGCTATAGTCAATTAATCTTTAATTTAAGCACTCAATAAAAATTGCGTAGCATATTTATATATTTTTTGCGCAGCAATTTTTATTTATGAAATATAATTATAAAAAGTGAAGGGCAGGATATATAATTAAGTTTTAAAATTTAATTATACTCGCTGCCATCTGTAGTGTTAATCTGATTATATTTTATAAAGTTATCTAATTTTTATATATTAAACTTATCTCCACTTACTCATATCCATTTGATTTGTAAGTTTTGCAACAACAGCTGTACCGCATAAATCGCCTGATATATTTAATGCAGTTCTTCCCATATCTAATAAAGCATCTATTCCAAGTATCATACCATATGCTGCTGCAATATTAGGATCGCTGTTAATATCAAGTCCTATAGAATTGAGAACCATTAAAAGCATTATAGAACCGGCTCCAGGTACTCCGGCAGTTCCTATAGATGCTAATACAGATACTGTTATTATTGTTATTTCAGAAGAGAAATTTAAAAAGTTTCCTGTGGCATTAGCGATAAATATAGCACAAATACCTAAATATATTGTTGTACCGTCCATATTAATAGTAGCGCCTAAAGGTAATGTAAAACTATAAACACCTTTTTGTATTCCCATTTTTTCATCAGCAATCTTCATAGATATAGGCAATGTACCGCTTGAAGAACGAGTAACAAATGCTGTAAAGCAAGCCTCTGAAATATCTTTGAGGAATTTTATAGGATTTAATTTGAATAATATATTTATTATAGTATATACCAAAAGTAATTGTAATATTAATCCTATATAAACAGTAGATGTAACTTTTAATAATTGTCCGAATGCCTGAGATCCATTTTTAGCAAATACAGAAAATATTAAAGCCAAAACACCTATAGGAGCATAGAACATTATCCAGCCTACGATTTTTATAATAATTTGTGTACATCCTTCAAAGAACTTATATACTATATCAGCACTTTCTCTTGTTTTTTCATTATCTCGGCAAAAAGCTAATGAGATTCCGAAGAAAATTGAAAATAATATAGTAGGTAAAACATCTCCGTCTCCTTTAGCAAATGAAGCAAAAGGGTTTGTAGGCACTATTGATAAAAGTGTATCAATTAAATTAGGCTTTACGAATTCTTTTGTAACAGCGGTAGCATTATTCAAATCTAATCCCATTCCAGGATTAAGAATATTTCCTACTGCTAAACCTAATATAGAGGCAAATACAGAAGTCAGCATATAAAATGCCAATATTGCTATTCCTACAACTCCTAAATGTTTAGGCGATATGCTTGCAACACCGCTTATGAGTGTAAAAATAATTACAGGCATAACTATCATTTTTAATAATCTTACAAACAAATTACCAATAGGGTCAGCTATAGATATTAATTTTGCTGTTGTTTCTTCTGATGCTGAAGATGAAACTATTATACCGAGTATAGCACCAATAACTAAACTTATTAATATTATAATAAGCAGTTTACTTCTTATATCTTTTAACATATGTAACTCCAATCATATTTTTATAATGATAATTTATCAAAAAATTGTAATAATTCAATTATTTATAATTAAATATATAGCTAAATAATGCCCATTAAAACAGAAATGATGTTTATATATTATAAAATATTTGAATATATTCTTACTTGCAAATAAAAAGGATAGCATATAAAAATACTATCCCTAAAAAAAACAATTCATTAAAGTTTTATTTTTACCAAACCATCAGAGTAGATCCCCAAGTAAATCCGCCTCCGAATCCTGTAAGAAGAACTAAATCACCGTCATTTATTTTATTATTATCTAAAGCATCAGTTAGAGCTAAACCTATACTTGCAGAAGAGCAGTTGCCGAATTTATTTAATACAACACTAACTTTTTCCATAGGAAGTCCTATTCTTTTAGCAACAGCCTGCATAATTCTTAGATTAGCCTGATGCGGTACAAAGTATTTAACATCAGATAATTGTTTTCCTGAAGTTTCTAAAACTTTATCTATACTATTAGAAAACTCTGTAACAGCTCTTTTAAAAGTTTCTGATCCGTCCATATGTATTTTAAACTCAGGAGCTTCTATATCATCGGCTCTTATAGGACAAACACTTCCGCCATTAAGTACAATACTCATATCAGGTTCGCTTTGCATATGCATTCCTATTATACCTTTGCCGTCATTTCTTGCTGTTATTAATGAAGCAGTAGCAGCATCTCCGAATAAAATAGCAGTTCCTCTGTCTTTCCAGTTGATGTCTTTAGTAAGTTTTTCACATGATACTATAAGTACATTTTTACATTGTCCGCTTTCTATTAATGCAGTAGCAGTGTTTAATGTATATATATAACCAGAGCAAGCAGCAGATAAATCCAAAGCAAAACAATGTTTTAATCCTAATGCTTTTTGTAATTGTCCTGCCATAGAAGGAAATATATAATCTTTTGTTACGGTAGGTACCAATATAGCATCAACTTCTTTTAAATCTACCCCTTTTTTTTCTAAGTTTCTAACAGCATTAAGCCCCATTTCAAAAATAGTTTCGTCTGCTCTAGCCATATGTCTTGTTTCTATTCCTGTACGAGTTATTATCCATTCATTATTAGTGTCCAATATGCTTTCAAAATATTTATTATCTAATATTTTTTCAGGTACATAGTAAGCTATGTTTTTTATATATGCTCTTTCCATACTTCTCTCCGTTATTAATGTAATGTACTTAAGATAGAATTCTTATTGTAAAAGTTTAAGTAAAAATATAAAAAAGATATAGCTAATAATAACTATTTTTTTGAATTTAGTTATAGTAATAGTGATTATTTATGGTATTTTTATATGAAATTATGATAAAACAGTGATTATGTGGATTAATAAAGATATAATATATAAAAAATTGTGAGCATCTATAAGACACTCACAATTATTATTCTTTATTATCCTAGCAATAATAAATTATTCTTCTTCTTGAAATAATAGATATATATTTCTTGAATTATAGTTATTTTCTTCTGTATATATTTCCCAATCAGTAAGTCTTTCTATGCTATGCATTCCTCTATCGCCTTCATGCATACCTAAATCTTTATAAGGTTCATTTATTAAAGTAGCATCGAAATATCCTTCATTAGTAAAGCCATGAACATCAAACCATAAATGCTCTAAATCATTAGGATTTTCTTCTGTTTCTCCGTATCCTAATTTTACTAAGAAAGAAGTTTTTTCATCACCTTTATTTTTATTTAATAATTCTAAGAAATATTCTAATTTTTCAAAAGCAGCCTCTCTCATAAGAGAAGTTTCAAAATAGCTCATCATAAACATAGGATTGTCTGTAAGCTCATTTTTATAATAGTCAAGTGAATGATAATTACCATCAGCATCTACAGCAAGCAAGATACCGGAAGGAGTGTTATGTACTCCATCATTTCTGTCTTTGGCACTTCCTGTAACATCATCAGCAATATTTAATTTCTTCAAAGCCTCCTGCCAAGGGAACCAGCATACATAAGTATTATATGCAGGATTAAATTTGAATCCAGCCTCAGGAACTCCTCTCTCTATAAACATTTTAGCACAAGTATTAAGCAATGCCCCATAAGCAGCATTTGAATCTTCAACTCCTACTATTTCTAATTCTATAGATCCTACTCTGTAAAGCCCATGGGTATGGAACCAATATTCTACTTTATTAGGGTCTTTATCATCATCATAAACCGCATGAATAGTGTATAGATAATCCAAAGAAGGAGGCAAAGCAAAAGTTGATGTATAAGAAAGCCAATCTCCGGAATGTGCTGTATAGCAAGACATATCTAAAAATATAGAACATTCAGGAACTAAACTGTCTAATAACTTTAATTGTCTTTGATAGTCGGTAAGAGGATGATTATCAAATATTGTAGATACATGTACAGCATATTTACATTGGCATGCCTCTTTATAGTCATCTTCTCTTACGGTATTTACAGAGAATATTTCAGGAACATTCTCAGTAACGCTTGAAGCATCAACTAATGCTACATAAAAACTAAGTTCATCATTATTTTCTTCTTCATCATGATTATGACCGCATCCGCAAGAATGTTCTTCATCGTCATGGTTATGACCGCATCCGCAGGAATGTTCTTCATCGTCATGGTTATGTCCGCAGCCGCAAGAATGTTCTTCATCATCTTGACAGCATCCGCCTTCATCATGTCCGCATCCGCAGGAATGATCATCTTCATCCATAACCATAGGCAAATACTGCAGTTTAATAGATGCTTCCCATTTAGATTTATCTCTTATAAAATTAGATTCTTCTATTTCATTAAATTCTAATACCATATATTCATCAGATTCTGATAATATATCTCTGAATTCATCAATTGTCATATTATGATCATATTCTTTAGTGAATACAGCAGCCATCCATGATTCCAATCTCTGCTCTCCGCTGGAAAATACATTATATAACTTTTCATTATAATCCATTATTTTTACCTCTATTATATTATTAAATTTGTATTATAAAGCATTAAAGAACTTTTTTAGTATAGAGTAATTTATATTTTTTTCAACTTTTTTAATTTATAAATTATTAAAAAAAGTATCCAAAATCTTCTTTTCTTTTTTCCATTCAGGCATATATAAACTTACTATATTATAGAATTTTTTACTATGATTAGCCTGCAGAAGATGGGCTAATTCATGAATTACAATATATTCTATAGAAGAAATTGGATATTTCATAAGCTCTAAATTGAATGTGAGATGTTTTTTATTTATATCGCATGAACCCCATTTACTTTTTAATTTTTTTACCGTGAATGTATTAATTTCTAAGTTCATTATAGAAGTGTATTTTTTTATAAGCGAATCGAATAGTTTTAATGCTTCTTTTTTATACCAAGTATCAAGCAGTATATGTTTTTTTCTTATATCACTGTTTTTGAATTCTTCTTTATCTTTTATATTAACATACATATACATCATTTTGCCTGCAAGAATTATATTTTCTTTTTGGCATTTTAAAACTTTAAGTATATAGCTTTTGCCTAGATAATATATTTCATTTCCGCTTGCTAGTTCTTTTTTACTTAAATCGAAGCTATTTTTCTTTTTTATGGCCTCTTTTCTCTCTTCTATCCATTCTTTTCTTTTTTCTATAAGTTCGTATATGTATTTTTTAGTAACTCTTTTAGGTGCTGTAACATATATATTTAAATCTGGTTTTACTCTTATATAGATATTTTTAATTTTTTTGTATTCTATTATTATTTCATTCATTTTGTAATACATTTTTATCAAAAATAAATCGGGAAAATTAAGCGGATATAAAACTATATCCGCTATTAAGGTAAATTATGAAGAAAAAATTTATAAAATTAGATACAAATCAACTTTGTTATACTAATAATATATAAAACTTTTTTAAAAAGTGTAAAAAAAATAGAATTTTTATTTATTTTTTTTATAAAAAATATGTTTTTATCTTAAAAAAGTTATAAAATTAAACAAAAATAACGATTAACTATAAAGTATATTATTTTACTATTATAAATAAAAATCATATTTGCTCATGTAGTAAATAAATTAAAGGATTGACTTATATATAAATTGGAGTTTTTATATGAAAAGGATACATAGTTTATCTTTCAAAGTTCCTGCTATAATATCAGTAATATCCATATTAATAATATTCATTATATTAAGCATAGCAGTAACTTTTGCTAGTAAAGGCATAAGCAAAAGCAGATTTGAAGGATTCGCCAATACAGCACAATCATATGCTAAATTATTTGATGCTATATTGATAGACCAGGTTTCTTTAGCTAAGACTTATTCGGTTGCTCCGGCCATAATGAATTCACTTTTAAATAGAAATGAACAGACAGAAGCCGATGCATTAAAGGCTTTAGAATTATTTAATGGGGCTAATGAATATTCTATAAATATAGCTGTAATAGATTTGAATGGTGATATTATAGCTGATGCTTTGGGGAATTCTATAGGTAATAATATTGCTGATACAAGACCTAATTTTTGGAATATATTAGAGGCTAAGAATTTTGAATATACATTTGATGAGGAAATAATAGATTCTGTAGATACTGGAAATAAATCATTGATATTAGGCGGTGCTATAAAAAGTTTAGACGGAAATTTATTGGGGGCAATACTTGTTGTAATAGATTGGAAGCTAATACATGATAATTATTTTTCAGATATAAACTTGGGAGAAACAGGAAGAATACTTGCTATCGATTCTAATTTGATAGATATAATGGATAATATTTATGAGCAAATAGGTTCCAGTGTAGTTCAGGCTTATAAAACGGTATTTGATAATAATTTGACACAGGGTACTTTATCATATGTTTATATGAATAAAAAAAGAACAGGTTCTTACTGCAAAATGAAATCAATGAATTGGATAATTGCTATGACTATGTTTGATAGCGAAGTATATGCTACAAATAGGGAATTAATTTTGATAAGTTCATTAGTAGGTTTAGTCGCTATTTTATTATTATCTATATTTGTTGCCTTATTTATAAAGAGAATAATGGGGCATATAAACAGTATTATAAGAGAGGCCAAAGAGATAGAAACAGGAAATTTAACTTATGTTTCAAATGAGCATAAGAGAAAAGATGAGCTTGGTATATTATTTGAATCTTTCAGCGGAATGCGTAAAAAATTAACAGAGATAATATCTCAGGTTAATGATTCTTCTATTAAGATTACTAATGCAGCTCAGGAATTAGCTAATGGTAATTCTGATTTATCAAGAAGAACAGAGGCTCAGGCAGCAAGTCTTGAGGAAACTGCTAGTTCTATGGAGGAGATGGCTTCTACAATTAAATCATCTACTTCCCACTCTATAGAAGGTAATAATATGATGAAGGAATCTATGAATTCTATTAAAGATGCCGGAGCTATAATTCTAGAAACTACTAAAAGTATAGAAGAAGTTAATGAGGATAGTGAAAAAATAAAGAATATAACAAAGGTAATAGAGGATATTGCTTTTCAAACTAATATATTAGCTCTTAATGCTGCTGTAGAGGCGGCACGTGCCGGAGAACAAGGTAAAGGATTTGCTGTTGTAGCGAGTGAAGTTAGAAATTTGGCTCAGAATTCACAGTCTTCTGCTAAGGATATTACTTCTTTAATTAGTGTTATATATGAAAAGATTAGCAGATCTGTAGAGAAAGCAAAAGAGTCAGAGAAAATATTTGAGGATTTGGAGAAAAAAATAGAAGAAACTTCAAATATAATGAGGGATATAAGTGAAACAGCTATAGAACAGCAGGCAGGAGTTGATCAGGTAAATACTGCAGTTTCTCAGATGGACAGTGTAACACAGCAGAATGCCGGTTTGGTAGAACAATCTGCATCGGCTGCTGCTTCTCTGTTAAATGAAGCTAGAGAGCTAGAAGAAGCAATGCGATTCTTTAAGCTTGAAAAATAATTAATTGAAGTTTTTAATAAAAAATTGACAGCCGTCTGATAATTTATTATCAGAGCCTTTTAGGCTGTCAATTTTTATAATAATAAAAGCTAGAGAGCTAGAAGAAGCAATGCGATTCTTTAAGCTTGAAAAATAATTATTGAAGTTTTTAATAAAAAATTGACAGCCGTCTGATAATTTATTATCAGAGCCTTTTAGGCTGTCAATTTTTATAATAATAAAAGCTAGAGAGCTAGAAGAAGCAATGCGATTCTTTAAGCTTGAAAAATAATTATTGAAGTTTTTAATAAAAAATTGACAGCCGTCTGATAATTTATTATCAGAGCCTTTTAGGCTGTCAATTTTTATAATAATAAAAGCTAGAGAGCTAGAAGAAGCAATGCGATTCTTTAAGCTTGAAAAATAATTATTGAAGTTTTTAATAAAAAATTGACAGCCGTCTGATAATTTATTATCAGAGCCTTTTAGGCTGTCAATTTTTATAATAATAAAAGCTAGAGAGCTGAAGAAGCAATGCGATTCTTTAAGCTTGAAAAATAATTAATTGAAGTTTTTAATAAAAAATTGACAGCCGTCTGATAATTTATTATCAGAGTCTTTTAGGCTGTCAATTTTTATAATAATAAAAGCTAGAGAGCTAGAAGAAGCAATGCGATTCTTTAAGCTTGAAAAATAATTATTGAAGTTTTTAATAAAAAATTGACAGCGTCTGATAATCTATTATCATAGTCTTTCAGGCTGTCAATTTTTATAATAAAAATATTTAAAACTAAATTCTCATTCCCCGCCCTATATTCTTATTAATTTATTCTTCAATGTTAATTTTTTTCTTTCTTATTGCTTATAAAGAATTTATAGCTCCCACCCTAGAGATTTTTTAATTTATTACTTCATAAACGCACGCAGAGTAAAATTATAAATATGAGCCGGTTCATTATAACAATTATATTATATATAAAAATTATCTAACCGTGCGTTAAATAAATTTTTCAACATAATCACATCTTGGGTGGATTTCTTATTTTCTGAATCGACTTTAAATATAAAGAAATTAAAAATTGCAGATTATAGTAATAAAAAATAAAGGGCGGGGTATGTGAATAAAATTTAAAACTAAATATATTTTATATTTTATTCAAGCCCATATATTTTTAAGAACTCACTTAATATAGTATGCATAATTATTCTTTTTTTATCATAATCTAAATTTCTTGTAAGCTCTATTCCAAAAGATTCTATATTTTTTTTAGCAGCATAATATGTGATAGTTGTAGGCATAGGATAATACATTTGTCTAAATTTAAATTTCATAGGTTCTATTCTAGAATTTATATTCTCCAATACTTTTATAACTTTATCGTCTAATTTTCTGCTGTCATATATTATAGAATCTCCAAAGAATTCTTTAAATCCGTTTCCTTCATGAAGAGTAAGTACAACATCAATATTATACTCATCAAGCATTTTCATGTATTCTCTAGCTAATTTATCGGTATCTGTTCTGCTTATTTTTTTATCAAAGAATCTATTATTAATATCTTGTCCTTCTATAGCTCTAGTATTTTTTCTGTATGCTTCAGGCACTGCAATAGGTACTATAGTAAGACTTCCTTTTTTTATAGGCATATTGATTCTTTCCATTGCCACATCAGTACCAACTCTTTCGCTTCCATGAGGTACTATTAAAAATATATTAGGACCTTTTTCTGGATGAACTACTCTATATATAGTATTTTCGTTTTTTGTACCTTCCATTATTTTAAAATTATATCTGTCTATATCTTGATTTAGATGGCTTGCTACTTCATTTTCTAATTGTCTTGATACATTTTCAATTAAAGATTTTTCATTTTCTGTAGTTCTATAAGGACCATTAAGCATTGGTATTATAGATGTTTTATGATTTGGCTCCAAAAAATAACTTACTCCCAAAGATGCTTCAGGAGTGATTTTTACGGCATTATTATATGTTATAACAGATACTTCATCATCATAGGATACAACAGCGAATGATTTTCCTTTAAAATTATATCCTTTTCCATCTTTTGTTAAAGTCATTTGAATATCATCATTATGTTTGCTTTTTATATAAATATATCCTGAATCTAAAGTGAATTTATTATTTTCATAAGTGAGTTTTGAACTTGGCATAAGTATTATTGATTTTTCGCCATTATCTATTACTAAATATGATTCTTCTTTTGTAGATATAGAGAAATAATCATCTGGAAAACTTTTTTTTATGTCCATATCAGCATGTTCTTCGTTTACAATTACAGAGGCTTCCCCTTGTCTTGATATCACTTTGAAACTATTAGCTGATAATACAGAACTAATCATTATAGCAAGTATTATTATATATTTATTCATTATAAACAACCATTAAATAAAAAATATCGTTTTAATTGTCGTTTAAAAATAAAAATGCTTTAAATAAAAAATTTATTTAAAGCATCTATATAAATTTATGGTATCAAAATAATGAATCAATTTTCTTTTGTAATAAGAGATCACCTAAAGATATTCTTTTACTTTTTTATTGTATACTGCCTGTACTCTGCCATCTCTTCATACTTATAAAGTTTATGATTATAATCTATAAATATAAAATTTAATTTATATACATTGTATTTAATATATATACTTTATTTTTTATTATTATTCAGCTTGTAAATTGTTTTTACATAGTAATGTTTACTAAATAATAAACCTATAATAAATATAATAAAGTTGTAAATTTATTTGTTCTTTTTTTATTATTTTTTGAAAAAAATTATGCTGATAAAAATAAAAGGCTTGAATCTAATTAAAGACTCAAGCCATATATATTAATTACTTTAAGAGATACAAAATGATAAAAGTTATGCCATTATTAATTGTCCGTTATTTCTTATGCGTATTTCTAAAGAATTAGTTAATCTTACTTTGTAAAATTCTATTCTTTTGCTGATTTCAAAAACATAAGCATTATTATATTTTTTCATTATGTTTTTAATTTTGCTAGCTATAGTTTTTGGAAGTATATTTTCAGATAATTTGTCATCGCTGCTTATATAGTTCCAAGAACCGTTTTTGTCAAAGTTGATATAAATACCGTTACTTAATTTGATTTCATATTGATCTTTCACTTTATCAATATAAACGATTTTAGCTTTGCTGTAATTAGAAGCTATAAATCTTCTAATATTCTCAGGTAATTGGCTAGGTGTAATTTTAATAAAAAGGTTTAATGAATTAGTCATATTGTATCTCCTTACAGTTTATATTGTAAAATCTCTTTACATTTATAATTATAGCATAATGTAAAAATTAAGCAATATTTATTTACAAATAATTTACAATAAATTTACAAAACTAAAGTAAAATCATACTATAATAATACATATTATACATAAATAAGAAATATAAATAGGATTAATGTAAAATATATTTACAAATACTTTGAAATTTGCTGTAAATATGATATTTTAATATGAAAATTAGAATAAAGTTTGAAATTTTTATTAAAATCTATTATTTTTTAGAGTATATAATAAAAATAAATTAAAAAAAATTATTTACATACCCCGCCCTTTATTCTTTAAGGCATTATTATGAAATTTTTACTTTATTCTGTTTTTTATGCTATTAGAAAATATAGCACCCACCCAAGCTTTATTTAATTTTAAAAATCTATTTAACGCACGATTGACTTAACTTTATTTATGATTTGTATTAATAATTGAGAATCGTATTATATTTGTAAATTTATTCACCGTGCGGTATGAAGGTTATAAGATAAGGAAAAATTTTTATTGTATATTACTCTCTGAATCATTATTTGAATATTTAGTGAAGATAATATTAAGCTTAGATTGAAGGACTATAATAGAATAAACATATCCGAATGGTATAAATAGTAATATAGCTAAAACAGCAGCATTTTCTCCATAACTGTCTAATTCAGCCTTTTTACTCATATCATTAAATACTATCATTCCATATTTATAGAACCAATATACGCTGAATAATCCGCATGTTATTATTGATAAAACAAGAGCTAATGTAGGATTAATGTATTCTTGTTCCATATAATTATTAATATCATTTGTTGTAGCATAAATCCAATAAATAAAATATATTCCGAATGTTGATACAGATAAAATTGCTACAATTAATAATGATTTAGGCTGAAAATTATTCATAAATATTTACTTAAAAGATGTTTTAATTAGTTTAATATATAAATAGAATAAGTCAATTATAATTTTTTAATATGTAAAGTTAATGATTTTTATTGTTAATAAATAAATTCCGCTTGCAATGTTATATATATTATAGTATCATATAGTATAATATAATTATGTTAATATGGTGATAAATGTTTAAGAAAAAAATTAAAGATAATAGTAATAACAATGTAGTAAAGAAGAAAAAATCAAAGTTAAAGAAATTTATATTAACTATTTTTATAGTATGTTTATTCATATCCGTTACAGTAGGTATAATAGGTATATATTTCGTTGGAGGAGTATATAAAGATTGGGTTGCCAGAAGAGATCAAAGTATGGCTATGCTTGAGGAATATTATGATATAATAGTTATAAGAGGTAATGAAAAAAGGATAAGATATTTCAATCCTTTAAATCCTTTCGGAGATTCTCCACCTACAAAAATATATGATAGAAATAATATATTAATAGGTGAGTATATGCCTCCTGCTTATGAGGTTGTTAATGTTGATGATATTAACCCTCTTTTAGAGCAGACTTTGCTTTTGATGGAGGATCAGAAATTCTATTCTCATAAAGGTATAAATTATTTTAGAACAGCTTATCTAGGCATACAAACAATTTTAACTAGAAAAATAGTAGGCGGCGGTTCTACACTTACTCAGCAGTTAGCTAAACTTCTATTTACTAAAAGCGAAAGGACTATAGAAAGAAAACTTTTTGAAATGTTTGCAGCAAGAGAGATAGAACAGAAATATACTAAGAAAGAAATTTTGGCTATGTATTTTAATACTGTTTATCTTGGTGATGGAAACTACGGATTTGAAGCCGCTGCTAATCATTATTTTAATAAGCCTTTAAGACAATGCAGATTATTAGAGTATGCTATATTGGTTGGCATGCTTCCAAACCCTACATATTACTCTATAGTTAATAATCCGGATAACAGCAGAAAAAAAGTAGAGCAGATATTATCAAGACTTGTAAAAAATAATATTATAGATAAACAGACAATGGAAGCTGAGCTTGATTTATTTGATAAAGAATATACTAATATCAATAAGCAGGTTAAAGGTGCTCAATGGAAGATGACTGTGAACAGAACACCTTATGTTAATGAGTATGTAAGACAAGAATTATTAAATTATTTTAATAAAGATGAGCTTGCATTATCCGGCCTTAAAATATATACAACAGTAAATGAAAGATATTATAGAATAGCTGATTCTGTAATGAAAGAAAATATAAGAAAATTACAGTCTAGTTCTTCAAATAGAAGTTATCAAGGTGCAATGGTATCAATAGATCCAAAAACAGGTGGAATACTTGTTATGATAGGTGGAGACGGATACACATTGCAAAATCAGTTTAACAGAGCAGTTCAGGCAAAAAGACAAATAGGGAGTGTAATTAAACCTTTTATTTATTTATATGCATTCGAAGGCGGTGCGCAGCCTTTTTCTACTATGCTTGATACAAATTACAGCTATCCTCAAGGAGCCGGAAAACCTGCATATTCACCTAGAAATTTTGACAGAAGGTATAGAGGCGAAATAACTTTAGAAACAGCATTATCAAAATCAATTAATACTATAGCTGTTAAATTATTAAATGATATAGGACTTTCTTATTTTATAGAACATTCAAGGGAATTTTTTGGAGAAAATGCTTATATACCAAATGCTTTATCTATAGGTTTAGGAACTATGGAAATGAGTCCGCTTGATTTAGCTTCAGCATATAGTGCATTGGCTAATGGCGGTATTAAATATGAGCCTTATATAGTAGATAAAATTATTGATATAGATGGTAATGAACTTAGTGTTACAGCTTTAGTCGATAGAACTCCTCACAAAATAAGTGCAACTTCCCCATCATCTTATTATTTTTTAAATTCTACTTTACAGAAAGTAATAGCACCAGGCGGAACTGCATATAGAAGTGCTAGTACTTATGGATTTAAATATCCTTCATATTCAGCTAAAACAGGTACAACAAGTGAGCATAGAGATAACTGGTTTGCTGCATATAATGATGAAATAGTTACTATTACTTGGATAGGAAGCGATAGAAATGATTTGCTTCCAAATAATGTTACAGGAGGAGCTACTACTGCTTTGGCTACATTTCAATATCTTGATTCTATAACTCCATCATCTAAAAGAGAATTTAATTGGCCTGTTCCTAATGATGTATTAATAGTGGAAATTTGTCAGGATTCAGGACTTCCTAGAAATCATACTTGTGTAAATGTATCGCCGCTTACAGTAGGAGGAAATGTTGATTTATCTACTCAATGTCCTATAGATCACCTTAGAACAGCTACCCCTAGAAATGAAGCAACTAATGATGCTATGATGGAAGATGAGGGAGATTTTTATTATACTCCTTTAGATGAAAATAGTAACAGCTATGATAGTAATCAAAATGATAATATCCAAAATAATAACAATGATAATAATATATATCTACTGCCTGAAGATAATATAGAAGATCCTAGTTTAGGAAATATAAGAAGTTAAAATAAAGAAGGGAGCTTTAATAGGCTCCCTTAAAAATATTCTGAGTTTTTCACACTTTATATAAAATGATAAAAATATATTTAAAAAATTATTATTATTGATATAATTATCTGCTTGTATAATAAGCAAAAAACATTAATTTTTTTGTTTTATTTATGCAAAATTTTTTATTTAATATAAAATATAATATATAATAATCGGTTATATTATTTATATGAGAAATTTGAAAGGATAAGTATGATTAGTTTTTTTAAAAGTCAATCTACAGAAGCAAGACGTGATTTAATACTTCATGGTCCTATTACTAATACATTAATAATGTTATCTATTCCTACTCTTATAATGAGTATAGTTCAGTCTATGATACCATTAATGGACGGCCTTTTTCTTAATAATGTTGCAGGTACTGTTATAGCAAGCAGCGTACATTTTGCAGAACCTATAATAAATATGATGACAGCATTATCTCAAGGTTTGGGTGTTGCTGCTATGGCAATAGTTGGTCAGTATAATGGACTAGGTGACTTTAAAAATGCCAAAAGAATATCCACACAAATAGTTGTTATAGGTGTAATGTTTGGAATTGCTATGGGGCCTACACTATATGTTGTGAGCATATTAGTATCAATGAATCTTCTTCCTAATATTAAAGAGAATGTATTTACATATTTATCCTTATACAGCTTTGTTATGCCTATGACATTTTTAGCTGCTTTATATAATGGTATAAAAAATGCTAATGGTAAACCGGAAGCTACTCTTATAAGAAGTATAATATTACTGCTTTTAAAAGTATTATTTAATTTTATATATGTTTATTTACTTCATTTAGGTGTAGTAGGAAGTGTACTAGCTTCATTTTCAACTTATTCTATAGTAACAGTTTGGATGTATTATGATTTATTTATAAAGAAAGGAGATGATCAATTATCTTTAAAAGAGTTTAAATTTGATTCTACTGTATTGAAAGAACTTATGATTATAGGTGTTCCTTCTATGCTTAATACATTTTTAACCAATTTGGGATTTTTCCTTATCAATACAGAAGTTGAAAAATATGGAGCTTCAGTATTAAATGGTCAAGGTATATCCAATAATATAGTTAATATATGTTTCAATTTTACTGCTGCTTTCGGATCTGCTGTTACTACAATGGTTAGTATGAATATAGGTGCTAAGTATAATGATAAAGCCAGAAAGTCTTGTTATACAGGAATTATAATGTCCGTTATTACGGCTGTTGTTCTTATAGCTATTATTATACCTCTTACTCCTCATCTTACTATATTATTTACCAGGGAGGCTGAGGACTTATATGTAGCTAATAAATCACTTCCTATATTTGCTTTTGGTGTATTAGGTTTTGGTGTTGCTATGGTTTCTCAGGGGGCTTTAATTGGTCTTGGAAGAACTAGGATACCTCTTATAATAAGCTTGCTTAGGATATGGTTTTTGAGATTTATATTTATTCTTTTAACAAGCAAGTATTTATCATATTGGTCAGTATTCTGGGGTAATTTATTTTCAAATACTATGGCTGGAATCATAGCATTTGTTATAATATTAAGAGTGCCTTGGGTATCTGTTATTAATTTGAAAACACAGAACAGTCTTGTTTTAAGGACTAGATTGTTTGTAGACTCTTTGGGGGCTAAATTATTTCCTAAAAATATAGGAAAGAGAAAAGATTATGTTCAGAAAATGAGAGATAAATTAAGTAAAATAAAAGATCCTGTTAAGCTTGTTTTATTTAGAGAAAAGGAACTTGAAAAGATAGAAAAAATGCAAAAGAGGGAAGAGAGAGAAAGACAAAAAGAAGAGAGGAGAAAATTAGAAAGAGCAGAATGGAGAATGCAGCTTGAAGAGATGAAAGAATTGAGAGAGAAGAAAAATCAAGAACGTAAAGAGTATAATGAAAATAGGAAAAAAGAAAAAGAGGCTAAAAAATTACAGATGAAGCAGGAAGTTCAATCTAGAAGAGAGGCAAGACATAGATTAAGAGAAGAGAAAAAAATAGAAAGCCAAAAACGCAGAGAAGAAAGAATGAATTTAAGAAATAAAAATAATAATGATAAAAATAATTGAGAGAATAAATATTTATGAATAATACAACTTTAGTAATATTAATAGCAGGAAGTTCAAGAAGATTTGCAGGCAAGGTAAAAAAGCAGTTTATAAAGGTTGATAATAAGCCTATATTTATTCATACTCTTATAAATATGCTTAAATTTAATTTTAATAATGTTGTTTTGGTTAGTGCAGAAGAAGAGATAAAGAATATAAAAAAATATATAGAAAAAGAAGAGTTTATTAAAGAAAAAATAAAGAAGAATATTCATTATATAAAAGGCGGCAGTGAAAGAGTATATTCTGTATATAATGCTATGAGTTTTTTAAATGAGCATAAAGAAGATATTAAGACAGATTATGTATTTATTCATGATGGTGTTAGACCTTTAGTAAAGAAAAAAGAGATTGCATTATTATATGAAACAGTTTTAAAATATGATGCTGCTATATTGGCTTCTAAAGTAGTTGATACTGTTAAAAAAGTTGATGAAAATAATAATATAATAGAAACAATAGACAGAACATATCTTTATAGGGCTGCTACTCCTCAAGGTTTTAAATTTGATAATTATATGTCGGCTATTGAAAAGTATATCAATGATAAAAATGCTGATTTAGTTACTGATGATGCTGAAATATACAGTAAATATTTCGGAAATGTAAAAATATCTGAATGTTCCTCTGATAATATCAAGATTACAAATAGAGAAGATTTAGATATTTTTATAAAATTAAGATAAAATTATATTAATGATTTGCTTTTTTTTTTATTAAATGATAAAATTTTAATAATAAGTTATTAGGGGCAATCATTTTGAAGTGCAATATCTGTGGCAAAGAAAAAGCTGTATTATATATTCAAGAAATAATAGGTAATGAGCGTAGACAAATTAATATATGCAAAGAATGTGAAGTAAACGGCAATATTATAGAAAAATGTTTGGAATTAGAGTTTAATAATATTGATACTATATTTCCTAATTATAAATCATTACCATCAAAAAAGAAAAAGAAAAAAACTCCTCATTCTAATAAAATATGCAAAGTTTGCGGATATTCTTTAGATGATTTCCTAAAAACAAATGTAGTATCTTGTCCTAAATGCTATGAGTATTTTAAATCTGAACTCAATAAGCATATAAAAAAAATTCATAGAGAAAATAGGCATATAGGAAAAATATCAAGTAAGAATTTAACTAATAAAGATATAGAATCTAAAATTAATAAATATAGAGAAGAAATAGAGCTGCTTATAAAAATAGAAAAATATGAAGAAGCTGCTTTGATAAGAGATAAATTAGAACATTTGAAAAAAGATTTAATATCTAAAAAAACTAAGAGCGAAAAAAAAGATGTCCGTTAATAATACAGCAAATTGGATATACAAAAAAGGTGAAGATGATAATATAGTATTATATTCTAAAATTTCAATTTATAGGAATTTAGATGATATTAGATTCTTTCACAATATGGATAAAGAAGATTTTAAAAATACAGAAAATATTTTAAAATCCAGCATAGAAGAATTAAATCTCAATTTATCATATCAAAAACTTATTGATTTGCCTTCAATTAATATTAGAATGCTTATAGAAAATCTTACTATACCAAGCAATAAGAATATAGTTCATGCATCATTATTTACAGATGAAGATGAGGATATATCTTTATTAATCAATTCAAATGAGCATTTAGAGATACAGGTTATAGCTAGAGGATTAGAATTAGAGAATTGTTTTAATAAGGCATATGAAATAGAAAGTGCTTTAGATCAGAAAGTAGATTTTGCTTATGATAAAAAGTTCGGATTTCTTACCAGCTCTCCAAATATAATTGGTACTGCTATGAGAGCTGAAGTTTGTATTGCGGTGCCTTGTCTTACTTGGAAAACCCCTGATAATATAGATTATATTATTGGAGAATGCAATAAAAAGGGATTGGAAGTTAATTTACAAAACGGATTACTTGTATTAAGTAATAATATTATGATAGGTGTTACTGAGAAATTTATACTTGATACTATTATAGAAAAGGTTAAAGAAATATCTGAAAAAGAAAAGAAAATAAGAAATAGAATAAAAAAACTTGATAGGGTTAAGGCTGAAGATAGAATTTACAGAAGCAATGCTATATTATTATCTGCAAGAACTTTAAAATATAGAGAACTTATCAATTATAGTTTATGGCTTAGATTAGGACTTTATTATGATATAATTGATAATATAAATTTAGATACTATATATTATATGGGATTTGTAGGTAAAAATGCTCATTTAAAACAGATGTACGAAAAAAGCAATTATTATAGAAATATTGAAGAAATAAGGGCTAATGTTATAAGAGACATATTAAAAAAATAGCTATTTCATAAAGTTTATTTCTACATTGTATTTAAAATTAAAATTCATACCATAAACATTAAAAGTTAAAATTATATCAGCATTACATTTAAAAGCTTCCATTTTTATGGCATCTAGAGCTGTTTGAAATAAATCTATATATTTTGCTTTAGATTTCATATTCATTTCTCTTGAATCATTTGCGGGTATTTTTATAATATTTGATTCTTCAGATGATATTGAATTAGCAAATATATCTCCTGAAGAATTAATTAGATTTATTTCAAGTTTTTCTATTGGAAGCTCAAATGGTAAATTATTTTTTATTTCAAGCAATGTATTTAATGTAATATCTGTTAAAGTAATATTATTTATAGAGGCAGATTTTACTGTTATATCAGGTTTATATTTCTCTATATATTCCCTTGTAATTTTATCTGCCTCAGATTTTACCCTAGAGCATGATATAATTATAAGCATTAAAAAAGCAGATATTTTAATTAATTTCATAATATTCTATTACTTTAACTATAAAAGTATTACAGTAATTTTTATTTATTCTGTAAATGTCAATTCTTTAGTATAAGGGAATTCAAATTTCATTCCATATACAGTGAATGTTAAAGTTATTTTAGCATCACATTTAAAAGATTTTGATTTTATAGCATCGAAAGCTGTTGTAAATACATCTAAATATTTTGCTTTGAAATCTAAATTAATATCTCTTGCCTGATTTGCAGGTATTTTTAATGTTTCTACAGAAGTAGCTGTTGCAAAAGTTTTTCCTGAAGTATTAATAAGGTCTATTTTAACTTTATCTATAGGAACTTCAAAATCTAAATTATTCTTTATTTCAAAAAGAGTAGTTAGGGTGATATCTTGTAATGTTACACTTGATATTTTAGCACTTTTTGCTTTTATATCAGGTTTATGTTCTTCTATGTAGCTTCTTGTTATTTCTCTTGCTGATGATTGAAGTGTTTCGCATGAAGACAATACAAATAGCATTGACAATATAGAAATTATAACAGTTATTTTCTTAATCATAAATCATACCTTTTTATTTTAATCTATTTAATATAACAAATATAACTAAAAATAGTAATATATAATAATTTTAGGATCTGTATAAATAATTTATAATATTAAGTATATCAATATTATGCTCATAATTTTTTAAATTAAATGGAATTACGGAAAATAAATTTGCTTTACCATTTATTATATGTATTTTAAATATAGATTTTTTAAAATTGATAAAGTTATTTATCAGATTTGCAAATTCTTTATTGTTTAAAATTAGATCAAAAGTAATATCTTTATTTTCTTTTGACTTTATTGATAAATAATCACATTCTCCATAGAGGAATTTTTCATTTAGAGAATTAATAAGATTGAATTTTATATCATTTAATTTTATTTTTATGGGATAATTATTTTTTATATTTAATGTTATTTGAAAGTACGTATTTTCCCATTCAAATTTTTGTAGATTTATGTTTTTTATACTAGCATCAATATGTAATTTCATTATTTTATGTTTATATAGAAACAAAAAAAGTTACAATCTATATTAGACTGTAACTTTTTTATAATCAAAATATTAGTTAGCTAATTTCAAATTACATTCATGTTCTTCTTTTTTGTACATAGCCTGTCTTTTCATAAGAAGATCGAAGTCAATTAAATGTCCGTCAAATTCAGGGCCTTCAACACAAGCGAATTTAGTTTGATCTCCTACTTTTACTCTGCAGCATCCGCACATACCTGTACCATCTATCATAATAGGGTTTAAGCTAACAACTGTAGGAAGATTATATTTTTTTGTAAGTAAAGCAACAAATTTCATCATAATAGCAGGACCTATAGCTATAACTTCAGAAATTTTTTCGCCTCTTTCATATATTCTAGTAATCATATCAGTTACGAGACCTTTTTCTCCGTAACTTCCATTATCAGTACAGATAAGAACTTCATCAGATATTTTTTTCATCATATCTTCCATAATGATAAGTGATTTATCTCTAGCACCCAATATAGATATAACTTTATTTCCAGCTTTATGATGAGCTTCTACTATAGGATGTAAAGGAGCAATACCTACGCCACCGCCTACACCTAAAACTATTCCATCTTTTTTTTCTATATGAGTAGGCTGACCTAATGGTCCTATAATGTCCATTATTTCATCTCCTACTTTAAGTCCCATAAGCTTAGTAGTTGAATATCCTATACTTTGAGTAACTATAGTAATAGTACCAGCTTCTGGATCAGCATCAGCTATAGTTAGAGGTACTCTTTCACCTTTCTCATCTAATCTGAATATGATAAAATTGCCGGCTTTACGATGTTTAGCAATATCAGGAGCTACTACTTTCATCATAAAAACTTTTTCTGACCATTGTTCTCTGGCAACAATTTTATATCCCATAAAAAATTCTCCTTAAAATAACAAAATTTCAAAAATATTATTCTGCTGAAGAAGAATTATTTTCTTCTGCTGCTGAAGCATTTTCTTCAGTAGTATTTTTAATTAAATCTGAATGTTTTGGTATTTTTACGCCTAATCTTTCTACTAAGCGAGCTTTTTTACCAACTTTATTTCTAAGATAGTAAAGTTTAGCTCTTCTTACTTTAGCTTTTCTTATGATATCAACATGATCTATTCTAGGAGAATTCAATAAGAATATTCTTTCAACACCTACACCGTAAGATATTTTTCTAACAATGAAACTTTTATTAATTCCTTTTCCGCGAATAGAAATAACAGTACCTTCATAGGCCTGTAATCTTTCTCTATCGCCTTCGATAATTTTTACCCAAACTTTTACTGTATCACCTATTTCAAAAGGTAATATGGCTTCTTTTTTATATTTTGCTTCTACTAATCTTATCTGTTGATCCATTTGTAATATCTCCTAATTAATTTTATTTATATTAATGTTATTTAATTTCCGTAAGAATCTAAAATAAACAAATATAACATTATAGAATATAGTTGCAATATTCTATCATAATATGTTAATTTTATCAAGTAAAATTCCAAAATAAATTTCAATAATATTAATTTTGTAAATTCTCTAAAAATATTATTTTAGAATCTGATACCTCCCAATTAACACTCACATTTTTTTTGTATATCATTTCAAACATTATTTTTCCGGCATTATAACCTTCCATAAATACGCCTTCCATAACAGTAAATGATATTATGCCTGATTTTATTAAGTTTTTTATGCTTTCTGCCATACCATGAGTAACTATTTTCTTGCCTTTTAATATGTTTTTATCTATCATATCGTAAATTTCCTGAGCATATCTATTAATATAAATTCCTTTAATATCTTCTTTATGGCATATTTTTTTTATAGTATGTATGCTGTCTTCTATATTTCCGCAGTAAATAGGGCCTATAGTATCTATATTAGTGTCTTTTATTCTTTGCAAGAAACCTTCTAAATACATTCCTGAAGAAATATTATCATCTCCATTATCTATAATAAGAAGTTTTTCATTATCTCTTAAAAGATTAGAAACTATTCCTGCTACTATGGAGCCTTGTTTTATATGATTAGGACCTACATGCGGTATATTTTCAGACAATCTTGTTCCTATAGAAATTATATTAATTTTACCAAAATAAGGTTTTAGTATATTGTGTATTATATCTCTGTTTAACGGAGTTATTATTAATCCATCTATATTATCTTCTTTTAAGATATTTTTTAAAGTTTCTACCTGTTTATCAGGAGAATGTATTTCTGTAGGAATGATTTTTAGATTATAGTTATATACAGAATATTCTTTTTGAACGGTATTAAGTCCTCGTATTATTTCTTTTGTATAAAATTCATTAAAAGAATCAGCTATAAGGCAATACACTACCTTTTCTTTTTGATTTGCTAAAGAGCTTCCTATATAGTTTTTTTCATAATTTAATTCAGATGCTAATTCTAATATTTTAGATTTCGTTTCTTCTTTAATAAATTCGCTTCCGTTTATTGCTCTTGCTACAGTTGTTCTGCTTATTCCAAGTCTTTTGGCTATTTCTTTTTGTGTTACTCTTTTGAGGCTTTTTAATTCTTTTACGTTATCGTTCATGATATTTTATATTAATCCGAATTTTTAGTTTATTATATTATAGTAAAAGTTATAATTTTTGCAAATATATTAATGATATATTTTTATTTATTGAAACATATGTGAAGTTTGTGCTATAATATTAGTACCTGTTTCAAATTTTAAGAATGGAAATTTACCCATTATGCCTGCCACTATGCTTGAAGGCGGAGTTGTTGTAAGCCTATTATATTCTAATACATGATCATTATAAGCAGATATATATTTTTTTTCATCTTCTATTATAGGACGCATTTCATTTACAGCAGATATATAATTAAGATTTGTCCTTAATACCGGATAATTTCTAGCTGTATAATTAATTTTATTTATATTTTCAGTTATTCTTGCCTGTACATATTGATATTCTTGAAATGTCAATGGTTTTTCTATCAAAGTAGAATCCGCTTCTATTGATTTTATTCTTTCTATATAATTACTTAGAGAATGCAAAACATATATATCTATTTTTGGTATTACAGATACTGCATTATAATAATTTTCTGAGGCTATATTTTTTTTATAATAAGTATCTATTATAGAGTCTAATGATTCTCTAGATAATTTTTCTTCTGTTAATATAGATTCTTTTATTGAAGTAGTGGATACTATCATAAATATGCTGATAGCTATTATATTCACTATAATAAATATTACTGCTACCGCAGAACCTCTCATATATTTTTATCTCCATTATTTTTATATATTCAGATTAGAAATTATATATTATATATTTTATTAATTCAAATTTATTTATTTTTATAAAACAGTTAATGCCATATTTATGTGATAAATTAGTATTTGAAAAGCATATATTTTACCTTGACTTTTTTACATTATTATATAGAATAATTTGGAAAATGTAAAAAAATTAGAGGATTTAACTATGTTTAAGAATAATATTGTAAAAATACTTGCAGCTTTATCAATAGTTTTAGTTCTATTTATAAGCTGTCAAAAGAAAGAAGAAAAAAACAAACTATATGTAGGCACTAATGCTGAATTTGTACCTTTTGAATATAGAGAAGGTGATAAAATCGTTGGTTTTGATATGGATTTAATAGCAGAAGCAGCTAAATTAATAGGTAAAGAAATAGAAATAGTAGATATGCAATTCGACGGACTTCTTCCTGCTTTAGAAGCTAAAAAAATAGATATCATTGCTGCTGGTATGACAGCTACTGAAGAGAGAAAAAAATTTGTTAATTTCACAGATCCTTATTATGAATCTAAACAAACTATATTAGTTCATAGTGATAATAAAGATATTTATGGATTTGATAGTTTAGAAGGTAAAAATGTTGGTGTTGTATTAGGTTATACAGGTGATTTAATTGTAAGCGAGATGTCTAATGTAAATGTTCAGAGATATAGTGCTACATCAGAAGCTGTAATAGCTTTGAAAAGCCAAAAAGTAGATGCTGTAGTTTTAGATTCTGAACCTGCTAAACAATATTTTAATCAAAATAATGATTTAAAATTAGTTATTAGCCTTACAGATGAAGTAAGCAGTGAAGAGTACGCCATTGCTATGAGAAAAGAAGATACAGAACTTCTTGCTCAAATGAATGAGGCTTTAAAAACACTTAAAGAAAACGGTACTTATGATGCTTTAATAAGCAAGTATTTTGGGGAATAATATATATTTTGTATCTTCTTCTTATTTTCCTTTTTAGGTATTATAATAAGAAGAAGATATATTTTCTATAAAGGTTATATATATGCTTGAATATTTAGAACTTCTAAAGTTAATATTCATATCAAATGAGCGATACATTTATGTCATAAAAGGATTATTATTTTCTGTAGGAACAACAGCTTGTGCTACAGTGATAGGTATTATATTAGGTATATTAGTTGCATTACTTCAGCTTTCAGAATTCTATCCATTTAAAAACTCTAAAAAATTAAGAGATTTCAATCCTTTGTCAAAGTTAGCATTTTGGTATGTAAATATTTTAAGAGGTACTCCTGTTGTAGTACAGCTTATGATATGGGCTAATGTCATTTTCGTTGATAATTTAAGAGATACTCCTATACTCATTATAGCAGCTATTGCCTTTGGAATAAACTCCGGAGCTTATGTAGCTGAGATTATAAGGGCTGGTATACAAAGTTTGGATAAAGGACAAATGGAAGCTGCAAGGGCTTTGGGTATGAATTATTCTATGTCTATGAAAGAAATCATAATACCTCAGGCCATAAAAAAAATACTTCCTCCTCTTGTAAGCGAGTTTATAGCATTGCTTAAAGAGACTTCTGTTGTCGGATTTATAGGCGGAGTTGATTTGCTTAGATCTGCCAATATCATTACAAGCCAAACATATAGAGGAGTTGAGCCTTTAATTGCTGTTGGTATAATATATTTTATACTTACTTCTGTATTTGCTATGATTATGAAGAAAGTAGAGGAGGGTTTGAGAGAAAGTGATTAAGGTTAGAAATTTACATAAACAATTCGGAAAATTGGAAGTACTTAAAGGTATAGATGTTGATATTGCAAAAGGAGAAATTATCGCTGTAATAGGACCTTCAGGAAGCGGTAAATCAACATTTTTAAGATGCCTAAACAGACTTGAAGAACCTTCTCAGGGTGATATTATTATTAATGGTAAAAATATCATGGATAAGGGTACTGATATTAATTTAATGAGGCAGGAACTTGGAATGGTGTTTCAGCATTTCAATTTGTTTCCTCATAAAACAGTTATGCAAAATATCACTTTAGCCCCTATGAAAGTAAAAAAGGTTTCAAAAGAAAATGCTGAGAAAAAAGCTATAGAACTTCTTAATAAAGTAGGATTGGTTGATAAAAAAGATGTTTATCCTAGCAAGCTTTCAGGGGGACAGAAGCAGAGAATAGCTATAGCAAGAGCTTTGGCTATGGAGCCTGATATTATGCTTTTTGATGAGCCTACTTCTGCATTGGATCCTGAGATGATTAAAGAGGTTTTAGATGTTATGATAGAGCTTGCAAGAGAAGGCATGACTATGATAATTGTTACTCATGAAATGGGTTTTGCTAAGAATGTTGCTACTAGAATACTCTTTATGAATGACGGAAAGATACTTGAAGATGAAAAACCTGATGAGTTCTTCTCTAATCCTAAGCATGATAGAGTTAAAGACTTCTTGTATAAGGTATTGAATCATTAATTATAAATACTATAAAGTAATTATAAAAATTGTGAGCCTCTTTAAATTTTACTAGAGTCTCACAATTTTTATTGCAATAATAAATAATTATTTTATCATATAACAGTTTTATATGTTTTAACCTTAAATTGATATTTTTTTATTTAAAATAAAAAATAATTTTTATACTGAATAATAATAAAAGTTTTTTATATTTAAATACATATATTTTAAGGAAACAAATAATGGTTTATGAAATATTTTCTAACAAACTTTCAATAGGCATCATATCTTATGTTGTATTTATAATATCAGCAAGCACACATGAATATTCTCATGCAAAAACCGCATTTATGTTCGGCGATAGAACAGCTATGAGAGAGGGCAGACTTACTCTCAATCCTTTAGCACATATTGATATATTAGGAAGTGTAGTTCTTCCAATAATTGCAGCAGTTACAGGTATTCCGGTTATAGGCTGGATGAAGGCAGTTCCTGTTAATCCTAATAATTTTAATAATTTTGAAAGAGATCAGGCTTTAGTATCATTTGCCGGTCCTTTTGCTAATCTTATGATAGCAACTGTATCATTTATCATAATGAAAATATTAACATTTACTACAGACGGCACTTTTATAATATATAAAATAATAATGTTTTTAGAACAGAATAATAATGGCTTATCAAATTTTATGATCAATGCTTTGCCTATAATATTAACAATGTTGTTTATGTTTTATATGATTAATATAATGCTTATGTTTTTTAATTTATTGCCTTTTCCTCCATTGGACGGAGGCTGGATATTAAGATTTTTCCTCTCTCCAAAAGGTAAAGATACTTATGATAAAATATATCCTTATGGATTTTTAATACTTTATGCATTGCTTTTCTTTGGAATATTAAGAACTATATTGGCATTCATACAGACTATATCACAGCATTTATTAGGAAAGAGTATTAATATTATATTTTCTATATAATGTTTATCTTTTTAAACTCCACCAATCCCATTGAGGAGTATAGAACATATATTCAATACCAAAATTAAATGTTGAGCTGTTTGGTGCATTTCCTGAGCCTAATACTGTTTTTTGATATGATACAGTCATATATAGAAAATCAGATATTGTAGCTTTGAATTTTACAAATATATCTAAATAGGATAGAGCTGATTCTTTTGTATACGGAAATATATAATTAACCCCTGTATATAAAGTTATAAATGGAGAAGTGATAACCTCTATTCCGCCGGATATTTCGCCTGTATTAAGAATATCTTTTAATAAATTATCTCTTGTATCGAAAGTGTAGCAGAAGAAAAAATTAAGCGGTATTACTTTAGGAATACCAGCAATCATTATAGTTGTATATATATTAAAAGGGTCTTTTATATCAGCATATATATGAGTATTTTTCATAAAGCTGTAGCTTAATCCTACTTTAACACCTATAGATAAATACCAATCTAAAAGAGTGGCTTTCATAGTGGCATTTATAGAATCAAAATTAAAAGTATCAGTCATATTAGTTTCACTTGTTATATCGTTTCTCCAATCTTGTCTTTGATATGTGAAACTTGTTGATACTCCTAATTCCAAATATTTAATAGGTCTTACTTTGAAATAAGGCATAAATGTGAAATATAAGTCTCTTCTGCTTATATTAGGGTTATAAGGGTCTAAAATATTTAGTTTTCCGTCACTAAACCAGCCATTATATTCAGAAAATATTCCTCCTATACCTACAGAAAACATTTTATTTTTTTCTATAAGAGGAGTTACATCCAATTCAAAATCGTTTCTTCTGGCAAAAGATATTTGAGAAAAACAGAATAATATAAAAAATATAAAGTATATAATTAATAATCTATTTTTCATAATATTAGTTAATAATCACTTTTCACTTTTTTAATAAATCAATATTTTTTTCTATATTGTATCTGTATCTTAGATCTGTAACTAATATTTGATATTTTTGCTGAGTTTTAGCTTCAACTACTAAACTAGCCAATGCTTTTTGAGCATCTGCATAAGGCAAAGAATCTATATTATACATTTTACCATATCTTTCATAAGCAAGATTAATTTCTTCTTCTGTAGGAGTGGGTATAGTTGATCTTATAGTTTTATCTATATAATGCGAAGTAACGGCACTTCTAGTCAAGAAATTTTCTATAGCTTTAGCCTGAGGAGTATCATAAAAACCTTCCTTTTTAGCTTCATACATCATAATTTCTCTAGCAACGAAAGCTTTAAACATTCCTTCTTTTGCCTGTAATCTCAAAGCTGCCGGTATATTAGCTCCTGCCTGTTTTATAGATTCATTAAACATATCATTAAATTCTGACAAAGGTACAGTTTGATCTTCTATAGTAATGCAAGGATCAGTATCAAGCGAATATTTCAAATTATATTTACTTTTTCCAATTTCTATAATTTTGTCATATTCATTTCTCATACGCTCTTGAAGAATTGTTGTTTCTATTTCCATAGCAACTTGTTCATATCTTACATTAGGACCTACAGCTGCTCTTATTCTGGATATATTATCATTAAAGAATTTTCTTTTTTCAGCGTCTGTCACTATAGCAAAATTATCAGACACTTTACTTTGCATATAAATTTGTGATAATTGATTATCTCTTTCTTTAGATATTAATTTTAATATTTCTTCGTCTTTATCATATCCTTCTTCAACAGCTTTTAAGTACACCACTTCCTGTTCTATGATTTGTGAAGCAAACTGCCATAATTGAAACTCATTAGTAAGAAGAGCATTAATAGCCTCTTCAGGAGCTCCTCTTAAAACAGTAAGATTAGATATTTCAGATAAACATTCTTCAGCAGTGATAAGCTTTTTTATATTTCCTTCTCCGTCTCTTATTCTAATAACCCAATTTGTATCTTGTGAATATAAAAAAGAAGAAAATAAAACTATACAAAAAATTGAAAAAAATATTTTTTTTATCATAACTAAATAATTCCTAAATTTAAATCAAAAATCCTCATCATCATTTTCTGTGAAATCATCTTTTTTTCTATTTTTACCAGTAAATAAGGCAAATATAGATTTAAATATATTAATAATACTAAAATTATTAGATATATCTGTAGTTATAGAGCTAAAATTATTAATGCTATTAGATAAACTGTTAAAAGATTCATGTATACTATCTAATGTTACTTTTACTTTATTAGTTTCATCATTTACTGTGTCGGCAATGCTTCCTATTTTTTCACTAATAGATTCGATATTTTCAAGTATTCTATCGAATCTATTAGTAAATCTAAAATAACCTGCAAGTAAAACAAAAAATATAGCTAATACTAATATTAATATAGAAATAGCAATGAAAGCTAAAGATATAGCTATAACATTAATTTGAAATGTAATATCTTGCATATTAATTATTATTCTTCAACTGTTTCTTCAGAAGATTTCTTTTTTCTTTTTTCAAAGAAATCATTAGTTTTTTCTTTTCCTTTTTCAACTAATTCTGAAGTTTTTAATACACTTCTATGATAAATATCATCTACTTTATATTTGATATTGTCCATAGTTTCTTTGATATCTTCTCTTGTTTCTTCACCTGCTTTTGGAGCAAATAGTACGCCCAATGCTAAACCAGCTGATAAACCTAATAAAAATGAAAACATACCTGATACTTCTCTAGACATAATAATATCCTCCTAGTTACATAACTTAGCTTTAATATTAAATTTAATTTACATTTTTGTCAACTAATCAAAAATGCTTTTATGTTATAAAAACTATAAATAAACTAATAAGTAATATTGTTTTTTTATATAAAAAGCTTTAATATATTATGCATATAATAGTTATTAAAAATATTATAATTTTTAGTTTATTGTTATGCAGGTATTGTACAATAATTATAACTGATTCTGTAAAATTTATCGTAGGAGTTATTATGGAATTGAAAGTTTTGAATAAGCAAAATAATTCTAGAATGTGTCTTGTATGCGGATTTAAAAATGATTTGAGTTTAAAAGCTGAGTTTTATGAGTTGGAAGATAAATCATTATGTGCTTTGGTAACTTTTAAAGATGTGCATCAAGGCTATCCTTCAAGAGTTCATGGAGGAATACTTGCTGCTATTTTAGATGAGACTATAGGCAGAGCTATGATGCCTTATACAGGTGAAGATAAATGGGGAGTTACTATGACTCTTACAACAAAGTATAAAAAACCTGTGCCTATTAATGAAGAAATAAGAATAATAGGAAAAATCACTTCCGGAGACGGCAGAATATTTGAAGGAGAAGGATATATACTTCTTAATGATGATAAAGTAGCTGTAACTGCTAAAGGTACATATATATGTATGGGACTTGAAAAAATAGCTGAGATGGATCCTAATAATGAGGAAGATTGGTCTGTAGAAAAAAAAGAAACAGATCCTAAAACTATAAATATACCTTAATTTATAAAGTGTTATGTTGACTTTGATTAATACTTTTTGTATAATAATCTTTAATTCTTAAGTATAAAAAAATATAAAAAAATTTTGACTGAAAATAAATTATGAAAATAAATGAATTAGTGTCTATATTGGTTCCTGTATATAATATAGAAAAAACAATAGAAAAAAATATTAATATACTTATAGAAAAAGTTTCTCCTTTTTTTATGAATTTTGAAATAATTATTTCTGATGATGGAAGCAGTGATAATTCAAGAGAAGAAATAAAAAAAATATGTACTAACTTTCAAAATAATAATACAAATAAAAATTTAAAAAATATAATAGGTATTTATGCAAGAGAAAATCAAGGCAAAGGACATGCTTTAAAAAGAGCATGCGAAATGTCAAGCGGTGAATATATAATATTTTGCGACGGGGACATGGAAATAGATCCTTCTCAATTAGAAAATTTTTTTGTGATTATGCAAAAAGAGAATGCTGATGTTGTTATAGGTTCTAAGAGGCATAAAGATTCTATAGTTAATTATTCTAATATAAGAAAGTTAATATCTTTTATATATTTTATGTTTGTAAAAATATTCTTTCATCTTCCTATACAGGATACGCAAACAGGATTAAAACTTTTTAAAAGAGATGCCATTATAAATATTTTCCCTAGAATATTAGTTAAAGCTTTTGCTTATGATTTAGAAGTATTGGTGGCTTGCAATTCCAATGGAAAAAAAATAGTATCTGCTCCTGTTATAGTTAATCCTAATAGGCATTTCGGATTTATTAGATTTCCTATACTTTGGAGAACATTTATTGATACATTGGCAATATTTTATAGGCTTAATATTGTTAATTTTTATAAAGATTTATTTTGCGAGTTAAAAGAAAAGCCTCTTGTAAGTATTATAATCCCTTTAAAAAAAATTAATGATTATATAAAAGAAGAAACAGAATATTTACTTGAACAGATACATACAAATTTTGAAGTGATAATACTTCCAGATAAATATACAGATGATGAGGTTAATATAGAATTATTCAAAGATAATAGGATTAAAATAATAGAAACAGGTGAAATTCCTCCGGCTTTAAAAAGAGCAATGGGAGTAAAAAAATCTAATGGAAGTATATTAGCATTTTTAGATGATGATACATACCCTGAAAAAGATTGGCTTCATAATGCATTGAGGGCTATGGAAAGTACTAAAGTTTCAGCTTTGGGAGGACCTGCTATTAATACGCCTAAGGACAATTTTTCAAAGCAGATAAGCGGACTTATTTACAGTTCTACACTTATGAGCGGAAAACATAAAGCTAGATATATACCGGATAAAGTTCAGTATGTTAATGATTATCCAAGCTGCAATTTTATTATTACTAGGGAGCTTTATGATAGGGTAGGAGGTTTTGACAGTGAGTATTGGCCTGGTGAAGATACTATTCTTTGCAATAACATAATGAAAGAAAATGAAAAAATATTATATACTCCTGAAGCATTGGTATATCATCATAGGAGAGATTTATTTTTTGGGCATTTTAAACAGTTAAAAGGTTATGCTTGGCATAGGGGATATTTTGTTAAAAGATTTGGCGGCAATTCTTTAAGTTTATCGTATTTCATTCCTTCAATATTCTTACTTTATACAATTTTTGTGCCTTTTGCTTTATACTTTAATTTGCCTCAAATTTTAAATAATTATATTCCAGCTATTAATAAAAATATATTCTTAGCTTTATTATTATTTCCTCATAGTTTTTATGCATTATGTTTGCTTGGAAGCTGGGCTAGTACATTATCTCCTATAAAGGGTTTTTGTAAGGCTATAGGTATATTTTTGTCGCATCTTACTTATGGAGTATTTTTTATAAAAGGTTTTATAACTGGATTTATAAAAAAATAAGATTAGAATTCTATAAAAGATAATTCCATTTTTCTTATAATACTAGATATTGCATTGATTTTTTCATCATTATTTATATCTGATATTTTATAAGATTCAGGATCTGATTTTATCATGTCCAATAATTCAAAAGAGTAAACAAATAAATTTTCACTCATTATATCATCTAATAATATATCATCTTCTAATAATTCATTTATTTTTAAAGCATTATCGAATAATATTTGATGATCTATATTTTCGATTAATATATTTAATTCTTCACAATTAGCCATATTCTATACCTATTTATAAAAATTATACATAATTATATAGTATATTTAAATAAAATGTAAAGTCAATATTTTTTTAATATGATGAAACAAAATATATTGTCATGCTAACAAAAAATAAACAACTATTTAGAAAATGTGATATATTATAAATAGTTTGTATATAATTATCTTTTTAAGCTATGATTGCTTATTTACAGCATTAATAATAAAATTATAAATATATGATTTTGAATTAATAGAATTTTATTATATAAAGCATATTAACAATAAATAATAAAAAAGCTGAGAGCTGTAAAACCCTCAGCTTTATTTATAAATTATCTTACACTCTTATCATAAGGAATGCCTGATGCCTTAGGAGCCTGTGAATTTTTAGAAGTAAATGCAAGTACTATTATAGTTGTTATATAAGGAATCATTTTGTATATATTGTTTGATATAGGAAGACTTGCAAGTATAGGTATTCCGGAATAAGCAGAAGCTAATGTTTTCATAAGTCCGAAGAAGAAAGCAGCATAAAGTATTTTCATAGGCTTCCATTGTCCGAATATAAGTACTGCTAAAGCCAAGAATCCGTAACCTGCAACAGTAGCATTAAAGTTTGTAGAAGTAGGAATAACAAATACTAGTCCTCCTAAACCTCCCAATGCTCCTGATATAGCAACACCAATATAACGCATCTTATAAACATTAATACCTACAGAATCTGCAGCTTGAGGATGCTCTCCGCAGCTTCTTAGTCTAAGTCCGAATCTGGTTTTATAAAGAATGAACCAAGATAGAGCTAATATTATGAATCCTATATATGTTGTTATGTATGTGTTTTTGAAGAATAATCCTCCTATTATAGGAATGCTTCCAAGTATAGGTACTGATTCTATTCTAAAATTATTAACGAAACTTATTTGCTGAACTGTTTGAATAGCTCTTGTAACATATATAGCAAAAGCAGGAGCAAATATATTTAAAGCTGTACCGCTTATAACCTGATCAGCACTCATACTAATAGCAGCATAAGCATGAAGAAGAGAAAATATAAGACCTGATAAAGCTGATATAATCATCGCTAAAAATAATGTTATCATAGGAGGGAAATTAGCTCCTAATCTGCTTATAAAAAATATTCCTGCAAAAGCCCCAATTATCATTATACCTTCAAGAGCAATATTAACTACTCCGCTTCTTTCAGAAAACATTCCGCCTAATGCTACAAGTAAAAGCGGAATAGAAAAAAACATAGTCTGCTGTACTAAAAAATAAATTGTTTCCATTAAAAAAATCTCCTTTTATATTTTCTATTCTTTACTCATTAGCATTTTTTTCTTCTTTTTTGACTAGCTTTTTGGATATAAATCCAACAATAGATTTAAAAAGTAAAGCAAAAGCACTGAAATATATTATAGAAGATATAATCATCTCTATAATTTCAGGAGTAAAATCATATATCTGCATATAAAAACCGCCTACTGTTATATGAGCAATAAAAAGTCCGGCGATTAATATTCCTATAGGGTGAGATAGTCCGAGTAATGCAATAGGGATACCCATAAAACCTTCTTCAGCAAGTATATCAACAACTTCTATATGTTTTCCAACTCCAGAAAGATATAAAAGTCCGCCGCCAAGTCCTGCCAAAGCACCTGCTATAACCATAGAAAGAATAATATTTCTTTTTTCGTTAATACCTGCATATTTACTTGCATCTTTATTGAGTCCGCATGCTTTAAGCTCGAAACCGAATGTAGTTTTTGAAAGTATTATATATACTATTATTACTACTATTACAGCAATGAAGAATCCTCCGTTAGCACTTGAACCTCTGAATATAACATTAAGTCCCATAGTAGGAATCATAGAAGAAGGAGGAATATTTTGAGATTGGTTTTTAAGCATATCATAAACTGTAAGCGTAACAAGATAATTAACTAAATACATACCAATATAATTCATCATAATGCTTGAAATAACTTCATTAACATTGAAATGAGCCTTTAAAAAACCAGGTAAATAAGCCCAAAGTCCTCCGGCTATAAAAGAAACTATTAAAGCTACAAACCAATGTAGAGCAGGCGGAAGGAATGTGCATTTTACTGCTACTAATACAGCAGCATAAGCACCTACTATAAATTGTCCGGGAGCTCCTATATTAAAGAGTCCGTTTTTAAAAGCGAATCCAACCGAAAGCCCTGTGAGTATTAAAGGTGTGGCAGTGTATATAACCTGTCCCATTCCTCTAGAGCCTCCAGAAAATCCTCCTGAAAGTATTGTCATAAAAGCGGGAAAAGCATCATGAACATTACTTATAAGAAGTATTATAAGACCCAGAAGCAGCCCTATAATAATAGCGAGAAAAGAAGAAAATATATTAACAAATCCTTCTTTCTCCAAAATACCAGCCAATTTGTTTTTTAAATCCATTAAGCACTCCTTTTATAACAATACATTATTAATAATTTTATCTAGTATTTTTTATTTTTATTTATTATATCCTTTATAAAAAAATTATTCGCTTTTAGTCTATTTTAAGTAAACTTAAAATAGACTCATAATTTTTTATTATAGTTTTTCTATTTCTTCTATACTCAAACCTGTTAATTCACTAATAAGATTTATATCCATATTTTTCTTTTTCATATTTCTTACTAATGAATATTTTTCTTTTTCTATGCCTTCTTTTATACCTTCTTCTCTTTCTCTTTTAAGCATTATGGTTTGTCCGTATAAAAATGCATCTCTGGCATTATAAACTTCCATCTCTTCTTCACTTGATATAAATCTCTCATATTTATCTATTACTTTTGGCATAATATTATTAAGCTCCTTTAATTTTTCTTTAACTTTATCTAAATCTTTAACTGTAAAAAATTCAATCCAAGATAATATTTTATTTTTTTTAATATCATCTATACTAGAATTATTTAATATTTTTGTAAATCTTGGAATTTCTATTATATGCATTTGAATAATATCTAATGATACATTATGATTTTGAGTGTCTATTAATTTAAAGCATCTATGTTCCTTACCTTCATCATTAAAGTCCATATTGAAATTTACAAAATTAATGCTTATAACCTGGCTAATAATATCATAAGATTCATTTTCATTTAATTCGCTTACTATATTTTTTGATATATAATAATATATTCTTTTAACAAAATCTATATTCCCTGATAATTGTATTTCTATAATAATTTTTTTATTATCTTTAGTAATAGCCTTAACATCAAGTACTGATTCTTTTAGATTAATATTTTCAGGTAAATTATGAGGATTAATTATTTCTAAATTATGAACTTCTTCAAAACCTGAATCTATAAGCACACAATTGACTATATTTTCAAGTATATCTTCATTACCAATAGAGCCTAGAAGGTAACGCACAAAGTAATCATTCATTCTATTTATATTTCTCATAACAACTATTAACCAAAGAATATAATAAAAACAATTATAATGCTATAAACCAAAATCTTATGCACTTCTTTTAGAGCCTGCCATGTAAAGACCTAATTCATTAATAGTTAAATCTTTATTGTTAACATTAGCTACAATCTCACCTTCATATATAACAAGTATTCTGTCGCTTAAATTCATAACTTCGTCAAGCTCCAAAGAAACAAGTAAAACCGCCTTTCCATTATCACGTTGTCTTATTAATTCTTTATGTATATATTCTATAGCCCCAACATCTAATCCCCTTGTAGGCTGAACTGCTATAAGTAAATCCGGATTTCTGTCTATTTCTCTTGCTATGATAGCCTTTTGCTGATTACCTCCTGACATACTTCTGGCTATAGTTTTAGCTCCTTCAGCACTTCTTATATCAAATCTTTTTATAAGTTCATTAGCATAATTTTCTATTTCTTTGAATTTTAAGAAGCCTTTATTTTGAAATCTTTCTGTGAAATAAGTTTGAAGTATTGTATTTTCTCCAAGAGTATAATCAAGTACAAGTCCATGTTTATGTCTGTCTTCTGGAATATGACCTATTCCGCTTAGAGTTTTATTTCTTATAGATAGGTTAGTAATGTCTTTGCCATTTAAATGAATGCTTCCGCTTGACATATCAATCAAACCTGTGAGTGCATATATAAGTTCGCTTTGTCCGTTTCCGTCAATACCAGCAATACATACTATCTCTCCGGCACGAACATCGAAAGAAACATTTTTAACAATATTTTTTTCACTATGAGGAGATTTAACATTTAGATCTTTTACTGATAATATTATATCTTTAGGTTTAGCCTCTGTCTTATCTACAACTAAAGATACTTTTCTTCCAACCATCATTTCAGACATCTCTTCTTTTGTAGTACTTTTTACATCAATAGTACCTATATATTTACCTTTACGAAGTACAGAACATCTGTCAGCAACTTCTTTAATTTCATTTAATTTATGAGTTATGAAAAGAATAGATTTTCCTTCTTTAGTTAAAGATTTCATAATTTTCATAAGCTCTTCTATTTCGCTAGGAGTAAGTACGGCAGTAGGCTCATCAAAAATAAGTATGTTATTATCTTTATAAAGCATTTTTAAAATTTCTACTCTCTGCTGCATACCTACTGTTAAATCACTTATTAAAGAATCAGGATAAATTTCAAGTCCGTAGGTTTTGCTTAATTCCATAACTTTTTTTCTTGCATCATCAACTTGAAGTATTCCATTTTTAACAGTTTCTACACCAAGCATAATATTTTCTAAAGCGGTAAAATTATGAACTAATTTAAAATGCTGATGCACCATACCAATACCTAAGGCATTAGCAGTATTAGGATTATCAATATTTACTTCTTTACCATTAACTTTAATTATACCTTCTTCTTGTTTATAAAGTCCGAAAAGCACGCTCATTAAAGTAGATTTTCCTGCTCCATTTTCTCCAAGCAAAGCATGGATTTCACCTCGTTTTAATTGTATAGTGATATTATCATTTGCTATTATACCTTTAAAACGTTTAGTTATATTAAGCATTTCAACTACATACTCTGAATTTTCCATTATATTTCCTATATAACTTTTATATATAATTATTTTAATAAAATAATTATATATAAAATATAGTTAAATGATTTTGAATTGTCAAATATTTATAAAAAAAAAATAGAGATACCAGATTATATCCGGCATCTCTCTTAAAATATTTTAGTATTAATATTCTTTATTGTATTAAATTAACTGTAACTATATCTAAAGGTAATTGATTAACATCTTTAGCATCTTTATCAGTAAGAACTTTTACTTCACTATTATTAAGTTTTTGATATATAGCATCATAATCATTCTGAGTGAATTTTTGGAATTTGGAAGTAGACATAGGGAGTCCTATACCATTAACTTTAGCATCAAGTATAACAGATTTTCCTCCTGGGAATTGATTTTTATAGAAATCATCTATGGCATTGTATACAGATTCTCCAAGCATTTTCATAGCAGAAGTAATAACAGTAGGAGATTCAGCACTTTGATCTATATCAACACCTATAACCAATCCGTTATTTTGTTCAGCAGCACTCATAACAGAGTTTCCGGCACCGCCTGCAGGAGCAAATATAACTTGTACACCGCTTTGATACCAAGAAGTAGCTAAAGTCTGATTTTCAGGGGTAGCATTGAAGTTACCTATATAAGTATAGTTAATTTTTATGCTTCCTACAGGCATATTCATTTCTTTAGCTGCATAATTAGCACCCTGAATAAATCCGTATCCGAATCTTATAACAGCAGGAACAGCCATACCAGCCATAACGCCTAAATTAGTGTATCCTTCTTTTACTATAGCATATCCGGCTAAAAATCCAGCTTGTTCTTCAGCATAAAGTACAGAATAAACATTTTTTTCAATTCTAAAGTCAGTATAAGTTCCGTCTTGAGGAGTACCATCTAAAAGTACAAAACTTACATTCGGATGTGTGTCTTGAGCTCTGTATACAGCAGGTTCAAATAAGAAACCAGGAGTTACTACCAATTTAGCACCTGCAGATACTGCTAAATCTATAGCATCAACATAAGCATCAGTAGTTTTTTGAGAAGGCTGGTAGTATTTATGAGATATGCCTTTTTCCTGAGCATATTTTGTTAATCCTTCCCATGATCCCTGATTGAATGATCTGTCATCTATAGTACCAACATCTGTTATTAATGCTAGTTCATATCCTCCAGATTTTTTTCCGCCGCCGCATGAAATCATTAAAATGAAGCTCATTAAGGTGATGATTAAAACAAGAATTTTTTTCATAATATGATGTCTCCTATTTTATAATATATTTATTTGCTAAAAATTATTAAAGCCAAAATTTATTTTATATAATTAATTTCTACTATATCCAAAGGTAATTCTTCTACAGTTCTCGCATTTCTTTCTTTTAAAATGTTAATATTACCTTCTGAAAGCTGATTATATATGGCATTATAATCATTCTCAGTGAAGTTTTTAAATTGGGAAGTTTTTATAGGAAGCCCTATACCATTTACTTTTGCATCTAATATAGTAGTTTGTCCGCCTTTAAAAGTACCATTATAAAAAGAATCAACTGCATTATAAACTGAATTTCTTATTCTTTTTATAGCAGAAGTAATAATAACAGGGGATTCAAAACTTTGATCAACATCAACACCTATAACTAATCCATTATTTTCTTCGGCAGAACTTATAACAGATTTTCCAGCACCTCCTGCAGGAGCAAATATTACCTGCACCCCATTTTGATACCAAGAAGAAGCAAGTTCTTTATTTTCACCGGTATCACTGAAATTGCCAATATATGTATAATTTATTTTTATGCTTCTAGTAGGCATATTTAATTCTTTAGCTGCATAATTTGCACCCTGAACAAATCCGTATCCAAATCTTATAACAGGAGGTACAGGCATTCCGCCTATAACTCCTAAGTTAGTATATCCTTCTTTTACTATAGCATATCCCGCTAAAAAACCAGCCTCTTCTTCAGCATAAATCATAGCATGAACATTTTTTTCTATTCTGAAATCAGTATAAGTACCATCTTGAGGAACACCATCTATAATTATAAAATTAACATCCGGATGTTTATCCTGAGATTTGTATACAGCTGTTTCAAATAAATAATTCGGAGTTATTATTAATTTTACGCCTTCAGAAACTGCTGAATCTATAGCATCAATATATGCTTCTGTATTATTTTCAGCAGCCTGATAATATTTGTATTTTTTTCCTGTACTTTCAGCATATCTAATTAATCCTTCCCAAGCTCCCTGATTATATGATTTATCATCTATTTTACCTTCTGTTATCAAAGCTATATCGAATTCTCCAACTTGTTCAGTTTTGGAGCATGAAATCATTAATATAAAAGCTGTAATAATTATCATTAAGCCGAAATTTTTTTTCATACTAATCTCCTAATTAATTTATATAATTAATTTTTACTAAATTCAAAGGTAATTTATCAACACTTTCCGCATCAGTATCTTTTAATACCCTAATTTTTTTTCTCATAAGAGAGTTATATATGATATTATAATCATATTCTTTAAAAACTTTAAATTTAGAAGTAGACATTGGAAGTCCTACTCCATTAACTCTTGTATCTAATATGAAAGTTTTTCCTCCATTAAAATTACCATTATAATAAGCAGCAACAGCATTATAAACAGATTCTCTTATCAATTTCATAGAAGAAGTAATAACAGTAGGAGATTCAAAACTTTGATCAACATCAATTCCTACAACTAAACCTCCATTATTCTCAGCAGCATTTATAACAGAATAAGAAGCGCCTCCTGCCGGAGCGAATATTACCTGTGTACCGCTTTTATACCAAGATGCAGCTAAATTTTGATTTTCCTGAGAATCATCATAATTTCCAACATAAGTGTATTTTATATTTATACTATCTTTAGGAATTTTTAATTCATCTGCTGCAAATTCTGCCCCTTGTACAAATCCGTATCCGAATTTTATAACAGGAGGAAGAGCCATACCTCCTATAACTCCTAAATTAGTATAACCTTCTTTTACTATAGCGTATCCTGCTAAAAATCCTGCTTCCTCTTCAGCATAAAGAATAGCAATAGTATTTTTTGCTGTCTTATAATCTGTGTAAGTTCCATCCTGAGGCTTTCCGTCTATCAATATAAAATGTACATTAGTATATATATCCTGTGCTTTATAAATAGCAGGTTCAAATATACTTCCTGGTGTTACTATCAATTTTGCTCCCATACGAACAGCAATATCTATAGCATTTAATGTTGATTGTACATTTTTATCAGGAACTTTATAATATTTATAGCTTATGCCATAATGTTCAGCATAATCCTTTACTCCTCTCCAAGTACTTTGATTAAATGATTTGTCATCTATATTTCTCATGATAACTGCTATTTCATAACCAAGTGATTTTCCACTGTTTGTATTACTGCAGGAAACAGTGTATAAAAAAACAAACACAATAAGAAGAGTAAGAAGTTTTTTCATATTTAAAAATCACCTCTTACTGCTAATCTTTTATATAGAGAACAAATCATTTTATATAATTAACCTTTGCTGAATTTAAATGTAAATTATTTACATTTTCTATATCAGTATCTTTTAATACTTTAATTGTTTTTGTTACAAGAGAGTCATATATAATATTATAGTCAGATTCTGTAAAAACTTTAAATTTAGAAGTAGACATAGGAAGTCCTATACCTTTAACTTGAGCTCCTAATATAGTAGTTTTTCCTCCGCTGAAATTTCCGTTATAATAAGATGCAACAGCATTATAAACAGATTCTCTTATCAATTTCATAGCAGAAGTAATAACAGTAGGAGATTCAAAACTCTGATCAACATCAACTCCTATTACCAATCCGTTATTATTTTCAGCAGCACTCATAACTGAATTTCCAGCAGCACCAGCAGCAGCAAATATTACTTGTACTCCGCTTTTATACCAAGAAGTAGCTAAAGTTTGATTTTCAGGTGTAGGATCATAATTGCCTATATAAGTATATTTTATATTAACAGAATCTTTAGGTAATTTTGATTCAACAGCAGCATAATCAGCACCCTGTACAAATCCGTATCCGAATCTAACTACAGCAGGGTGAGCAACACCTCCCATAAATCCTAAATTAGTATAACCTTCTTTTACTATAGCGTATCCTGCTAAAAATCCTGCTTCCTCTTCAGAATAAAGAATTGCTACTGTATTAGGTGATGTTTTATAATCTGTATAAGTTCCGTCTTGAGGTTCTCCATCTATCAGTATGAAATTTACGTTTGTGTAAATATCTTGAGCTTTATATATTGCAGGTTCAAACATATATCCAGGGGTTACTATTAATTTAGCACCGCATTTAACTGCAAGATCTATAGTGTTTAAATAAGAATCTATGTCCTTATCAGGAACTCTATAATATTTATAACTTATACCATAATTTTCGGCATAATCCTTTACACCTTCCCATGATCCCTGATTAAAAGATTTATCATCAATAGGACCTAAGTCTATAAGTACAGCTATTTCAAAAGTACTTGTATTAGTATTTGGGCTTTTGCTGCATGACAATGCAAATAAAGATGTGATAAATAACACACATAACATAATTTTTTTAATCATAATTCCATCCTAAAATATTTTTTATTGTTATTATTTTTTATCTTTGTCTATCAAAATTTTAATTGATTCTATTATTAAATCTATTGCTTCTTCTCCTGTATAGTTTTTTGGATCATTAATATTATTTTTTACTCTCTCCTGATTATGCAAAACAAGCATAGCAGCTCCTGTTCTTACATTTTTAGCAGCCCCAACTGCAAATAATGTAGCAGATTCCATTTCAGAAGCTAAACAGCCCGCTTTAATATAACTATCCCATTTATATAATAATTCCTTATCCACAGCCATACTTTCAGGAGCATGCTGAGCATAGAAAGCATCTTTGCACTGTACGACACCTACATGAGTTCTTGTTTTTATTTTATCAGCACCTTCAATCATTGCTTCAAGTACATCTATATTAGGCACGCATGGAAACTCTTTAGGTATATAGTTGTCCATTGTACCGCCACCTTTTATAGCTCCATTAACTATAACAACATCACCAGGCAATACTTCCATATTCATTCCGCCGCAAGTGCCAACGCGAATAAAAGTATCTGCACCAACTTTAATAAGTTCTTCCAAAGCTATTGCGGTAGAAGGTCCGCCTATACCATGAGAAGTAGTTGAAACTTTAACTCCGTTTATATATCCTGTATAAGTTGCATATTCTCTGTAATCTGCTATTAATTTGGCATCATCAAATCTTTTAGCTATTTTGACGCATCTTTTAGGATCTCCAGGCATAATAACATATCTTCCGACATCGCCTTTTTTTAATTTTAAATGATGAACTAAATTTTCATTTTCTTGATAATAAGCTTTTGGAAACATATTTAATTACCTCTTTAATTACTTCTTTCAGCTTTTTTTGTCTTTCTCATTTAATAAAATAATAGCTTCTAATGCTGTTAATATCATATTTTCTATATTATCGCTGTATTCTAAATGAGTACCCATTCTCTCAACCATAGTATTTTCCACTATATGCATTATTCCTCCAGCTCTTACTTTTCTTAAAGATGCGCATGCAAAAAGAGCAGCACATTCCATTTCTGAAGCTATAGCACCGCATAATGTATAATATCTAAGATTATTTTCAAACTTTTCTCTGAAAAAAGAATTTTGAGGTTCTAATTCTCCATAGAAACAGTCTTTACTATGAACAACACCTATATGATAATTGGCATTTATTTTTTTAGCAGCATCTCTTAAAGCAAGCATAACATCAGTATTTGCAATAGCAGGATATTCAAGAGGTATATATTCTTTTGTAGTGCCTTCATCTTTTATTGCAGCCTGAGCTATTGCTAAATCATTAGGCTTTACTTTAAGGCTAAGTCCGCCTGCAGTACCAACTCTTATAAATGTATCAGCACCTACTTTAATAAGCTCTTCCATAGCTATTGAAGCAGAAGGACCTCCTATACCTGTAGAAGTTACAGAAACATCTACTCCTTTATATTTACCTGTTACTGTTACATATTCTCTATAATCTGCTTTTAATTCAGGATTATCCAAAAATTTTGCAATATATCCCACTCTTTTAGGATCTCCCGGAAGAAGTACATATCTTGCAACATCGCCTTTTTTTAATTTTATATGGTATTGAAGGAGATCATTTTTGAATGCCTTTTCATCATAGAATGCTTTAGGTTCTTTATATTCCATAAATAGCTGTCTCCTACTTTAATGCAGATTTCATTATTGCTATTCCGCTGCTTGTTCCAAGTCTGTTAGCACCTGCCTCTACCATTTTTATAGCATCTTCATAAGTTTTTATACCGCCTGAAGCTTTAACTCCCATTTCTTTGCCTACAGCCTCACGCATAAGTTTTACATCATGTTCTGTTGCTCCGCCTGTAGAAAATCCTGTAGAAGTTTTAACAAAATTTGCTCCGCATTCTTTGGCTATTTTACATGCTAATACTTTTTCTTCATCTGTTAAAAGACAAGTTTCTATAATTACTTTTAATACACTAGCATGGCATGCATCTCTTACTTTTTTTATATCTCTTTCAAAAAGATCTATTTTTTTACTTTTTAAGAAACCAACATTTACTACCATATCTATTTCATCAGCTCCGCTATCAACAGCAACTTTTGTTTCATAAGCTTTTGCCTCTTTCATCATAGCACCCAAAGGAAAGCCTACTACAGAACATACTTTTACATCTGAATGCAATAAAAAATTATAAGCTACATTGACATAAGCTGAATTTACACATACAGAATAAAATCCATATTCTTTTGCTTCTATACATAGCTTTCTTATCTCATCTATTGTGGCATCAGGTCTTAAAATAGTATGGTCTATTAATTTATTAAGATTATCCATATTTTCTCCTCATTTAAATATGATATAAAACATTGTTCTATTTGTCAAATTTATTAAGTTATATTACTAGTATAATAAATTAATTTCTTTAAATCATGAAATTACAAAAAAAAGTGAAATATAATTTCCTATTTAAAAGCTAATTCATATAAATAAAATAAAAAAGCAAGTGCCTAAACACCTGCTTTTTTCATTATAATTATATATTTATTATTATTTTACAACTTTTTTTACTGCATCTATAACCATATCTTGTTCTTCTTTAAGAATATCATTATCTATAGGCAAAGCAAGATTATGTTTTGAAGCATATTCAGACACAGGCATATCTCCTTCTTTATATCCTAGTTTTTTTACAAGTATAGGAGCTAAGTGTATAGGATGAGGATAATAAAGTGCAGTAGGTATTCCTAATTCATTTAATTTAGTTCTTACTTCATCTCTATTATTTTCTACCTGTATAACATACTGAGCATGTACGCTTTGAGTATACTCAGCAACTTGAGGGACTTTTACTACATCTTTTAATTTTTCATTATAGTATTCAGCAGCACTTCTTCTATGATCCATATCTGCATCAAAGCCTTTGAATTTCTCAAGCAAAATACCAGCCTGTAAATTATCAAGTCTTCCTGTAGTTCCTAATTTAACATGAATCATTCCGCCTTCATCTCCATGATGACGAAGCTGTTTAAGATTTTTATATAATTCTTCGTTATTAGTAAACACCATTCCGCCGTCACCGAAACAGCCTAAAGGTTTAGCTGGGAAAAATGATGTTACAGCTATATCTCCCAATTTTCCGGAACATGATTTGATATTTTTATAGCTAGCTCCAAATGACTGACAAGCATCTTCTATAACAAATATATTATGCTTCTTAGCAATATCTAATATAACATCATAATTAGCACATTGTCCGAATAAATTAACAGGTATAATAGCAACAGTATTTTTATTGATCAAACTTTCGAGCTTTTTTACATCCATATTAAAGTATTCATCAATATCGCAAACTCTTACTTTCATTCCTAAGAAAGCAGGAGCCTCAGCGGTAGAAAAGAATGTCATAGCAGGTACTATTACTTCTTTTTGAGAATGATCTTCACCAGCATTGAATCCTAATGCTAAAAGAGCAAGTACTAAACCAACATGCCCTGATGAAACTCCTACAGCATATTTAGCACCAGTATAGTTTGATAATTCTTTTTCTAATGATTCTAATTCTTCGCCGAATATAAACTGACTTCTCTCTATAATAGAAGATATTTTTTTATCAATAGCTTCTTTTCTCTTTTCATATCCTCTGTAAAGGTTCATGTATTTCATAAAAAATCCTTTATAAAAAAATAAAATAACAATTAAATTGTATTCAAAATAGAATTAATGTCAATATTTTTATATTTTAAAAAACTTGACAATGAAGCTTATTTTACTATACTTTATAGTTAAATATAATGTAAGTAGTTATAGTACTATAATTTATTATTGCTATAGAGTTGAACTATGAGTATAGAATATTGCGGAAATAAAGTGGAAAAAATATTGTCAGTAAAAATTCCTAGTAATAAGTTATTGGTACCTAAAGTTTCCAATGATTTTTTCGATTTTTTACATTCTAATCAAATAGAAGGATGTGATGCATTTAGAGTAGCTTTTGAGGAGGCTTTAACTAATGCAATAGTTCATGGAAATAAAAATGATTATAATAAAAATGTAAGTATAGATTTTTATATAAATGATGAAATGATTAAGGTCGTTATAGAAGATGAGGGAGATGGTTTTGATTATTTCTCAGCTATGATATGTTTAACAGAGTCTCAGGATAATATTTATAAAGACAGCGGAAGAGGGATATTTCTTATTTCTTTATATACAGATGATTTTTATTTTGAAGATAATGGAAGAAAAATAATAATAAAAAAAAATAGAAATTAATTTATTATTTCTAATAAAAATTGTTTGCATTCAATTATTTATTATATGGTTATATATTTATATTTTTAGTATTTAAAACTATATTTTTTGTTATTTTATTTTCATTTCCCGCCCTTTTGTTTTTTTATTTTTATAGTATTTATTATTTCATTATATTTAGTATTTTGTTTAAGAAAAAGCATGCCCGCCCTAGAGAATATAAAATTTATAATTTAATTAACGCACGGTGGACGGCATTTTTTTAATATATTTAAATTTGAATTCCAATGTTATTAATATTTATAATTTTGCTTAGCGTGCGTTGATTAATATGCTTAATTAAAAAAAATTTTGGGTGGGTGTTATATTTTCTAAGTAGATAATGATGAAATATGAAATTGTATATTTATAAATTGATTGAAAAATAAAAGGGGCGGGGAGTGAAAATAAGTTTTAAAACTTAAATTTCACAGCTTACCTAATATTTGTTTAAATTATTGCATATTAATAATATGAATTCGTTTTGAATTATTAGTCTAATTTAATAATATTATTAATTCTTGCTTGGAATACCAAAAGGCATTCTTAATTTTACTATAGTTCCGGCACCTTCTGAGCTGTCTATATTTATTGTGCCTTGCATAGTATCAAGCAAATCTTTTACAACAGATAAACCAATACCCATTCCGCCATACTCTCTTTCAAATCTAGAATCAGCTTGATAAAATGGTATAAATACTTTTTTTAATTTACTTGGTTTTATTCCCTTTCCTGTATCTTTTACTATTATTTCAATTTCATTAGGTATTATATTTTTCATAGTATGGTAATTAAATAGATCAGGTGAGAAATCAAGTTCTTTTTTTTCTATCGTATCTAAAGGTCTTACATTTATAGATATGGTTCCTGATTTAGTGAATTTGAAAGCATTTGATATTATGCCTTCCATAATAAGTCTGAATCTTTCATGATATCCTATTAATGTAGTACAGTTTTTTTCTATATTCATTTCTATATTTATATTTTTAGGATAAATGAATTTATAACCATCTATGATTATATCAAGTTCTTCTTTTATATTAAATTCAGATACATATTTTGAACTTTCATCATCTTTTAATGCGATCTGTATTAGATTGTTGTTAGTATCATAAAGTTTTTTAATACTTCTTGAAACTATATTAAAGAACTCTTCTCTTTTTTCCTCAGGCATATTATTCTTTTTAAGCAGATTAATATATCCCATTATTTCTGTGAAAGGATGTCTTAATTCATGTGATACAGTAGCTTTAAATTCTCTTATTAATTTATTATAATGTTCAGCACTTTTTTTAAGAGAATTTATTTCATTTAAAAGAGTGTGAAGCCTTTTTTGAAGTATTAAATTATGGTTTTTTTGATGTTCGTATAATATTGAAAAATAAAGCCTATGAAGTCCTATTTCAGTACCTGCATTTTTTATAACACCTTCTTTACACCATCTCATAGCCTTATCAAATGGTACAAAAAAAGATTCTATAGTTTCTTCCATTACAGATCCGTCAGTTTGAATCTCTTTTTTTGGAGTTAATCCTGTTATATCGCATGTGGCAATGTTAATTCTTTCTGTTATAATGCCTGAAGAACTATAATATCTATGCCCTAGTACATTTATCTTTTTTAAATCTACACTATATCCTGTCTCTTCTTCAAGCTCTCTTTTAGCACATTTTTTTATTCCCTGATTAGGATTCTTTTCATTGATTTCATCTTCTTCGAGCATACCAGCAGGGAATTCTAAGAAATTCATAGTATGTTCATCAATTTCTTCCGGGCTTTTTCCTGTCATTACTTTTTCTCTATAATAAACAACAGGTCTGAAAGTGCTTATCATAAGAACATGTATTTGATTATCTATATATGTATATGGTACTATAATAACAGCATCTCTTCCTTTTCTATTTATTATATCACAGTTATATTCTCTGGAAAAAGATCCGTCATCATATTCATTAATAGCCATAAATCTTTCTAAACTTACAAATCCTGTATCTAATTGTATAGGAGGTGATTTACGGAAATATTTAGTATTTTTCACTTTTTTTGTTTTTTTATCATTAGACATAAATTGAATCTCTTTAAAAATTATTTTATTGCTGCTATTAATAAATTTTTATAAAATTATCCGATAACTTTTTCTTAATTTAAAGAAAAGTTTATATTTCAAAAAATTATTCTTTTTTTATTAATTTTGTTAATGTTATAACATTGCCTTTTTTATTGAATTTCACTTCATCAAAGTATGATTTAATCATCATAATTCCTCTTCCGCTTTCACGTGCAAATCCGTCATTATTTATTTTTTTTGCTTCCTGTTTAGGCTTAAATCCAAGTCCTTGATCTTTAACTGCAATAGTAATATTATCTTCTTCTATCTGCAATGTTATTTCTACATTTGTGCTTTTAGCTTTTTCGGTTTTTAAGAGTTCTTTTAATTTTTTATGGTAAATATTTTTTTTAAGCCAGTTTTTTTTGGTTTCATATAAAATATTAAGATTTCCATGCTCAATTGCATTCATAATTACTTCATATAATGCAGCTGCAAATAAATCCATTTCATTACTTGGTATATATTTCTTTACCTCGGTAGATAAATTTTCTATTAATGGAGTAATATCTTCTAATTTATTCTCAAGTAAGTATTTCTTCATCAGATCATTATATCATTAAATGATATAATATCAAATTTATAAATAAAATATATTATAAATTGTGATATATTAATATATAGCTGTTTTTTTGAACCGTTTTTATGTACTTGACAAGACTAAAGTTGTATAGTATAATACACGAGTATATTTGTATAAATTTTTTTACTATGAAATTAATAAAGAAATATAATCTTTAAGGAGACATATATGAAACGAACTTATCAGCCAAGTAAGTTGCGTCGTGCTAGAAAATTCGGATTTTTTAAACGTATGGCAACTAAACATGGACGTGATGTTTTAAAACGCAGAAGAAGAAAGGGTAGATATCGTTTAACTGCAGCAGATGAGTAAAATATTAAGCAATTATTAAGCAGTACTTATGGAAAACTGTTACAGGGAATACTCATTGAAATTATATAGTAAAGAGCGGTTAAAGCACAGAAGCGATATATCAGCATTCTTTAATAATAGCAGCAGTGTTAAAAGAATTTATAATTCTAGATACACTGTGCTCTTATTAAAAAATAATCGCTCATATTCTAGGTTTGCTGTAACTATAAAAAGAAACAAAACTAATTCTGTGGGCAGAAATAGAGCTAAGAGGATAGTTAGAGAAATATATAGAACTCAAAAAGATAAAATTCCTACTGGATATGATTATTTTATTATAGTTAATAGGTTTGATAGTTATAAGCTGCCTTCATTTGATGATTATAAAAGAGACTTATTAAAATTATTTCAGAAGGTTTTGTATATATGAAAAATATTCTTTTGTTTTTGATTTTTTTGTATCAGAAAGCTATTTCACCTTATTTAAGACCTTCCTGCAGATATATACCTTCATGTTCTGAATATGCTAAACAGGCTGTCATTAAATACGGAGCTATAAAGGGTAGTTTTCTTGCAATTGCCAGAGTACTGAGATGTAACCCCCTAGCAAAAAAAATATATGATCCTGTGCCATAGTATTTTTTATATGTTAGACCATCTTCCTTTTTTAATTGCTTAAAGAATTCTTGTTTGTATATTATTGATTTAAGGAGCTTTAACATTTTATGAGCAATAATAAAAGAATGGTTATAGCTATTGGACTTTCCGCTATAATAATGTTTCTATACATGTTCTATCAGGCAAAAACAATGAAGCCTGTTTATAATTCTAATGTAAGTACAAATTCAAATGCTGTCAGTAATAATAATAATAATAATATAACTTCTGAAAACATTCTATTGAATACTGCTCAAATGCAAAAAATAGAAAAGATAGAAAATACAAATGCTGTAATAAATGATAATGAAAAAATACTTGAAAATGAGTATGTTATAGCAACTTTTAAAAATGGTTCTTTGTATTCATATAAATTAAAAAATTATTATCCGCAGGATTTAGGGGCAGATGCTACTAATGAAATTATTGATATGGTGGAGCAGGTTTATGAAGGTATTTATCCTTTTACTGTAACTTTTCAAAACCTATCAAATTCTATAGCAATACCTGAAAATTTGGATTATCAATTAATAGAAGAAAGCGGCGATAAAGTTTCATATTCTGCTAATGCTATTATTGATAATACAGAAGTTAAAATAACTAAAACTTTTACTTTTGGTGAAGATCCATATCAGTTAAAAAATTCTGTTAATATAGAAAATGTAGGTGAAAAAGATCTTTCTCTATTTTATTCATATTTTCTCGCTACAGGTATAGGTCCATACAGAACAGATAAAAATGCCATAAGAGAAGATGCTACTAAAGCACAATATTTGATAAAAGGAAATGGTAAATCTAAAATATTATTAACAGGAGATATAGTAAAAGATAATATTTTCTCAAGATTATTTGGATTTGGTAATTCTTCAAAGGGAATCAAAACTAATCAGATGAGATATGCTATATATGAAGGTGAGGATAAATGGGTAGCTTTGAATAATAGATATTTTGCTATTATTTCTTCTCCTGCACAATCTAATAATACTGTTTTTGAAACTATGACTTTTTCTAAGCCTTCAACTAATGAATATAGAAATGATTTTCATGTAGCAAATTTAATGTCTAAACATACTATTAAAAGCGGTTCTTCTATTACTGATAATTATTCAGTATTTATGGGACCTAAAGTAAGAAGAACTTTTTCTAAGTATTATTTAGAAGAATCTTATGAATCTATATTCCAAGAATCTTTCTTAGGACTTAATTTAAGACCTTTAACTTATATATTAGATGTTATTCTTAATGCTCTGTATAATATTACAAAGAATTATGCATGGGCTATATTGTTGTTTACATTCTTATTTAAGCTTGTAACTTTTCCGCTCAATCATGCTTCTTATAAATCTATGAAAAAGATGCAATTGGTTAATCCTAAAATAGAGCGCATAAGAGAACAATATAAAGATAATCCTGATAAATTAAATGCTGAGATAATGGCTATTTATAAAAAAGAGAAGATTAATCCTTTAGGCGGATGTCTTCCTATGTTATTGCCATTTCCATTGTTAATAGCATTTTTCTATCTTATGCAGTCTATGGTAGAATTAAGGAATACTCCATTCTTATGGATAACAGACCTTTCTTCTCCTGATAAATTATTTGTATTTCCGGCAGGCATACCTATATTAGGAGGTTTTAATTTTAACTTATTCCCTATAGTGATGGCATTGACTAGTTATTTAAGTATGAAATTGCAGCCTTCGTCTTCAGCAGGAAATTCTAGTGCAGCTGCACAGATGAAGATGATGACTACTATTTTCCCGCTTATGATGCTTCTTATGTTCTATAACTTTGCAAGCGGACTTGCTTTATATTGGACAGCACAGAATATATTTGGGGTTGCTCAGCAGTTTATAACTTCAAAGATAGATAAATCTAATACTAATGAAATAGTTGAGGAAGAAGAAACAAAACAGATAGGTAAAAAGAAAAAAAGAAAAAAGAGATAATGGTTATTAACAAATTAAAAGCGATATAAAAAATGTTGCTTTATCATATAGAAAGGAGGATACTATGTTAGTAAAAGAGTTTAGTGGTAAATCAGAAAAGGAAGCCGTTAGTAAGGCACTGGAGGAACTTAATCTTACGGAAGATCAGGTTAGAATTGAGGTAATAGATAAGGGTAAACGAACATTGTTAGGTTTTGGAGAAGAATCTCCTACTATTATAAGAGTTTATTATGAGGAAATTTCTACAAATTTAGGTGAATTTCAATCTATAGTATCTAATATTTTAAAATATATGGGCGTTGATGCTGAGGTTACTGCTAAAGAAGAAAGTGAAAAAAGAATTTATATTAATATTTCTACAGAGGACTCTGGTGTTTTAATAGGTAAAAAAGGTGCTACTTTGGAAGCTTTACAGTTTATTATTTCATTGATAGCTTCTAAAAAATTCAATGATGATACTGAAAGGCATATTATATTAGATGTTGATGGATACAGAGAAAGACGCGAAGAAACTTTAAAGCATATTGCTCGTCAGGCTGCTCAGCAAGCTAAAAAGACTAGAAGAGTTGTAGCTCTAGATCCTATGTCGCCATATGAAAGAAGAATAATACACTTAGAACTTCAAAATGATAATGATGTTGAAACTAAGAGTGATGGTGAACCGCCATACAGAAGTGTAAAAGTATATTCAAAAAGAAAAGGCGGTTACAACAATAAAAGATATAATGACAGAGGCGGTTATAATAAATCATATTATAGAAACAGATAATCATTATATGATTTAATTAATAAGGGGGCTTTTTAAGCCTCCTTTTTTTATATATTAAAATTTTATTCTAATTCCCCGCCCTATATATTTATTGCCTTTATTTCACATATTTATATTCTTTATTTTGTTAACTAACACAAAAAAGCACAACCCACCCAAGCTTTTGATTAGATTTTTGGCTATCTAAACGCACGGTGAGTAGATTTTATTATATAATTTAAATTTGAATGATTAATTAATTTATATATTTAGAATTGCTAAACGTGCGTATTTGTAAATCTGTATTTTTAAATAATCTAGGGCGGGCATGTTTTTTTAATTATAGCCTTAAAGAAATAAAAACAAAAATTTTATAAATTAATTGAAAAGCATAGAGGGTGGGAAATTAGAATAAAGCTATAAAAAAGGGACTTAATTTAAGCCCCTTTAATTTTTTATTGTTATAAATAAATATTATCTGTCATTATATCCGTTAGGATGATTTTTATGCCAATTCCAAGCAGTTTGTACTATAGTTTCTAATGAGTCTATAGTAGGAGTCCAGCCTAAAACTTCTTTCGCTCTCTCACTGCTTGCAATAAGCTCTGATGAATCTCCGGCTCTTCTAGGACAAACTTCTGCAGGTATAGGATGTCCTGTTACTTTTCTAGCTACTTCAATAACTTCTTTTACACTAAATCCGTTTCCATTACCCAAATTACAAGCAACACTTTTTCCGCCTTTCTTTAAGTAATTCATAGCTGCAATATGTGCTAAAGCCAAATCGCAAACATGTATATAATCTCTTAAACAAGTTCCATCAGGAGTAGGGTAGTCATCACCGAATATTTTTATGGATTCTCTTTTTCCAAGCGGTACTTGAAGTATTAATGGTATCAAATGTGATTCAGGTTTATGATCTTCACCAATATGTCCGTCTGGGTGAGCACCTGAAGCATTAAAATATCTTAAAGCCACATAATTAAAATCATAAGCTTTAGTATACCAAGAAAGTATTTTTTCTAATGCTAATTTACTATCTCCATAAGGATTAGTAGGTTCTTTTCTGCAATCCTCTTTTAATGGTATAGCTTCTGGTTCTCCATAAACTGCAGCTGTAGAAGAAAATATAAAATTCTTTACTTTTGCTTTAAGCATTGCATTAAGAAGATTAATAGAATTAGATACATTGTTATGATAATATTTAGCAGGATTTTGTACACTTTCTCCTACTTCTATATAAGCACATAAATGCATTACAGAATCAATATCATGACTTTTAAAAATTTTATCAAGTAAATCACTGTCTCCTATATTTCCCTGATAAAAATTCTTGCAGTCTTTAATAGCATCTTTATGCCCATATTCTAATGAATCTATTATAACAGTTTCTATATTCTGTTTTAAAAGTTCATTAACTACATGTGAGCCTATATATCCGGCTCCTCCGCATACTAAAACAGCCATATTAATACTCCAAATTAAAAAGTTTTATTATATAAATAAAGTATAATTAAATTACAAAAAAAGTCAAAGAATTATTTTTTATATATTTTTACTTTGATTAAGTAAAATATGATAATAGTTTTTTATTGTAATTGATATTTTATTTTTTTATTTTTTCGTATATACTTCTATGTAATTAATATTATTTACTAAAAAAGAGGAGTTTTCATGATTTATACTTTAACATTAAATCCAGCAGTAGACTATTACATAGACATGAATAAATTTGAAGAGGGAGAATTAAATAAAGTAAATAACTCTTATACTTTAGCCGGAGGTAAAGGAATAAATGTTTCTAAAGTATTGAAAAATTTTGGAATTGAATCCATTGCTCTAGGATTTTGCGGAGGTTTTACAGGGGAATATATAAAAACAGATTTAAATAAATATGGAATTAAAGATAACTTTATTTCTCTTGCACAAAATACTAGAATCAATGTGAAAATAAAAACAGAAAAGAAAGAAACAGAAATAATGGGTAAATCTCCTAAAATATTGCCTGAAAATATAGATGAATTACTTTCTATTATAGACAATATTCAAGATAATGATATATTAGTTCTTTCAGGAAGTGTGCCTAGTTCTGTTAAAGAAGATATTTATAAAGATATTATACAAAAAACAAAATCAAAAAATAATGTAAAAATAATATTAGATTCAAGAGAGAATGCTTTTAAAATAGCAGTGAAAGAAAATGTTTTTCTTACTAAACCAAATAGAAAAGAATTATCTGAATATTTTGGAAGGGATATAAGAACAGTATATGATATTATAACTTATGCTAAGCAATTAGTAGAAGACGGCAGTGAGAATGTTATAGTATCATTGGGAAAAGATGGTTCTGCTTTAGTTAATAAGGACGGCTCTTATATAGGTAATGCTCCTGATGGAAAGCTTATAAGTTCTGTTGGTGCCGGAGATGCTATGGTAGCTGGTATTGTATATGGTATAAGTAAAAATTTAAGTATACTAGATTCATATAAATATGCTATAGCTTCAGGTACTGCTACAGCTTTTAATGAGGGGCTTACAACATTTGAAGATATGAATAATTTACTTGATAAAGTAGAAATTAAAGAAATTAATTTAAAATAAAAATAACATTTATTTTATTATTTTTTATTGCAGCAGAGAGCTAAATTATTAGTTTTCTGCTGTTTTTATTTTGATATGTAAACTAAAATACACAAAATTTTTTTTTAATTTCATATTTATTATTGATTTTAATTGAGAAAACTATCATAATATAACTATAGAGAAGTAAATGGAGTTGTTTATGTACATAATAAATAGAATTATTATTGCTATGATTTTTATCAGTTCTTCTATATTATATTCGCAGTATTATTCAATTGGTAAATGGCATTTGGTTGAAAAAATAGATCCTATAACAGATGAAAAAGAAATTTCTATTTTTATAAAAAAGCAGGAACAAAATAGTTTAAACTTCAATACTTTAATGATAAAAGTAAACAGTAATTCTATTAATATTAATTTATATACTCCTTCTTTGCTTTTTAAACAGCGTATTAATGATAATGATAAAATAGATCTCATATATAGATTAGGTAAAAATGAACCTAGAAATACATCTTTAAATAAATATGGTGAAAGCGAATTTTATTCATTAACAAATTCGCAAATTGCAAGTCAGAAAAGTTTAACTCTACTTAAGGAGTTATTGTATAATAGTACTTTAGCCGTAAGAGCTTTAGAAACTATAGGCAGTGCAAAGTATACATATACTTATGTTTATGATTTAGAAGAATTAAAAGATATTTTATTATATGCTGATTTTAGCGGCACTATATTAGAGAATTATAAAGCAGAATTTGAATCTATACTAGAAAATCAAAGATCAACAGATGAAAGTTCTCAAGACTCAGAAACATCAGAAAATTCAGAAACATCGGAAACATCAGAAGACACTGAAACACCTAAGACTAATCATAAAGATAATATATATTTGATAGATGATATTAATTATGAAAAACCTATCATTTGATATCATTGAATATTCTGTTTCTTGAGGCATGAGCCAAGGCAATAGCTACAGCATCGGCTGTATCATCTTGAATAATATTAGAGCCTGTGAATAGGTTTACCATTTTCATCATGGCATCTTTATTTGCATTTCCATTGCCTGTTATTTGAGACTTTACCTCTTTCGGTTTGTATTCCTGAAACTCAATGTTATTAAGTGTTAAAGCTAATATTATAACGCCTCTAGCTTCGGCAACTTTTATTGCGGTTTTAGTATTTTTAGAGAAAAATAATTCTTCTATTGCGGCATTAGAAGGCTTATATTTTTTTATAAGTTCATCTAATTGAGTATATATAAAAGAAAGTCTTTGATTATATTCTTGATTTTGAAAGGTTTCAATAAGCCCGGAATCCACTATTTTATATGCAGAGTTTTTTGCTTCTATAAAAGCATATCCGCATCTAGCAAATCCCGGGTCTATTCCTAAAGTTATCATAAAGATATTAATTGCTTTTGATTGTTTATTTTATGATAATTATTATTCTTCTATTAAGTTATCAGTGATTTCTAAGTTAGTAGCTACAGCAGAAACATCATCATGGTCTTCAAATAAACCTATGATTTTCATAACTTTTTTAGCATCATTTTCAGCTATAGTCATAGTATTATCAGCAACGCGTACAATTTCAGCACTTTCAGGTTCTATACCTTTAGCTTTTAAAGCATCAACTATAGATGATAAAGTTTCCATAGGTCCAGTGATAGTAAATACTTCTTCATCTTGTTCTATATCTTCAGCGCCGGCATCAAGTACTATATCCATTAAACTTTCTTCAGTATTTCCAGCAGCAGGTATCATTACAACAGCTTTTTTCTTAAACTGCCAAGAAACTGCACCGTTTTCTGCCAAGTTTCCGCCGTTTTTACTGAATATAGATCTTATTTCAGCAGCAGTTCTATTTTTATTATCTGTAGCAACGTCTACAATGATAGCAACTCCGCCTGGAGCATAACCTTCATAAGACATTTCTTCGATATTAGCACCTTCGCCTGCTCCAGCACCTCTTTTTATAGCTCTGTCTATATTATCATTAGGCATGTTAGTACCTTTAGCTTTTACTATAACCATTCTTAATCTTGCATTCTGGTCTGGGTCTGGGCTTCCGCCTTCTTTTACTGCGATTGTTATTTCTTTTGCTATTTTTGACCAAATTTTACCTTTTTTTGAGTCATTTGCGGCTTTTTTATGTTTAATACTAGCCCACTTGGAGTGTCCTGACATATTACACCTCTGTTTATTAGATTTTTTATTTATAGATTATTTATTCGCCATAATTATATATCAAAATACAACTATTGTCAACTTATAATGTATATTTTGATTGATTATCATATTTATATTCTTATACACCGCACGCATAGCAGAACTTTAAATATAGATTAATTTAAAAATATGATTTAAATTTATATATGATAATTCATTCACCGTGCGTTAATAAAATTTAATTTTATTAAATATATTTCATATTATTTTATTTTTTGTTAGAATTATATTGATAAAATTTTATTAGGAGTGAATTTTATGTTAAAGGAAGTAATGCATATAGGTCTTACAGTAAGCGATATGGAAAGATCTATTAATTTTTACAGAGATGTTTTAGGCTTAACATTAATAGGAGAGGCTTTAATGGAAGGCGAAGAAACAGATGCTCTTTTTGCAATGAATGACTGCAAAGTAAAAATTGCTTATCTTAACGGCAGCGATAATATAATAGCTCCTCCTATAGAATTATTGCAATTTATAAGTCCTGAAACTATAAAAGATGAATCTAAATTAAATAAAATTTCTACGTCTGAAATATGCTTCAGAGTAGATAATATAGAAAAAGTATATAAACATTTAATTGATAATAATGTAGAATGCTTATCATCGCCTCAGGAATTCGATTTTACTTCTTACGGATTTTCAAAGAGTAAGGCTTTATATTTCAAAGATCCTGATGGTATAATATTAGAGTTGATGCAAACATTTTAAATTTTAATATATATAATGCCATTTGTTTTGTATGATAAGATATACCAAAAAAATAAGGTAAATATGAACTATAATATACTAAATATATTTTTTATGCCTAATTTAATTATTGAAAAATAAAGCAAATGATTTAAAATATTAATATTAAATTATGGGCGATTATTATGAAACATCTTTATAAATTGGATAATGCTGCTAAACTTTTCGTTTCTATAAAAAATAAAAAAAATATACCAATATTCAGAGTATCCGTTGTTCTTAGCGAAGAGGTTAATCCTCAAATACTTCAGAATGCATTAGATATCACAATAAAAAGATTTCCGACACTTTCGCTTATGATAAAGAAAGGACTTTTTTGGAATTATTTTGAAGAAAATCATAGAAGATTGATCGTAGAAGAAGATAAATATTACCCTTGCTATAATATAAACAGCAAATTAAATAACGGATATCTTTTGAGAGTAGGGTATTATAAATATAGAATCTTTACAGAAGTTTATCATTCTCTTGCTGATGCTACAGCTTTAATAAGTTTTTTAAAATCTTTACTATATCATTATTTTGTTTTGCTAGGAAAAAATATTGATGATAAAAATGATGATATATTTAAAGATACTGTTCCTATAATGGCAGACTATGATGACAGTTTTTATGTGCATACTAAAAATAAAATAGAAACTAAGAAAGAAAAAAAGATAAAAAATATTTATTTGATTAAAGGAAAGCCTTTAAAATTTTATGGCGATAATGTAGTTCATGGAATATTGAGTTTGAAAAGTATAAAAGAAGAAAGTAAAAAGCATAATACTACAATAACATCTTATATATTATCAGTTTTGGTTTATTCTATTTATGAAACTAGAATAAAAAACAGACTTGACGGAAAAAATATAGTTATGTGCGTGCCTGTTAATTTAAGAAGCATATTTCCTTCAATATCTTTAAAAAATTTCTTTGGTGTTGCTAATATATTGATTGCCACAGACAAGGAATTAACTTTTGATGATATTATAATGATTACAAATAGAGAGATGAAAGATAAAATCAGTAAGGAAAGACTTCAGAACTTTATATATGAGAATACGAAATTAGAAAATAATATATTTGCAAAGTTTATACCTTTAGTTATTAAAAATTTTATAGTTAATTTGGCATTTGAACTTTTTGAAGATAAAATGAAAACTATGACCGTATCGAATTTTGGAAGTATATCCTTGCCTGATGATATGAAAGATTATATAAGTCATTTTGAAGCTGTTGTATATCCTACAATAAACAGTCCTTTAAATTGCGGCTTATGCAGTTTCGATGATAAATTATCTATTACATTTAATAGAACAGTAATAGAAACTGATATAATAAAATATTTTTTTAGATATATATCTAATATTACAGAAGTGGAAATTTATTCTAATGATTACGGAGTATAAATAAAATGGCTTATTGTAATAACTGCAGATTAAAAGTAAAAACTAATAAAAATATATGTCCTTTATGTTTGAAAGAATTAAATAATAATGATAATACTATAATAAATGAAGAATATCATTCTTATGAATGGTTTTATAAAATGCAGAAAAAAATCAATGCTCAGAAAATAGTTTTGATTTCATCATTAGCAGCAATAATAGCTTTGATAATAGTAAATATTTCAACTAATTCAAAATATAATTGGGCTGTAATATCTGTTATATCAATATTATCTGCATATTTTACATATGTATGTTTTACAGCGGATACTTTATATTTAAGACAAAAATTACTTATAGAGTTTTTTATACTTATGCCTATTGTTATTGTAGTGGATATGTGTACCGGATTTTATAAATGGTCATTTAATTATGTCATTCCTTTTTTATCGCTTGGTTTAAATATTGCTATGTTTTTTATTGCAGTTATAGATAGAAAATATTTTAATGAATATGTTTCTTATATAATGTCTGCTTCATTTATATCAATATTAATGATAATTCTACCTTTATTTAATTTTGTATTTTGGAGCAGTTTATCAGCTTTGGGAGGAGGAATAATAGTTATTTTAGCTATGCTTATATTATTTAGAATTGATTTTATTTCATCTATAATAAAGATTTTTCATATATAATTTATAATTTTAAGTTAAGGAGTATTCTTATGGAAGATAATAAAAAAGAAGAAAAAGAGCAAATAAAAAAAGAAAAAGAACAAAAGAAACTTGAAGAAAAAAAATCCAAATTGGAAAGAAAACAGAAAAAAATAGAGGAAAAGATAAGAAGAAAAAATTTACTTGGCGAGTATCTCACTTATCCAAGTATGGCTGTTAATTTTATAAAAGCTGATAAGAAAATAAAGCCTGAAAAGTATATATTTGATAAAAATAAGGCCCAATATATATTATATTTTGCACCTCAGTTAAAAGAAAATGAAAGTCCAAAGAAACAGGTTATAGTTTATTTATATGGCGGAGGCTGGAGAGAGGGTAATGCTAATTTATACAGATTCGTTGGAAGAAGATTTGCAAAAGAGAAATTCCATACTATTTTATTAGGATACAGATTAAGTAAAAAATATAAATACCCCGCTCAAATAGAAGATGTATTTGCAGGATTTAATAAGGCACTAGAAGTTTTGAAAAATAAGAATATTGATTATTCTGATATTATAGTAATAGGTTCATCAGCAGGTGCACATTTGGGAGCTTTGCTTGTATACCATAAGGAAATGCATAAGAAATACAATATAGATTCTAATATTTTTAAAGGATATGTATCGCTTGGAGGACCAACTGATTTAAATGTATGTACTAATGATATAATAACTCCTATGCTTGATCAGCTATTTGAAGAGGAATATAATAGAGAAGATGCTAATCCTTATAATCATATAGACGGAAGCGAGAAAACAAAGGTATTATGCGTTCATTCAGAATTGGATCCTATTTGTGATGCTGATAATTCAATTAATTTTTCTAATAAGGTTAATAGCTTTCATGACGGCTTGGCTGAGTGTATTATATTTGATAATAAAAATATTTATCATAATAATTTAGTTAATGGTATATTCTTTGAGGCTATGGACAGTGAACATATATTGGATAAAGTATTTAAATGGATTGAAAAGTTAAATTAAATGTATAAAAATTTAAATGCTAAACATTAATTTCAATCATACGATATATTTTAACAGCTGCATCTGAATTTTATTAGTAAATTTATTGTAAATTTTAATATATGAGTATAAATTCATTGCAATTTTTTTACTATATTTTATAATTTGATTAGAGGTATAACTTAATGGTTGAAAAAGTAAAAGATTTTTACAGGACGAAAAAGATTTTATTTTTCATAATTTTATTTGTTTGGTTATTATTAGTAATACTCTCTGGAATATTAATAGGTTCTTGCTCTAAACCTAAAGTAATACCATTAAGTCCGGAAGAGGAAAACTCAAAAGCCATCAATCTTCTTAAAGAGGATGAGGAAAAAATTTTAAAAGGCGAAATGTTATCTACAAAAGAAAATCTGAATTTTGAAGATTTAGAGTACTCAAGAAACTTTGTAGAAAGCCGAAAAAAATAATACTAACTTTTAGGAGAGAAAATTATGCGTGTTTTTTTATGTTCTTCTATTGTTGCAATGTTTGTTGTGATCAATGCAGCATTTGCTCAGGAAACAATTACTGTACAGCCGGATGATCAGGTTGTAACTAATGCTTCTTCCGTTCGTATGAAAAATGGTCCTATAGAAGCTGATTTGGTTAAGTCTGTAGATTTATCTGAAAATACACTTTTCTCAATAAAATTGAATGCTACTAACTTTGACAGATATATTCGTATAACAAGCTATTCTACTAATCTTGACTTCGTAAGATTTACAAGAGATAAAACTAATGCTTTCCTTACTTTCAGAACTTTGACTGCAGGTATAGGAAAACTTGATTTCCAAGTTGATAATGAAGAAAGTATCATAAGAAAATATTTCTATACTATAAACGTAACTAATAGTCAGGGCATAGCTTCTATGGAAACTAATGCTATATTAGATCCTGATAATGACACTAACACTATGTCTACTAATGATATGATGATGACTAATGATGTTATGACTGATGATATGATGGATACTAACAATACAGATACTAATATGGTTAATACAAATGATGTAGTTCCTAATGATGCAAATCAGACTAATCAGGCAGCAAATAATGCTCAAACTTCAATAATAAAAAAAGAAACTGATAAGCCTGCTAAAGCAGTTGAAACTAATCCTGAAATCATAGCATTATTCAATTCAGCAGAAGAATTAAAAAATGTTAAAGATTATGAAAATGCAATCAATGCTTACAGCAATATTATAACTTCATATCCAAATTCTAAATATTCTGTATACAGTCATTTTAGAATAGGAGATATTTATAATCAAAAGAAAGATTATAACAATGCTTTTAATATGTATAATGAAGCTTCAAAATTAAAAAATAGCGGCAATAATGAAAAAGCAGCAGCTATATATTCTATGGGCGTTATGAAAAAATCTGAAAATAAACATGATGAAGCTATAGTATATTTTAATGATGTAATGAACAATTATTCTCAAACTCCATTATACGGAAATGCTGTTTATGAAATGGCTGATAGTTTGAAACAGCTTGGAAGAATTTCTGACGGTGCTAATATATTAGAGAAATCTTTAGAAAAAAATGTAAAATTTTCTAAACGCGGAGATTCTATACTTCTTTTAGCTGAAATATATGAAAAAGGCAATAACAATATAAGAGATTTTGAAAAAGCTTACAAAACTTATAATCAATATTTAGCTGAATATCCTACTTCTTCTAAAGCTAAATATGCTAATGACAGAAAAAATTTCTTATCACGCAATGCTGTTCATTTACAATAAAAAATAATTAAATAAGAATAAATTACCCTTTTAGAAATTTAGTTTTCTAAAAGGGTTTTTTTATTAAAATGTCAATATATTCAATTTGTCTCCCAGTAAAATAAATTCTAATAGCATTCAGTTTTTTATCGATAATTTAAATGATATATAATACTCTGGAGTAAACAAGTGCCAAGATACGAGCAGCTTAAATCAAAATCTAAAAGTATATCATATACGAGACAAATTAGAAACGAAAGTAAAGAAATAAATTTGAAAAAACCTATAATTATTTCTGTAACTTTTATCATCGCAGCAGCTTTGATATTTACAGTTGTGAAAAAATATTCTCCTATGGTAGATATAGCTATAAAAGATTTCTTTTCTATTAATCATAAAGAAGCAATGCTGTTAGAAAGTGATGGTGTTACAGAAGATCAAAATAAAATGAGCTTTTTAAATAATATACCATTATTTAACTTCTTTATAAAAGCAGATACAAATGAAACTCTATCTGTAATGGCATATGAAACAAATTCCAAAATAGAAACTTCTTTGGATATGATGTCTGAAAATATTACAAACTCGGGTATAATAACTAAAGAATCTTTGCTTCCTTTCTTTAATAACAGCGGAAGTAATAATTCTATACTTTATGACAGCGGATATGTAGATTATGGAAATAATCATGAATCTGTTATACATTCAAATAATATGAATACATTAAATAGAATACCTGAAAATGATGCTGCAAATAATAGTGAAGAAAATATCATTGTTGCAGATATAGAAAATACTCATACTCAAGAAGAGAAAACATATAATTATCTTGAGCAGATGATATTAGAAAATAGACAGAATAATAATGTTCAAAATACCAATATACAAAATAATACAGAAACTAAAAAAGGTATATTCGATGATATTTTAAAGCCAAAAGATAATATTACAAAAAGAGAAACAACAACTATGAAGCCGGCATCAACTACTACTTTCAGTACAAAGCCTCCGGCTAGCTATGTAGAAAATACTAAGAAAGATAATATAAATACAAATGAAAGTTATAATTTTGATATTGATAAATATTTGAATAATAATGATAAAGAAAGAGTAGTAAATAACAATCAAGTTAATAATAATACGCTAAATAATGATATAAAAGAAAATACAATAAATGATAATACTAAAAAATCTGCAAACAATACTATAGTAAATAATAATACAAAGCCAAATAGAAAAGATATAATGCAGACATCTGTTTATACAATGACTAATTCTTTGGATAAACCCAATATTGATTATAATAGAGTAATAAAAGATATGGTTAATCCAAATAATAATAATCCTGTAAGAGAAAATAATACTATAGTAAATAACAGCAGGGAAAATAATAACAATTCAATAATAAATAAGCCTGCAGATGAAGAAAATAATACAATAGAAAGTATAGAAAGCACTATAGCAAAAAATAATGAATTAAAAGATAATATAAAAGAAACCTCAGTATTGAAAAATGATAATATAATAAAAAATAATAATGCTGAATATAAAAAAGAAATTATTAAAAAAGCTCAGAATGATATAAATAATTATAATATAAAAAAAGCTAATAATAATATTACTAGAGATATAAAAGAAAGAAAACTCAAAGAAAATAGTAATGAAGGAATATATTTAGTTGAATACAGCGAATCTACAGGCTCTATAACATTGATATTTAGAGAAAGAAAATTTAATAATAAATCTTCTGTAGAGGAAGCCATAAAAGAATTATTGATTGGTGCTACTGACGAAGAAAATAATAGAAATATAATAAGCTGCATACCTAAAGATACCGAATTGCTCGATATATTCATTGAGAATAATACAGTATATTTAAATTTCAATGAGAATTTTGAATTTAATCCTTTAGGAAATGAAGGAACTATGGTGCAGATTTATCAGTTAGTATATACAGCTACTCAATTTGAGGGTATAGATAATGTTATATTTCTTATAAATGGTCAGCTAAATGAAACTATAGGGGCTGAAGGTGCTATAGAGAATATGCCTTTCACTAGATTTGAGTAAATTTAATAAAGTATATATTGATTTTATATATATTTATGTTATAATATACCTATAGTATGTATATTAAAAAATAGGTGTTTATAATGTTAAAATCTTTAAATGTTCAAGAGGCTGCTGATTTAATAAAGTCAGGTAATGATATAAAGTTATTAGATGTAAGAAGCAAAATGGAAGTTAATATGACAGGAGCAATAGAAGGAAGCATATTAATAGATTTGAATGATCCGATATCCGAAAAATTAGTTAATGATTTAGATAAGTCAGGAAAATATCTTTTATATTGTGCTACAGGTGCTAGATCAGAGGCTTTGGCTCATTATATGGATAGAAACGGATTTAAAGAAATATATAATCTAATTTATGCCGGACACAGTCAATTAGCAATGGCCTTAGCAAAATAATTAATAAAAATGATTAGAAAATAATAAAGAAAGTTAGTATTCAAAAATCAAATACTAACTTTTTTTATTATTATGCTTTAATTTAATAATCGAAAAAATATATTTAAAATATAATTTTTATTCTATATACGAATAAAAAAATCTTCTTATTTCTAAAGTATCAACTAAAACATTTTTCAATTTAGTATTTTGCATTGAACAAGATGTATAATGATAAATAGGTATAAAAGCCATATCTTCACCTATTAGTTTATCTTCAGCCTTATGCATATTAGCCATTCTTATATTGTTATCAATAGTGTTTTTAGCCTCTAATATAAGTCTGTCATATTCAGGATTATTGTATCCTACTCTGTTTCCTGCACTTGTACTAACGAATAGATCAGCAAAAGTCATAGGATCAAGATAATCTCCTATCCAATCAGCTCTGCATACCACATAATTTCTTGTCTGTCTGTTCTTTTGAAATACTGACCATTCTTCCTGAGTGATAGTCATATCTATATTTAGATTCTCTTTCCACATTTGCTGAATAGCTTCTGCTATTGTAATGCCTGTTCCTGGATTTGTTTTAAATTCCAATACAGGGAAATTTTCTCCATTAGTATATCCTGCTTCTTCTAAAAGTTTTTTTGCTTCTTCGATATTCGCTTGATAATCTTCTTTTTTAACGCTGTAATATCCGCCTCCATTTTCTCTGAAATCACCTTTTACATCTTTCAAGCCATAAGGTATAAAAGCAGCCGCAGGTTTCTCTCCGCCTTTTGTGATATTTTCTACTATATAGTTTCTATCTATAGCTAAAGCTAATGCTCTTCTTACTCTTTTATCTTTTAAAACTTCATTTGTATTATTCAAAGCATAATAAGCTGTTCCTAAAGAATCTGTTGTAACTAAATATCCTTCCTCTCTTAGCAAATCTATATCTGTAGTAGGTATTTTATATGAATATAAAATAGAGCCTTCTTTCAAAGCAGCATAAGCAGTGGATACATCAGAGAACATTATAAAATCTATTCTTTTAGCTATCATAGCATCTTTATTCCAATAATTAGTATTCAATTCTAATGATATTATCTCATCAGGTTTTCTTTTTATCATTCTATATGGACCATTACCTATGTATGTATTAGTAGAGAAAGTCCAATCATCACTTATAAATTCTTCTCTAAGAGGTGAGAATATAGGAATAGCTGCTAATTCCAAAAAATATGCTGTAGGGCTTTCAAAATATATTTCTAAAGTTTTTTCATCTAATGCTTTTATTCCGAGCTCTTCTACAGGAAGTTCTCCTTTAAGTATTTTATCAGCATTTTTTACAGGAGTTATTAAAAAGCTGTATGCTGATGCTGTTTTAGGATCTGCTAATCTTCTGAAAGAATATACAAATTCATCTGCAACAACATTTTTTCCATCAGACCATTTAGCATTATCTCTTAAATGAAATGTAATAGTAAGTCCGTCTTCAGATATATCCCAACTTTCAGCAACTCCTCCTATTATGTTTCCATTTTCATCTTTTGATGTAAGTCCTTCAAATACATGTACTGCATAGATCATACTGTCTATTGCTGACAAAAATGAAGGATCTATACTTTGAGGTTCTGCCCCAATACTTACTCTTATAGTTTCAACGCCATCCTGATCATTACCGCATGATATCAATAATAAACAAAGTGTGATTAATAAACAAATTATTTTTTTCATAGAACTCATCCAATATAATAAATTATTATGTTAACATATTATTTATATCCTAATATAAATATTTGTCAATAACTAATTAATTAAAATTTAATTAGCTGCTATGTAAATTATAAATTGATAAAAAAATAGAAAATTTTATTTAAAGAATGTTGACTTATGAAAATAAAAAAAGAGGCTTATAATAAAGCCCCTTTTTAATAAATAATTATTTATTATTATTTTATTAATTATTCTATGTAACAGTAATTGAATTTATGTTTTCCTAAAGCATTATATACAACATTTTTTAATTTAGGACTAACCATTAAAGTATATGATCTATGATAAAGAGGTATAAAAGGCATATCATCAATCAATAGTTTTTCTGCATCCATCATATATTTCATTCTAACAGCAGGATCAGCAGTTTTTCTAGCATTGTTAACTAAAGTGTTATAAGCGTCATTATCATATAAACCATAGTTGAATGTATTGCCTTTAACCATAATCTCAAGCATAGTCATAGGATCTCTGTAATCTGCATTCCAAGCCATAGAACCAATATCAAAGTTTCTTTCTAATAAATACTGAAGAACTAAAGGATATTCATCATTCTTTAATGTTACATCTATATTTAAATTAGATTTCCACATCTGCTGTATAGCTTCAGCAACTATTATATGAAGTCCAGGAGAAACTCTTATCTCTAATACAGGGAAACCTTCTCCGTTAGCATATCCAGCTTCAGCCATCAAAGCTTTAGCTTTTTCTACATTTGCTGTATAGTTGTCAGTATCTATAAGTATTCCTGCTTCTTCTCTGTACGGACCATTGATACCATCCATAGAAGGAGGAACAAAACCTTGAGCTGCTGCCTGTCCGCCCATAGTTACATTTGATACTAAATAATTTCTGTCAATAGACAAAGATAAAGCCTGTCTCACTCTTTTATCTTTCAAAGCATTATTTGTGATATTAAGAGATAAATAGAAAGTACCTACTCCGTCTTTAAGAGCAATATAATTTTCTGCTTTTAATTTTTCTATTTCACTAGAAGGCGGTTCTAATGCTGAAAAATGTATAGTACCTCCTCTAATTCCAGCAATAGCTGTATTAGGATCAGCCATAGAAATGAATTTTAATTTCTTAGCAACTGTTTCATCATTATAATAATTAGTTCTAGCTTCAAAAGTGATGTACTCGTCCATTACTCTTTCAGTCATTTGATAAGGACCATTACATATATAAGTTTCAGGTGATAAAGTCCAATCATCTCCATACTGTTCTATAATATCCTTTCTTACAGGTGCAAAAACTGAAACTGTAGTCATAAACTCCAAGAAGTAAGCAGCAGGATCAACAAGCTCTACTTGAAAAGTATGATCATCTATAGCTTTTACACCAAGCTCATTATAATCCATATTACCGGCATTAATCTCTTTAGCATTTTTTATTATTTCTAATAAAGAAGCATACTGTGCTGCAACATCAGGATTAACAACTCTTTTCCAGCTGTATTCAAAATCGTATGCTGTTACAGGTTTACCATCAGACCATAAAGCATTAGTTCTTAAATGAAAAGTATATGTCTTTCCGTCCTCTGATATATCCCAGCTTTCTGCCATACCGCCTGTAAGTTTTCCATCAGCACCTATTTTTGTTAAGCTTTCAAATGGATGATATAACATAGCAGAAACAACATTCAAACTATTTAGGCTAGGGTCTATAGTTCTAGGTTCTGCCCCCATATTAATTACTATAGCATCATTATTATTTCCTCCGCTTCCTCCGCATGACAGAACAAATAATGAAGCCGCCATTAAAAATACAGTTATTATTTTTTTCATATTTTTCTCCTAACATTTTATTATTTAATATATGAATAATTAAATTTATGTCTTCCTAAAGGATTTAATACCACACCATCTAATTTAGGATTTTTCATAAAAGAATCTGCTCTATAATATAAAGGTATAATAGGCATTTCTTCCATAAGTATATTTTCAGCTTTAGCCATAGCAGACATTCTTATATTATTATCTTCAGTTTGTTTTGCTGTTAATAGATTATCATCATATTCTTTATTAGCAAATCCTGTATGATTTACTCCGCCGCCGCTAGTCATAACATCAAGCATAGTCATAGGATCATTATAATCACCTGTCCAACCCATTCTAGCCATTTGATAATCTTTTTCTACTAAAGTCTGAAGCGTGATAGGGAATTCTTCCTGTACTAAAGATACATTAACATTTAAATTCTCTTTCCACATCTGCTGCAAAGCCTCTCCAACTAATACATAAATACCAGGAGAAACTTTTAATTCTATAACAGGGTAATTTGCACCATCAGGATAACCAGCCTCAGCCATTAATTCTTTTGCTTTTTTTACATTATTCTCATAATCATTAACATCTATATATTCTTTATTTTCTTTTCTAAATGTAGAGTTTAATCCTCTTACTTCAGTAGGTACGAAAGCTCCCGCAGGAACCTGTCCGCCTTTAGTAACATTCTTTACTAAATAGTTTCTGTCTATTGCAAGAGATAAAGCCTGTCTTACTCTTTTATCTTCAAAAGCTTTATTAGTGATATTTAATTCTATGTAATAAGTCCCTATAGCATTATTTGCTACTATATAACCCTCATTATTTAATTTTTCTATTTCAGCAGAAGGAGGCTCTAATGCAGAAAAATCTATTGTACCGCCTCTTATACCGGCAATAGCAGTATTAGGATCGCTCATAAGTACAAAATTAATTTGTTTAGCTACTTGTTTATCAGCATCGTAATAGTTAGTATTAATGTCAAAAACTATTTTCTCATCTATTACTCTTTCTTTCATTTTATATGGACCGTTTCCTATATATGTTTCAGGAGTTAAAGTCCATTGATCTCCATATTGTTCTATAATATCTTTTCTAACAGGCATAAACACTACTGTAGAAGCTATGAAGTCTATAAAATAAATAGCAGGATTTTCAAGCTGCACTTCAAGTGTATAATCATCAATAGCTCTTACTCCTAAACTATTATAATCCATATTGCCTGCATTAATCTCTTTGGCATTTTTTACTATTTCCATCATATATGAGTATTCAGCTGCAGTCTTTGGATCAACAGCCCTTTTCCAAGAATATTCAAAATCATGTGCAGTTACAGGTTTACCATCAGACCATTTTGCATTCTTTCTTATATGGAATGTATATACTAAACCATCATCTGATATATCCCAAGTTTCTGCCATACCAGGTCTTACATTATTATTTGAATCTATCTTTGTTAATCCTTCAAAAGCATGAAGTATATAAGATGATACAACGTTAATAGAATTCAATGTAGGATCCATAGTCTTAGGTTCAGGACCTAAATTAATTGATATAGATGAAATTGACTCAGTATTTGTTTCTGATTTTTTACCGCATGATATTATAATCAAAAACATCATTAAAAAAACAATTGATATCTTTTTCATAATACAGCCTCTATGTATAAATTTAAATATATAAATTTTATACATATTAAACTATAAACTTTATAATGTCAATAAAAAATTTCTCTATACAGTAATATTTTATATTGACAAAATGAACAATATAAAATATTATGTTTACTAACTTTTTAATTCAGGAAAACAATTATGATTAGAAATATTATTACATTATCTTTTATACTTTTAATAATATCATGTTCAAATAATAAAAATAATAACATTAATAATAATCAAACCAATACTAATACAATAGAAACTCAAACTAATGAATTAAAACAAGCTGAAGAATCAAACAATAATAATACAAAAAATGATAGTTTTAATACACCAAAAAATATAGAATGGATATCTCATCACAATTACTTAAAAAATGATGAAGGAGATTTCTTTTCTGTATATTTAAATGACAGATGGCCTGAAAATAACTCTGAATTAATGCCTAATTATGAAAAAATAAAGGCAGCTTTTAATTATAAAAATTTAAATGATATAAATCAATTTTATGATAAAAACAGCATTCTTGATATAACAAATAATAGAATATATGCAGAAGCTGAAAACGGCGACAGTATAGAAAGTACATATTCAAATATTACATCATTTAAAATGACTTCCAAATCATTAAATAGTTCATCAAAAGAAATAAATACAACTTCATCATTAAAAGCAGCTGTATATAACTATGCATATTCAGATGTTTCTGAAACTAATGAATATGGAAGTGCATCAACATTCTCATATAAAGATTCTATATTTTTGCTTATACCTGATGACACTAACAAATTAGAAGTATATGATAAAATTTCTTTTGATATAAATGAAGGTTTCAATCTAAATAATCTAAAAAGAAATGAAAATTTAGAATTTGAAGATAAAAAGGAAAGCATATCAAAATTATTTGAAAATGATATGAGTGATCCTTATGATGAATGGTTAACAAATTCAGCTGACAGCTATGAATCAAGTAAATCTATCAACATAACTTATTTTAATGATAAAACTATATCTATAACAAGAACTTCAACATTATATTTAGGCGGAGCACATGGAGTGTACAATAATTATAATTTAGTATATTCATTAGAAACAGGTGAAAAAATAGAAGCTACTAATTTTATAAAAGATTTTGATGATATTGAATTAAAAAGTATTATGAGAGATAAACTTTTATCAATAGAAGATAGAGATGAAGAAAGTTACTTAGTCCCTTTAGATGAAATAACTTTAGCTGATACATCTTTTTACATTTATGCTGACGGTGTGCATTTTGTATGGCCTATATATACTATAACAGCTTATGTTTATGGTGAAACAGAAATAGTTTTTGACTTTGATGAAATTAGACCATTCATAAAAGATGAATATTTATACATAATAGAATAATTTTTTCTTATTATTGCTAGCGATAAAGTCGCTGGCAAATAGCTGACAACTTCCTTCGTCAGTTATCAGCTGCTCCTTTATCGCTTTAAAACTTATAACATTACTAATATTTAATTTTTTATTATTGCTAGCGATAAAGTCGCTGGCAAATAGCTGACAACTTCTTTCGTCAGTTATCAGCTGCTACTTTATCGCTTTAAAACTTATAACATTACTAATATTTAATTTTTTATTATTGCTAGCGATAAAGTCGCTGGCAAATAGCTGACAACTTCTTTCGTCAGTTATCAGCTGCTCCTTTATCGCTTTAAAACTTATAACATTACTAATATTTAATTTTTTATTATTGCTAGCGATAAAGTCGCTGGCAAATAGCTGACAACTTCCTTCGTCAGTTATCAGCTGCTCCTTTATCGCTTTAAAACTTATAACATTACTAATATTTAATTTTTTATTATTGCTAGCGATAAAGTCGCTGGCAAATAGCTGACAACTTCCTTCGTCAGTTATCAGCTGCTCCTTTATCGCTTTAAAACTTATAACATTACTAATATTTAATTTTTTATTATTGCTAGCGATAAAGTCGCTGGCAAATAGCTGACAACTTCCTTCGTCAGTTATCAGCTGCTCCTTTATCGCTTTAAAACTTATAACATTACTAATATTTAATTTTTTATTATTGCTAGCGATAAAGTCGCTGGCAAATAGCTGACAACTTCCTTCGTCAGTTATCAGCTGCTCCTTTATCGTTTTAAAACTTATAACATTACTAATATTCAATTTTTATATTAATATCAACTATAATAAAAAATATAAAAGAGAGTCGTAGCCACAAGTAGGTTATTGTAGGCGACACCTGCCTAGGCGGACTTCGTCGACGAGCATAACAATAAATTTATATAAAAAAATAGTAAAGAAAAGTGGCTGGCAAATGTAAATATTCTAAAATGTATAAAATTAATTGACTATTAACATTAAAAATTAAGGTTAACATTTCCGAAGATATATAATAAGAAATATAAAAATATATATAATAGAAGAAGACTATGGCTATAATAGAATTTAACATACCAACAAAAATAACATTCGGAGTTGATTCTCTTGACTGCTTACCAGATGCAATAAAGAAATACGGCGGAAGAACTGTATTGGTTACAGATGGAGCATCATTCAATCAAACCGGATTAATAGATCAAATAGTGAATAAACTTAATGATAATTTTATAAATGTAATGGTTTATTCAGATGTAAATTCTACAAGCACAAGCGATGCTGCAGATATTATTGCCAATTTGGTGAGATATAGTAAGGCAGAATCTATAGTTGCTGTAGGAGGCTTCAAAATACAAAATACAGCTAAAGGTGCTGCAATTGTAGTAACAAATAGCGGAGAAGCTTCAGATTATATAAATGGTCAGCCTGTATATCATAAACCTTTGCCTATTATAGCTGTGCCTACAATATTAGGTTCTTTATCTGAAATAGCTACAGGTATGTGCTTATATGATAAATATGAAGAAGTAAATAAGCAGAATAATGAATCTAATGTATATGCTTCAAATTGTATTATAGACCCTACTTTATATGCAACTGTACCTGTAAAATATACTATAAGCAGTGCTTTATCAGTATTTGCTTTATCATTTGATATATATATGAGTAATACTCTTACAAGCATAACAGAACCTTTGATAGTACATGCTATGAAAATAAGTATGCAGGGATTAAAAAAACTTATATCTGACAGCAATAATATAGATAATATAACAACTTTGGCAACTGCAAATATGTTATGTGCTACTTCAGCATGTCATAGCAGTTTGGGTGCTATAAGAGCTTTATCTATTGCTATAAATAGCGTATATGCAGTTAATAAATCTATGGTATGTTCTATATTGCTTCCTCATATTATGGAGTATTATATTACTGTTGCACCTAATAAATATGTTGTGCTTTCAAATGTAATAGATGGAATAGATCCTGAAATGACACCTTTTGAAATTGCTAACCAATCTGCACAGCATATAAAGCAATTCCTTCATAATATAAATTTACCTACAAGACTTAATGAGATAAATATAGATAGAAGTAAATTTGATAAAGTTGCGGAGTTAGCATTAAAATATCCTGGAATGGATCAGCTTCCTAGAACTATGAATTTTGATTCAATAATGACAATATTGGATCAGGCTTATTAATCTTCGCTTTTAGGAGCATATTTATAAGGCTTTTTGTGTAAAGCATCAATTAATTTTTTGTTAGGTTTATAATGATCTACAGAAGGTAAAGTTTTATACTCTAAAAGCTGGCAATTATAGCTTTCTGCATATTTATTATATGCTAAACAAAGCAAATGCTCTAAATTAATAGTATCAAGTAAATTATAATGTATTAATGAATCTATTGCTGTTTCATCTTTAGTATCTTGATAATAATTCCATAATAAAACTGCAGTATATCCATTAACACCTTCCATGTCATCGCCTCTGGAAATACCTACATCTTGTTCTATTTTTTTAAGTCCGCCTGTATATCCCAAATCTTTAAGTACAAAACGCAAATCTATCTGAGCACATTTTATAGTTGTAGCAAAATATCTTTCTAAAAATGGTATATCAAAACAAGAACCATTGAAAGTTACAATTATAGAATAATTTTTTATATAGTCTAAAAATTCATGCTCATTTCTGCCATGCACAAAAACTTTCATCTCTTTTCCGTCATAACAGCCTATAACTGTAACATGTGCCTTAGACGGTTTTATGCCTGTAGTTTCTATATCTAGAAAAACGGTTTTATCCATAAGAACAGGATAAAGTCTATATATTATGGAATCCGGAAACCTTTTCAAAAAATAGCTGTAATTTTTTGAATTATAATTATATATAGATTTAGGAAGTTCATTTTTTAACGCTTCTCTCATGCTGCTTGGCATAGCATAATAATTTATATTCTTTAAAGTATCTTCCCAATCAACAGCACCTTCTTCCCATAGAAGTGTTTCTTTTTTAGGTCCTATACCTTCTATATGCTGAAATGTTTTTTTTATTAAATCCACACAATTCCTTTATATTTATTTTCTTTTCCACTTAACACCTTGAGGTGTATCCATTATCTCTATTCCCATAGACAATAACTGATTTCTTATCTCATCTGCCTTTTGATAATTTTTCTCTTTTTTGGCAATAGTTCTTTCTTCTATTAATTTATTTATTTTATCTTCGTCTTCATTATTTGATTTTTTATCAGTATCGCCCATATTAAAGCAGTTTATAATATTATTTACTCTCCCTATAAATTTTAATATAGCATCTCTTGTATTTACATTAATAGAATCAAAAGATGTATTTACAGTTTTTACCAAAGTAAATAATATTCCAAGTGCTTCGGAAATATTTAAATCATTGTAAATAGAGTCAGAAAACTTTTCATTAGAAACTTCTAACTCTTTTAATAAATTTTCATTAATTTCATTAGATTCAGTATTATTTATATCTTTTAATCTAAATATCAAATCATTAACTCTGTCAATAGCACTTTGAGACTGTTTAATTCCTTCAATAGTGAAATTTAATTGTTTTCTATAATGAGAATTAATAAGTGAGTATCTTATAGCCTCAGGAGAAAGTCCTTTATCAAGTAAATCTCTTAAAGTGTAGAAATTACCTTTAGATTTAGACATTTTCTCGCCATCAACTATCAAATGCTCGCAGTGAAGCCAATAATTAACGAACTTTTCATTAAAAGCAGCTTCATTCTGTGCTATTTCATTTTCATGATGAGGGAATTTATTATCAACTCCTCCAGTATGTATATCGAAATGCTTTCCTAAATATTTGCAGCTCATAGCAGAACATTCTATATGCCATCCAGGTCTGCCTTTTCCGAAAGGAGAATCCCAATAAACATCTCCGTCATCTTCTGTATATGCTTTCCAAAGTACAAAGTCGCTTGCATTTTCTTTATCATATTCATCATTAAGAACTCGTCCGGAAGCACCGTCTAATAGTTCCTGCTTATCCAAATTAGCCAATTCTCCGTATTGAGGGAATGTACTTATTTTAAAATAAACTGAACCGTCTGATTCATAAGTATGACCATTCTTTTTAAGAAGTTCTATAATATTAATCATCTCTTTTATATGATCAGTGGCTGCTGGGTTTACAGTAGCTTTTTTTATTCCCAATGTTTTTATATCTTCAAAAAATGCTTCTTTATATTTCTTTGTATAATCATTCAAAGATATATGATTTTCTTTAGAATTTTTTATAGTTTTATCATCGACATCTGTCAAATTCATTACAAGCTTAACATTATATCCATAATCCTCTAATACCCTTCTAAGTAAGTCGCTGAATATATATGCCCTGAAATTACCTATATGAGCATAATTATATACAGTAGGTCCGCATGAATACATACCAACTTCATTAGCATTAATAGGTTTGAATACTTCTTTTTCTCTAGTGAGTGAATTATAAAATACTATATCTTTCATATTAAATTTTCTTCCTTAAAATATAATTAACATTTTACTTAAAAGACTTTATTTGTCAAGGTGCTATTATTCATTTTTTACAAAATGATTTTTTATACAGTATTAATAATATAAAAAATCCCTCCTAAAACTTTTAGGAGGGATTCTCAAATTTTATTTATTAAAATAAATAAAATAATTTTCTAAATATAATACTAAAATAATAAAATCAAACAGCCTTGCTTTTTCTTATTACTACAGTAGCCTGCTCCTTATATTTAGATATTAGGCTTTTAAGGTCTTTTTTTACCTTATCTTCTGTTTGTGTCATTATTTAATTCCTCCTTGAATAATGATTTTTTAGAAGCTGCCGTCTCTCCAAACTTTAAAGTCTGGATAGTCCAATTTTTTGGATTTATCTTCATACCATTTGCATACAGCTGCTGACATATTAATAACGTAAAAATTAAATTCTGTCTTCCAACCGTCATTTTTAAATTCGGCAAATGATGGTATAAATTTATTATTAATAGAATTGTATATATTATTCTGTGCTGATTCTGTAGGAATATTATTATCTTTTATTGCTATTCTTAATATGAGATGTATAGACATACATGATAAAGTAGATGTAATTCTGCTGTATTCATTGAACATTTCATCTCTTGTATAATTAGCTGATAAAGTATCCATCCATAATTTAATTATACTGCCTAAAGCTTCCAATTGTTCTGGTGTAGCATTTTTATTCATAATGATAGCAGCATAATTTTCTGCCAATTGTTGGAATGTCATAGTGGAGTTTTCATCTGATATAGATATATCTGCAACATCTTCTATTTCCATAGATTTTATCATAGATGCAGCATTATCCTGACTATAGGCATTAATGGATATGAAACTAAATAAAACTAATAATAAATAAATTTTTTTCATAAAATATATTCCATTATTATAAATTCGTTTTATTTATTATCGTCATCAATTAATTTGTCAATACATTTATTTTTTATAATAAAATATAATTGTTGCATAATATAAAAAAATAATATTATTAATGTATGAAACATAATTTAAAATCCGATTTATATAAATTGGAAAATAGAGGAATGGCATTAGAAGATGATATCAATACAATGAAAAATAAGTCTTTAGAAGAGCTTATTTATTGTTTGAATGATGATAATGCCGTAATAAGAACATCTGCTTCTATCAATTTGAAGTATTATATAGATGATGATAATGTACAAGATGAATTATTGGTGCAATTATCTAAAGAAAAAAGTCTGTATACTAAGATTGCAATTTGCGAAACTTTACAAAGCGGAAATATTAATACTGCTGAAAAAATGACTGAATATCTTGGTATCATAGGAAATAATCAGTACAAAAAATTACCTAAAAAAATATCGTCAAAAAAATCATATCCTTTGCCAAGAGACATAATAGCAAGAACTTTATCTAAAATGGATATAAGTATTTTACCGGCATTAATAAAAATCTTAAAAAGCAGTAATTTAATAAAAATTTATGAAGCTTTAGATGCTTTCGGATATATGTGTTTTTATAATAAAGATTTACAAAACAAAAAAAATCTTGAATACATAATAAAATTAATGAATAAATATAAAGATGATAAATTTCTTATATGGAAATGTCTTACTTGTTTATCAGCTTTTAATCTTGAAAAAAGCAGAGAAATATTAAATACTTTTATCAATAAAGACAATGAAGATATTTTATCTTTAGAAGCTCAAAGGTCTTTGTCTATACTAAACAAAAAAACTAAATAGAAAATTATCCAACATATAAACACTTGATAGATTAATAATTTCAATGTATTATCTTATATTAAAAATCTGCTTTTATAAAAAATAATTAGTATATAAAAATAATTAATAAATTTTTGAAGGAAAATATATGATATATCCAGAATTTTTTACTCCTTATGTGTTTCCGCCTAACATACCAATACTAGGTGCTATAAGATGGTATGGGCTTATGTATATTGTAGGTATTTTAGTATCTTGCATAATATTATATTTTGTTCAAAAAAGAGGTTGGATAAAATTCAATCTTAATGAAAAAAACGGCGGTATATATGATATGGTTTTTTATGCTGCTGTTGGTGCTATAGCTGGAGCTAGAATTGGTTATTTTCTTTTTTACTCACCGCAAAGTTTTTTGACACCTTGGGAAATAATAGGTATTAATCTTGATAATGGATTTAGTTTCACAGGTTTCGCTGGAATGTCATTTCATGGCGGATTTATAGGAATGTTTATAGCATTATTTATATTCAGCAAAAAGTATAAATATGATTTTTATAATATCACAGATAACGGCACGCTTCCTGCTAGTTTATGTTTATTCTTTGGAAGGATTGGAAATTTCATGAATGCTGAACTTTATGGAAGAGTTACAGATTCTTTTTTAGGAATGAAATTTCCTTTATATGATGCAGTAGGCGGTTATGACAGATGGGCAGCAATGTTTCCGGCAATAAGGCCTTATACAGAATTAAGACACCCTTCACAATTATACGAAGCATTTCTTGAAGGTATTGTTCTTGCTTTTGTATCTTTTTTAATAGGATATTTAAGCGAGAAAAATAAAAATATAAGACCAGGTACAAGGCTTTGGGTCTGGATTTTCCTTTACGGACTTTTCAGAACTTTAATAGAACAGTTCGCAAGGGACATTACAGAATGGACAGTAGGTCCAATCACAGCTGGTGCTATTTATTCTATGCCTATGATGTTAATCGGTATTGTTATGCTTGTTTATATTTATACGAGAAAAGATTATAATCCTGCACTTGAAGCAAATACAAAAGAAGTTAAAAAGAATAAAAAATAAATAATTTAATAAAAATTAATTAATAATAAAGCTTAGTATGGTAAAACATATTAGGCTTTTATTTTTTATAACGCACGGTAAACGAAATCATTTATATAATTATTATGCCATTATTAATTTATTTATATTAATAAGCTTTATTCTGCGTGTGGTGAATATACAATAAATTTAAAAAAATCTTGGGTGGGCAGCTAAAATAACATATAAGATTAAAAAGAAAAGTAATACAAAAATATCAGAAAAAATTAAAAAGCCTAGAGGGTGGGCAAGTGAAGATAAATTTTAAAACTTAAATTACATACCCCGCCCTTTATTATTAATTGCTTTATTTTGATGTTTTAACTTTTATTTATTTTATTATTTAAATTAGAATTTAAAGCACCCGCCCAAATTTTAATTAGATTGAAAATTTATTTAACGCATGTTTAATTGAATTTTATTTATGGATAAAAATATGAATGTTAATCTACTAATATTTATTATTTTTATCTGCATGCGAATAACTTTATACTTTACTTAATATTTGAAAAAATATAAAATGTAATAAATAAATTTTAGGAATTATTTATGAAAGGTATAGAAGATATAATAAATACAAAAGATATTAATAAAAGAAGAGAGATTTTAAAAGAGAAATATTTTAAAGATTCAATATACTGTGTAACAGCAGAAGATTTTTCTAACGGAAGAAATAATATAGAAGTTGTAAAATCAATGCTTGAAGCGGGCATTAAAATAATACAGTACAGAGAAAAAGACAATCCTAATAAATATATGCGTGAAAAGTATGAGGAATGCTTAAAAATCAGAGAGCTTACAAAAGAGTATGATGCTTTATTTATAATAGATGATTATGCTGATTTGGCTATTGCAGTTGAAGCTGACGGAGTTCATATAGGGCAAAAAGATATGCCTATTGAAGCAGTGAGAAAAATAGTTGGCTATGATAAAATTGTTGGGCTTTCTACTACTAATGAAAAACAAGCAATGGAAGCTGTAAAAACTAGTGCAGATTATATTGGAATAGGACCTATATTTTCAACTAATACTAAACCTGATGCTAATGAAGCTACAGGAATTGATTATCTTGATTATGTAGTTAAAAATTTGGATGTTCCTTTCGTTTGTATAGGCGGAATAAAATTAAATAATATGGATTTGCTTATAGAACATAAAGCTATGAGTTTATGCATGCTTACAGAGATAGTATCTTCTGAGGATATAAAATCTAAATGCGAACTTCTAATAAAAAAAATGAAAAAATTATAAAGACTTGTATTTATACTATCATAATAATATTTGTTTTTATTTTTGCAATTAAAACTTATAATCTTAAAGAAAGCAAAGATTTAATTATTGACTCAAAATCAATAATAAGCATGATAGAAAATAATAAAGCAAGTATTATATATGATTGTATAAAAAACAGAGATAAAGTTTATGTATTGTATGCTGAAAATGATGATGACAAAAAATATATAAAAACTCATTTTCCAAGCATAAAATTTATAGGCAGGTTCAAACTAATTTTTTATACTTTATTTTTTAAAGACAAAATTATGTTTTATGCTAGCGATGATAAACTGATTGATAAACTTAGATTTTTTAAAATTCATTATAGCCGCGTAGTTTTGGATATTAACGATATAAACAGAGATGAATATTTAACTTTAAAAGATTCTTACAATACAAAACTTTTTCTCTCATTTACAAATAAAGATTTTTATAATATAGATTCCAACTATAATAAAGAGCTATCAAAATATTTATCAGATTTAGACAAAGATCATATAAGAGTGGTAGACGGCGACACTATAAAATATAAAGACAATTACTACAGATTCATAGGACTTGATGCCCCAGAACTAAAGCAGAACTATGGAACTAATGTTAAAGCCTATGTTGAAAACAAAATTAAAAATGCTTCAAATGTCAGCATTCTTGTAGGCTCTTATGATGCTTTCGGACGTATACTATGTCATTTATTTATAGATGGTATACCATTAGCATATCCTATGATGAAAGACAAGCAAGCCAAAGAAACCATAATGAAATACGGAGATAGTGGCTTTGTAACTATAGCAAGCAATATAGTTTATTTGTCAAAATTTCAAGGCAGACGCCCATTCACAGATCCTACCAAATTTAGAAGCGAGAACAGATAAAATATATAATAATTATATATTAAAAAAAAGTAGTTTAACTTAAATTAAAAGCTAAGCTCCTTTTATATACTAAGAATTTTTAACTTTGTTAATTTTTATGTTGTTCTTTTTCCCGCCGCACGCCAAAGGCGGACAGCATCAAAGAACCAAAAAGTGCAAATGTTTTAACTTTATATTTTATGGATTTTATAAAATGTAAAAATAATGGCTCTATTTTTTAATAAAAATGCTGTCTTCTTGAAACGTATACGAGTTTATAAAGTATATAGATTCTTTGACGAAGTGCTGGAAAAAGTTGAAGAAATTTCAAAAAATATTATATAAATAAAAATAGTTTAACTTCTTAAAACTAAACTTTTTTATTATAAAAAAAATTTAATCACATACCAAGCATTTATACTTATTAAATTATTTTTAAGCAAATTAGAATATTAAATACTTCAAAATGTAACAATACTATCTAATAAAAATAAAATTAATTACTATTGACAATAATTTTATATTAATATATAATCTATAGTTAATTATTAAATAAATATATTAGGAAATATTGTAAATGAAAACAATCATCGTTATGAACAAAATGTTTTGCCTCATGCAAATGTGTATGTTTAATAATGATGGCTGTAAATAATAATTTATTTTTTATTTTGTACTTTAAAGCCGTCAAAGTTATTTGGCGGCTTTTTTTATTTTAATCTATTAATATAAAAGGAGTATTAAAGATGTCAAGAGAATTGAAATTTGAAACATTAGCTGCACATGCGGGACAAGATTATAATGATACATTCGGAAGCAGAGGAGTTCCGGTATATAAAACTACTTCATATTTATTTAGAGATTCAAAACATGCTGCTGACTTATTTGATTTAAAAGAACTAGGTTATATTTATACAAGACTAGGAGATCCTACAGCAGATATATTAGAAAAAAGAATTACAGCTATGGAATGCGGTAAGGCATCTATTGCAGTATCTTCAGGAACAAATGCTATTTTTTATACTATAATCACTATATGTGAGGCTGGAGATGAAATAGTTTCTGCATTCAATGTATATGGAGGAACATATTCACAATTTGGAGCAATACTTCCTAAACTAGGAATTAACACAAAATTTGTAGATGCTAAAGACCCAGAGAATTTTGCTAAGGCTATAACAGATAAAACTAAATTAATATTTATAGAAACAATTTCAAACCCTTCATTAGATTTTACAGATATTGAAGCAGTTGCTAAAATAGCACATAATGCCGGAATACCATTAGTTATAGACGGAACTTTTACAACTCCTTATCTTTTGCAAACTATTAAACATGGTGCCGATATTGTAATAAACTCTCTTACAAAATGGATAGGCGGACATGGAAGTGCTGTTGGAGGAATAATCACTGACGGCGGTAACTTTAATTGGCAAAGCGATAAATTCCCACTATTTTCAAAACCAGATGCAAATTATCATGGATTAAGATGGGCTTATGATTTGCCTGATGAACTTAAAAATATAGCATTTGCTTTGAGAGTAAGAACTGTACCTCTTAGAAATTTGGGTGCTTGTCTTTCTCCTGATAACTCTTGGATATTCATTCAGGGAACAGAATCTTTGGCAGTGAGAATGGACAGACATTGCTCTAATGCTTTAAAAGTTGCTGAGTTCTTAGAAAAAGATGATAGAGTTGAATGGGTAAGATATCCGGGACTTAAAAATGATCCGTCTTATGCTACAGCAAGTAAATATTTGAAAGATAAATTCGGAGGTATGGTTGTATTCGGTATAAAAGGCGGGTATGAAGCTGCAGTTAAATTTATAGACAATATAAAATTATTCTCTCATTTGGTTAATGTAGGAGATGTTAAGAGTTTAGTTGCACATCCTGCTTCTACTACTCATTCTCAATTATCTGAAGAAGAGTTGAAAAAGGGAGGAATAAGTAAAAACTTTATAAGGCTTTCAATAGGTATAGAACATATTGATGATATACTTTATTATTTAGACGAGGCTTTAACTATAGCAAATAAATAATTTAAATATAAAAAACAGGAGGTATTAAATAATCACTCCTGTTTTAATAAGAGGTTTATTTTATGAAGAATATAAAAAATAAAAAAGAACAAAAGAATAATGAACAAGAAAAAACAGAATTGAAGTATTTTAATTATGAAAAACCTTTCAAATTTGAAAATGGAGCTTCAATAAATGAGTTAACTATAGCATATACTGTAAATGGACATTTGAATGTAAATAAAGATAATGCCATTTTAGTATGTCATGCTTTTACAGGAGATGCTGATGTTATTGCTTGGTGGGATAATTTTGTAGGAAAGAAAAAGGCAATAGATACAGATAAATATTTTGTAATATGCTCGAATGTGTTAGGAGGATGCAGCGGAACTACAGGACCTTCCTCTAAAAAGCCAAATAGCAATTCATATTATGGTACAGATTTCCCAACTTTCACTATTAAAGATATAGTAAAAGTTCAGAAGATATTAATTGACAGTTTAGGAATAAACAAACTTTATTGTGTAGC